>NZ_JBDKXK010000019.1:0-130375 GCF_039710735.1 Cupriavidus sp. DL-D2 | reverse complement strand
GGCCTGCCAAGAGGCGACGGCATGCTCTCGACGGGGATGGGTTCGGAGCTCCGCTCTGCCCGCGCCGAGCGGCGCGGGGCTTCTCACTGGTTGCCCAAGTCCACAGATACGCGTCGCGGAAACCCGCTCCAAAAAACAAAAACCCCGGAAGACCGCGATCTTCCGGGGTTTCGCCGCCTATACAGATGTACTGGCGGAGACGGAGTCCGCCATTGTAGCGTCCAAAGAAGTCCAATTCCGTCCATTTTTTCCCTTTTAATTCAATTACTTGCACGACACTCGCATCCAAAGTAATCTAGCCTCATTCGATACTTTCCAGCTCCCGCTGATGGGCTGGTTGATGGGCTAAAAAAGATGCTAACTGACAAGCAAGCAAGGGCGCTCAAGCCAAAGGACAAACCTGTTTTCGATGGAAGAGTGACTGGGCTCATGCTGGCGCCGACGGCATCAGGCAGCAAATGGACCCTCCGCTATACCAGTCCGATTACTGGCAAGAGACGCGACGCCGGCCTTGGCACTTTTCCCGAGACGTCGATCGCCGAAGCCCGCGAAAAGGCGCTCGCCATGCGCAAGCTCATCGACAATGGCGAGGACCCCATTGACCAGCGCAACCGGGAGCGTGAAGCGGCCGCTGTCGCCGCAGCTGCCCTTACGTTCGAGAAGGCTGCCAGGCAGGTCCACACGGAACTCAAACCAGGCTGGAAGAACGAGAAACATGCTGCGCAGTGGATCAGCACGCTAGAGACTTATGTATTTCCGAAACTCGGGAGCCGCAAACTCGACGCGATCAGTCCTGGCGATTGTGCGGACGTGCTCCGCTCAATCTGGCTGACCAAGTCCGAGACTGCCAGCCGCACTCGACAAAGAATGCATGCGGTCATGCAATGGGCATGGGCACACGGCCATATCACCGCGAATCCGTTGAGTGTCGTGGACCACCTCCTCCCCAAGCAATCCGCTAAACCCGAGCACCAGCCCGCCATCCCTTGGCGGGAAGTGCCGAAATTCGTCACCGCACATCTGACCGAACACAAGCCGGGCGACAGTACACGCGCCGCTCTGCTATTCTTGATTCTGACCGCGGCGCGCAGTGGGGAGGTGCGCGGCGCGACCTGGGACGAGCTTGACCTTCACGCCGGTGTATGGAACATCCCTGCCGCCCGCATGAAGGCCAAAGAGCCGCATCGGGTTCCGCTGTCGGCGAAGGCACTAACGCTTGTTAAAACGCTAAAACGGACCCAATTGCACGACACACTAGTATTCCCCTCCCCGCAGGAGAAGGTATTGAGCGACATGACGCTTACTGCCCTGCTCCGACGCGTTAAGGCAGAAAGCGACACGCCCGGCCGTTTCGCAACTGCCCACGGCTTTCGTTCGAGCTTTCGGGATTGGGCTAGCGAACACGGCTATGCACGAGACCTAGCGGAACGGGCCCTCGCCCACACTGTCGCCAATAAAGTTGAAGCGGCGTATCACCGAACAGACCTGCTTGAGCAACGGCGACCGCTAATGGAAGCATGGTCGCGGCACGTTTACGCCGGCTAACATCCCAGCGATCAGCCACGATTTTGGGTCATAGTTGCCCGGCCAGTCCACTTCCGACGCACGACCGCTTCCGCCCAATCGTGCGAGCCTGATCATGGCTACCGCGGGAGGGCCGCGTTCGGCCATAGGACTGATATGGCCCGCCGGCCAAGCACCAAGTGAATGAACCCCCAGCGCTGTTTCCTATGTTGAGGACCGAGGCAACTCGCCGCGAGCCTCGACAGGAGTACAGCCATGTCAGTCGCGACGCCCATCCTCACCTTCGTTCTTAAGGACGAGGTCGCAAAAGTTTCGCAGCGCGAGCGTATTGGTATGTTCGCACTCCAGAAACACAACTACGTCTGACGCGCAATAGAGCCTCCGCCCGTTCTGCTCTTGCATCTATGCTCCCCTTACCCCATCAGCGAAGCCCCACTCGATAGCGGGGCAACTCACACCCTTCGCTGCATCATTCATAAGAACCTGCAAAGGAAAACTGTTCCCAAAAAGCTCAACGCTCAGCTCGCCGCCAGCTACCGTCAGCTTGTCACAATAGCGCAGCTATGAGACATTTTGTGTCTTGTACGACAGCTTCCTTCTCGCTCCATGTCTTCCCTCGATTCCCCAATTCTTGCAACGCTTCCCACGAAGCATTCATCGCAGCGATGGATGACGACACCACAAGTTGCAGATGCACTGGAACGCAGCGGCCAGACAGTACGGCACGTCAAGACCGTACAACGGCGGCTCGAAGCTTTGCTTGAGGCGGGAGTTGTCGTGAAGCGCAAGGCTGGAAATACTCTCGAATGGCAAAAGAAGGAAGGTGCCAGTGGCGTGGCCGCCAAAGCCGGAACGATGATGACTTTCGACGAAGCGCTCGCGCTGCAGACATTAAAGCGCTTTGCTGGTCGGCAAATCCCCACCTTGGTGGGGGCCGCACTGGGGGGGCTGTTTGAAGTCGCGGAGGACCGCCTAAAGCAGGGGGCGACGCCAGATGGACGCCGACATGCTAGCTGGCATAGGAAGGTCGCAGCCGTGGACAACGGTTTTCACCTTCTTGCCCCGACCGTAAAAGAGGCAATCTTCTTCGCGGTGTCCGAAGCACTGTTTTCGGAACAACTCCTGGAAATCGTCTACAAGCCGCGTTCGAACCCTGAAAAGAAGCCACAGCCGCAGGAAGTGATGCCTTTGGGCTTAGTCGAGATGGCTTCCTTCGTCTATCTGGTCGCCAAACGAGGCTCGAAGCCGGAACCCGCAATGTACCGACTGGACCGAATGGAGAGTGCTCGCGTCTGCCCCGAGCCTTTTCCTTACCCCAAGGACTTTTCGCTGGAAAAGTACATTGCTCAAGAGCGACAATTCGACTTTCTCCCGCGCGGAGAGATAAAGCTTGCAGTTCGCTTCACAAATGGGCGAAGCCACGCAGTTTGTGAGGCACCTATATCGCAAGACCAGACCGTTGAACACTACCCAGACGGTAGCATCATAGTGCGCGGCACGGTGAAGCTCAGTGAGCGCCTACACTGGTGGCTCCGTTCCTTTGGTCCCTTCGCAGAGGTCTTGGAGCCCACGCACTTGCGCGACGAATTCGCGGCCGAATCCAGGGCAGCGGCAAAGCTCTATGCACGAGGGCGCTAGGCCGTGTCTCGCGCCATCACCTTGCCTTTGCCCCACTCACCATAGGGAGCTAGTGTGCCATCTGAATCAGAACAGGCAACATGTTCCCCTTCCCATTAGCGGTGCCCGTCGGTGTCCTAGTGACATCCGACTTCGGATCATACGACCCGACCATCCGCCCCGTCGCAGCGCGGCCGACCAGCCGCCCTGTCGACTCCGACTCGATATAGCTAATGAGTTTGCCGGTGGGTGTACGAAGCTCTTGACGGTTTGCCACACAAAATTCCTCCTTACGAGGATAGGCCGACATTTGGCCCGCCTCGGAAGAATCTCACCGTCACGAGGCATCTGATGTCTCGCTTCGGCACTTGGTAAGCCGCCCCAGACTATGAGCTCCTCGCTCGCGCCCGATGGTACTGCGGGTGGGTGACGCGAATCGTGCAAGACAACAAAGAAGCACGATTACGCTGCCTTTACGGTCAAGCCAGGTGGGCCAACAACGCTCGAGCACCTGGCTGCTGCCATCGCGCAATACAGTGAGCTCAACCCACGTTGAGCTCTGAAATGGCTCCCAAAACGGGTTTCGTGACGCTGCATCGCACCCGAAACAAGCAGTGTCCGCCTGACATGCAGGGCGCCTCCGGTTTCGGTCCACAAACGCTTTAGGGAAGTCCAACACCGAGCGCAAGCAGCGAGGCTTCCCATGCCAACACTCATCAATCTGCGGCGATGACAGAAGCGGCATTGCCCAAATAGGTTCAGGGGTTGAGGTTGATTTTAGCCACCCATTAACGGGTGTCTGTTTGTCTGCTTTGTCGACGGCGAGGATGACACCCGCCGGACCAGGCCCCCAGCCTAGACGCTGAAGTCTGCAGCCCCTGACGATTTGATACACATCGTGGCCACAATCGGGCAATCAAATCTGAATGAATGCAGATGAACGAGACAATTCTTGTCTTTCTGATGACCGGCTTTGCACGTGCACGCTTAAGACAGCAAATGTCTTGCTGCCTGGATACGATAAGACTGATGCACACGTCCTTAAAAAACCCGCGTAACCATGACGGCTACGCGGGTGGTAGCAGGACTACGGGGCCCAGCCAATCTTGGCTAAGACCCATCGTCATTATTCAATGAACATGTCGAGTATGTCATCCAGGTTGTCGGTAAGATCATATAAAAATCAATCAAAAATATCAAAACCGACCATTTCATTGGCACTTTACTAAACAGCCCCACTTCAGAGGGGATAAAGATCCTCCACCCCTGCTCCTACTATCGCAGGCGCTCTCATCTTTGGTATTTGTTAGTTTCTGATAATAAAAGGTCATCTTGATGTTTCGCCATCTGTGTGCGGCATTGCTGCTCACTTCCATTCTGGTTTCAGCTTCTGCACGAGAAATGGAGTTCTCGGGCTACCGATGGCTTGTGCGCTCTTCCGAAGGGCAATTCAGCGGGCCTGGTCCGAATCTGTTTGCAGGCACCCCCGATTTCGTGAATGTGGACGCCGACGGCAAACTCCATCTGTTCATTCGGAAATCCGGAACGATCTGGGCTTGCTCAGAGGTCACTCTTTCGCAGGCAATGGGTTATGGCACCTATGAGATAGAAGTGGAAACCAATCCCTTCAATATGGACCGGCAGGCGGTATTTGGTTTCTTCACGTACAGCAGTTCGGCAGAACAAAACCATCGTGAACTGGACATCGAGCTGTCGTACTGGGGGCGGCCCACGGAAACAAGGAATGGGCAGTTCGTTGTCCAGCCATCCGGCCCTCCTGGCAGCGTTAGCCGTTTCGAAGTGAATCATTCGGCAACTATCTACAGCATTCACTGGACGAAGAAAATGGCTCTGTTCACTGCGAAAAATGTCAACGGCGCCGTCATTAAGCAGTGGATAAAGACGGAAAATGTTCCGAAAACGGGTGACGCACGGCCACAAATTAATCTATGGCTAACGAAAGGTCTGGCGCCACAAAATGACCAGTCTGTGGAGTTCATCATCAAGCGATTTACTTTCACGCCGGAAATCTCCCATGCTCAAAGCACGCACAATTCACCCGTAAAATTTAATCGGTGACGGTAACTCATCAAAGCCCGCCTCGCGTCCAAACTTTTCCTATTTCTCGCGATTATCCGTCGCCAATAGCAACTTAAAGACTGTTTCAACCTCGCCCGTATTTTGGAGGCGAGTAGGACAGCTGTTGTCTAGCGCGGTGCACCTGAAAAATTCCATGCCAAATTCGCTGCAAGAAACCGAAGCTGGTTCGGCCAGCTTGAGCTCCCCTGCGCCCCAAATCGTCGTGGTAGGGCTGGGATACGTGGGAGCCCCGCTGGCTGTGGAGCTCTCCCGCCACTTCTGTGTCATCGGTTTTGATATCAATGAGGCTCGAGTCCAAGAGCTGGGCGTTGGGAAAGACCGAAACAACGAAATTACGAGGAAGGACCTGCAGGAGACCAAGCTCTCCTTCAGCAGTGATGCGTCCGTACTGGCCGAGGCGGACATTATTGTTGTGACCGTGCCAACTCCCGTCGACGCGGCCCGAGTGCCTGACCTGAATCCCGTGATTCAGGCTTCCAAGACGGTGGGCCACTTCCTGAAGCAGGGCGCCATCGTAGTGTACGAAAGCACGGTCTACCCGGGGGTGACTGAGGAGATTTGCGTGCCACTGCTGGAACAGCACAGCGGCCTCAAGCACCTCAAGGATTTCCACGTTGGGTACTCACCCGAACGCATCAGCCCGGGGGATCGCGAGAACACCTTGACCACCGTTACCAAAATTGTTTCGGGGGATACCCCCAAGACCCGCGAAGTCCTAGGCAACGTGTACGGGGCCATTACCAAGGTCTATCTTGCGCAAAGCATCAAGGTGGCAGAGGCCGCGAAGGTGCTGGAAAACACCCAACGGGACGTCAATATTGCGCTGATGAACGAAGTCTCACAGTTGCTGAGTTCCCTGGGCGTCGACACCCACGACGTCCTGGCTGCCGCACGCACCAAGTGGAATTTTCTGGATTTCCGTCCGGGGCTCGTCGGCGGGCACTGCATTTCGGTAGACCCCTATTACCTGACGCACAAGGCTGCGTCCTGTGGTTTCACGGCAAATCTGGTACTGGCAGCGCGGGAGACCAATGACGGGATGGCCCAGTTCGTGGTCAACCAGCTCATCCGGGCCATGACGCAGCATCACCTGTTGGGGCCGGAAACCATCATTACCGTACTGGGCACGACGTTCAAGGAGAACGTGCCTGACATTCGGAACTCCAAGGTCGCCGACATTATCCGGAAGCTCAGTGCGATGGGTATCCGTAGCCAAGTTGTGGATATGTGGGCAGACAGTCGAGAGGTCGAAGAGGAATACGGTTACCGCCTCACCCAAATCTCCGACGCCAAGCCGGCAGACGCCATTGTCTTGGCCGTCCCACACATCGATTTCAGGAAAGACGGATGGGCGCTGATTGAGTCGCTTGCGAAGCCGAATGGAAAGTTCGTGGTTAGTGACCTCAAGGCTGTGCTCAATCGAGGAGCCTGCCCAGCCCGGGCCATTCTCTGGCGTCCGTAGCGCGCCCACACCGCAATTGCAGTGCCTTCCCTCGAGTCTCAGTCAATCCCAAGACCATGGATGCATTCCTTCTACTTACGTTGTCACTCGGCTGGTTGCTGACAATTTTCACCTACGTCATCCCCCTGCTGTGCGTGATGTTCCTGCGGAAAAGTACTTTTCTCAAGAAAGACTACGGCATCCAGAAACGAGTCACCGTACTGCTGCCTTGCTTCAATGAGGGGCCTCATGCCTATGACACCATCAAGAGCATCAGCCAGTCAAACTACCCGACAGGGATGCTAGAGGTAGTGGCCGTTGATGACCGCTCTACAGACGATAGTTGGGAGTGGATTAAGAAAGCGCAGACGGACTTTTCTGGGGCGGTACAGATTACCGCATATCGTCAGCCCAAGAATGCAGGTAAGTATGAAGCGTTGAGCAAGGCTGCCAGCCTTTCCAATGACGCGGACCTCTTTCTATGCATAGACAGTGACTGCTACTTCCATGCTGATGCAGTCCGGGAACTGGTGGCCTCCTTCACGACGGAGAAAATTGCAGCGGTTGGCGGTCACGTCCGTGTGAGTAACGTCAACGATAACCTTCTGACCCAGGCACAGGCCACCGTGTACTTCTACGCCTACAAGGTGATGAAGATGTTCCAGAATCGGCTTCGTAATGTGGCTTGCATCAGTGGTTGCCTGTTTGCGATTCGCAAAGAGGCCTTCTACGAAATCGAGGATGACGTCAAAAAATGTAACTTCCTGGGGGCCAAATTCTCCGCAGGAGAGGACCGCTACATGACTCATTTGCTAATGCTTCGCGGTCACCAAACCGGTGTGAACCTCGATGCCATCTGCTGGACGGAAGTTCCCAGTACGTTCCGGAAGTTCTTCACCCAGCAATGGCGCTGGCGCCGCAGCGGAACGCAAGACTACCTGCTTACTTTGCGTACCTTGATGCGACATTCCCGGAACGTCAACCCTTTGTCTGTGATGAATCTGATGCTGCCTGAGACGGTCAACTATCTCATGCTCTTCACCTTCATCTATTCGCTGGTGTCCGGGGATGCGCTGCAATGGGTGGTTGCCCATCAGTTGTTCACCTACTCCTTCCTGGGGCCTTTCCTCATTCTGATGCACTTCTGGATGAAACAATCTGCACCGGATCAAGTGGTCAAGGGTGGGACGCTAGTGCTGCTTCCATTTATCGCCGGCTGGGCTTTTTGCGGAACATTGACGTGCGCAATGATGGCCATCTTCACGATGGACTCCAGTAGCTGGGGCACCCGGGTTTCGAAGGCGCCTAACGAGCAGTCCACGGACGTACCAAACGCCCTGCTCGAAAACACCCGCCAAATGCCTTGAGCTGTATTCGGATGACGTTGATGACAAGTATGCGCATGATGAAGCCATTGTGTAAGGGTGTTGTCTCCGCTTATGTTTTCGCCTTGCCCTTCATGGTTCAGGCCGCTGAAGGTGACGTCTACTGCGAGCTGTCGGCCGCGCAAGCAGAATCGGAAGCGAGAGTACTGGCGACCCCTTCTGCCTTTGTGAACGTGGGCGACCCTTCGATTTCTAGCCGGATTGTCTCGGCGGGAATTAGTAAAAGTCTCTCGCAGAGTCGTCGAGCGGGTTTGACCCGGGAGTTGGCCGCCGCAGAGTGTGACGTTTATCGTTCAAGCGTGGCTATCAAGAACTCCGTCGAGAGCATTCCTGACCGTATTGAGCAACTGTCCCTCCGGACCCGCATTGCCGGGTATGAGCGGGCAACTGTGCAGGCGGAACGTAACCTTGCCACAGAGAAAGCCTTGCTAGGAGCCCAGGAAGCTACGCTTAGTGAATACACCGTAGCCCAAGAACTTCGCGACCGAACCGCCTTGGGCCTGGCAGCGATGCATCAACGAGCATCAGAGCTGGCAGGCACCGTCGACCCGTCCACTCAAGCAGTCTCCGCGCTGATTACCGAGAACACTAGCGCGCAGGCGCGTGCTGCGTCCTTGGCTGCGCGAATCAAAAGTGCGCGGGGCTGGGATGTCAACGTACTGGTGGGGTACCGTCACGACTTCGGCTCAGGTAGTCAGTCCCCCTTCGTTGGAATGACGGCCACCTACAGTTTTGGCTATAGCGGCGCATCCGCTGCATCTGACCGAGTTGGCGAGCTGACGACGAAGCTGCTCACCGAGCAGCGAGATGGGGGCTTGCAACGCTTGCAGCGACTGCGGCAGATGCTTCACGGAAGTCTTGCGGCTGAATCGTTGCGCAAGCAAAGCCTGGAGGAGCGAAGCACAGCCATCCATATGCAACTGGAACGAGTTGGTTCCCTGGATACGCAAGCGGCCAAACGAGTGCGTCGAAACATGGCCGTGGAGCAGCTGATAACGCGGACAGAGCTCGAAGCCTCAGCTGAGCGCATTCGAGAAATCAACGCCTGGTTGTCAAAAGACTCGCGCTTTCAGTAACACAACGAGAAAAGAAGATGATTGCAGCCCTTACCAGTAAGTTTCAGTCCAAGATGCTTGTTATCTATCGGCTGGTTTCGTTTGTCGTTCTGATATCCATCATCGTCGGCATCTTTGGTTACATCGGTCTCCTGATTTTCTATTTCCAGAATGAGAATTGGGGTGCTCCGCTGATCATTTCGCCGACACAGGAACGCGTGCTTTCATATCAACCACAAGTGACGCAGCTAAAAGGTCAGCTGAGCAAGCAACGCGCGGAACTGGCCGACCTCACCAACCAGCTACGAGTCAAAAAACAGGGCCTCCAGGACCTGGATGCTTTGCTTGCACGCACAGAGTCGGCGCAAAAAGTGGCGATTGCGAATCTGACCAGGGTATCTAGCAGCCTGAACAAACTGGCGACCGAGAAATCCGCAGATATTGCTGATACCGAGCGGGCACATCAACAGCTCAAGGCAATGATGGCTACAACGGACGCGGAGCTGAATGCGGGGCTCATCTCCAAAGAAGATGCCGCCTCCCGGAAGATTACCCTGCAAACTTCGGCCAATTCGCTGACTGACTCGAAAATTGCAGGGGTACAGGTGCGAGTCAACGCCAGCCAAAGCGGTGCGATTGCCTCAACGCTCAAGGGTGCAGCGGTTGACCTGGAGACAATGACGACTCTGGGTCAAACACAACAGATGGTGTTCTCGCGTATGCGACTGGAGACTGAACTCAGCGCAGCGGAAGCCAATATCGGTGTGCTGCAGTCGAGCATCAAGGATACGGAACGAGTTCTGGAAGTCGCTATGCAATCGCCTTACTTCAAGGCTTTGACGCAGCGCGTCTCCGTAGCCTTTGTCCCTTATGAAAACAACGACCGGGCCAAAGTCGGAGAGCCTGTGTTTTCCTGCGTACTGCAGGTGTTGTTCTGCGCTGAAGTCGGACACGTTACAGCTACGTATGTGGCAGAGGAGTATGCCAAGCATCCCTTGTTCCGTTACGACATGAAGGGCAGGCTGGTCGAAGTCAAATTCAATGAGGACGAAGCCAGCACAACCCGAGTTGTCTTCTTCGGTCGCAAACCGCTCATTCTTTGAACCTTTGCGCAATACCTGTGCTGCCACAAGGTGCCTCAACGGCCACACGTTCCTTTGTCTGCTGGCAGCCACCGCATGCCCCACCGCTACGCAGCGTTCGCAGGAGACTTCTTTAGGATGGGAAAAGATACGTTCATCAGCACTCGAGAAGCCGCTGCATTGCTTGGCGTCGCGCTGGGCACTGTACAGCGCATGGTGGATACTGGCGAGCTAGAAGCCTGGACCACTGGCGGCGGACACCGACGCATTTCACGGGATTCGGTGATGCGAGTTCGGGAATCGGTCACGCCGCTGTCACGGAAAAAGGTATCTGTCGCCCACAAATGGGAATTGGACCTTGTTTTAGCCAATACTGAGGCGGGTCAGTTTGAGGAAATGCAGAGTGCGGTGCGGCACTGGGGAATGCCCTTGCGCGTGGCCACTGCTGAGGACGCACTGGACGTGGCCGTCCTTTGCACCATGCGGCGGGCCAGGATGGTGCTGATGCAAGTGGACGCGGCCAAAGCAGAAGCAATTGCAGCCATCCGCAAGCTGAACATACTTCTGAAATCCCAGGGTACAGTGCTGGCTATTGTTACCAGCGAAGAGTCCTATGAGGCTGTGTGCAATGGCATCACGCACCTCGGCACTCCGGCATTCATGCGCACGTCGAGTCTGGATGAGCTAAAGGGATTCGTCAGAGCTCAGTTGATGCAGATTTAAGCTTTTTCCGGTCTAGGCTACAAGCCGCGAGAAGTAGAAAATCCCGCCATCATGACGCATCCAATGTCTCGGTGCTTGGCAATAACCAATTCCCCTTTGCGCCTCCCGCAAGGGGTTTCGCTTTGGCACGCGGCGCGGCGAAGGAAGCAGCACGTGTTCAAGGCCGCGTCGTCTTGAGACACCAACTGCCTGATGACTGGATGATGATGGTGTCTGCATGCACTAGACCCTGCTACAGGAGGCCTGCCCATCCAAGCCGAAAGTTCCGATGGCGCGAGTATGCCTCTGTTGCGTTGGTCGTCTGGACAAGAAACTGACCACAGAGCCAACCACATAGGAGACCCATGCCAGAGTCAGGTATCTTGGTTGCGTTGCAGGTCGACTACGTTCGTATCGCACGCTATTCAGTGCGGTACCAACTTAAGGACTTACCAACACACCAAGTCATGATTGCGCCCAATCCTCGGTCCGGCCTGGTCGGGGAGGTCAGGGCAAGTCAAGAGGGCGATAGCGTCACCGTGACGCTATCCGAGGATGGCAGCCACATGCTTGACTGGGAAAACCACACCGAAGCTGCCCTCTGGAAAGAGTTTCCCGGCACCTGGGGAGAGATGGACGACTAACGAAATTGGGACTAATCATAGGCTAGACCCATCGAGCAACACCACGGCACCCAAAGACACCAACCTTTTCCTCTTCGAGACGAGAACTGTCTGGAATAGCGTCTACTCTGCTGGTTATCAACTAAGCTAAGACGCCTCATGAACGTACACAACGGTTGGAAGCAGTGGAAGTACTTTGACGCAGAGACGGAAGTGGAAGGCGAGGTGATTGACGTTGAGCGCTACGTCACCGTCCTCGAGAAGGCAGGCGGAACCGAAGCCTATTTTCATAGAGATGGGATTACTCCCTGCATCGACATCGTCGTCGCGTCGCTTGTCACGCCACGTATGGCCATTCAAGTTGGCGCCGCGCTGGAACGTGCGTGCGGGTATCCCATTCGAATGCTTTCTCTGAAGCCACATGCGATGGAGTTTGCAGTCGAGGGACGTTTCCTGTTGCCGGATAGCATGGAGTACCAAGTCGGCCATTTCTCCAACTACGGCGAGCGGATTTCGACGTTGGCATCTGCGTGGTCCATTGACCAACAGTAAGCGATGCGCCAGGGCCGTCTTGACGTGGCCAGTGAGGTTATGTGCGCGAGGGAAGCTGATTAGCAACGGCCCACGGCATGAGCTCGTCGACTCTGTTGATCGCATGGTCGGCAATGCGTTCCAGGACGAAGCGTAGGTAGGCTTCGGGATCGACGTTATTGAGTTTTGCCGTTCCGACCAAGCTGTAGATGGCGGCGGCACGATCACCGCCCGAGTCCGCGCCAGCGAACAAGTAGTTGCGCCTGCCGATGGCGACGCCGCGCAGTGCGCGTTCAACGGGCAGATTGTCGATTTCCAATCTACCGTCGTCGCAATAGCGGGTCAGCGCCTGCCATCTGTTCAGTGCGTAGAGGATCGCCCGACTCGTATCGGATTTTTTGGAGAGTGTCTCCAGCGTCGCCGCCAGCCACGCGCGGAGTTGCTCTAGCAAAGGCCCCGCGTGCTCTTGCCGGTAGGCCTGACGCTCGTCAGGCGGCTTGCCGCGGATCTTTTCCTCGATTCCATACAACTCACCGATACGCTGCAGGGCCTCGGTGTTCAGCGTGTTTGGGCGAGCGACATACAGCTCGTAAAACTGTCGCCGCGCATGTGCCCAACAAGCAGCTTCGGACACCCGCTGGCTTTCATAGATGGCTTGGTACCCGCCGTAGGCATCGGCTTGGAGCGTGCCTTTGAATGACTCCAGATGGCGCTGCGGATGGATGCCTTTGCGATCCGGTGTGTAGGCGAACCAGACCGCCGGAGGCGTCATGTCGCACGATGCACGATCGTCGCGGACGTAGACCCATAGGCGTCCAGTTTTCGTCTTACCGTTGCCCGGTGCAAGCACGGGGACTGGCGTATCGTCGGCGTGCAATTTCGAAGCGGCCATGACATGACGGCGCAACACCTCCACAAGAGGTTGCAGCAACGCTGCGCTGTGCCCCACCCACTTTGCAAGCAACGATCGGTGGAGCTCAACGCCTTCGCGGGCATAGATAACCGATTGCCTATAGAGCGGAACGTGGTCGGCGAACTTCGACACCAATACGTGGGCCAGCAGACCAGGGCCTGCTATACCCCGATCAATTGGCCGGCTTGGGGCCGGTGCTTGCACAATAGTGTCACAGCAAGAACATGCGAACTTGGGTCGCACGTGGCGAATGACGCGGAAGCTCGCCGGCACATACTCGAGTTGTTCGGCGATGTCCTCGCCCAGCGGCTTCATTGCCCCCCCGCAGTCTGCGCAACGCTCCGCAGACACGGGCAGGTGCACCTGGACGTCGCGCGGGAGATGCGAGGGCAACGGCTTGCGCTGTGCCTGCTCGGGCAGTACGCGCGGAGCACGGCCAATCCTGACCGGTGCTGCACCCTCATCCGCCTCGAGTTCTTCCAGTCGTAGTTCGAGTTGTTCGATCTGGTGGTCCAGCTTTTCCGACTTGCGGCCGAACTGCATGCGACGCAGTTTCGCGATCAGCAGCTTCAGGTGTTCGATCTCGGCCTTGCTCGTCGCGATGGCGCATTGCTGAGAGTCGACAACATCCTTCAACTGCTTGAGCTTCTCGTCGCGTTCGCGCAGGAGGTTCTTGAGAGCCTCAATGTCGTCGGGAAGGATGTCGGCAGAAGTCATGCCGACAGTCTAGGCGCCGGTGCCGAGGTTTACAACGCCGAGATAGGCTGTGCAGTGCGTGTCGGCTGGCGCCAGTCGATACCTTCAAGAAGCATCGAGAGTTGGGCCGGACTCAGGCACACCGTACCGCTCGTTGCATGTGGCCAGATAAAGCGTCCCTTCTCGAGCCGTTTCATGAGCAGACACATTCCATCGCCGCTCCACCACAGGACTTTCAGAAGGTCGCCGCGTTTGCCGCGGAAGACAAAGACATGTCCACTGAATGGGTCATGTTCAAGAACGGTCTGAACCTTTGCAGCAAGGCTGTTGAAGCCGGCTCGCATGTCGGTCACGCCCGCAGCTAGCCAGACCCGCGTGCCCGCAGGTAATCCCAGCATCATGGCACGTCTCGCAGACTGGCCAGAACGACGCGCAATGCATCGAGGTCGGTCGGACCTTCAAAGCGTACGTGAAGGGCTCCGCGTTCAACTATGACGGCAGATCGCTGGGTGGACAACGGTGCGATTTGTACAGGAAGGAACGATTGCTCTGGCACTGGCGCCAATGGCCCCGGCTGCGCGCGGCTCGCTTGGTCACGTCGCCACTTAGAGACCATGTTCGCGTTTAGCCCATGTTCCTTGGCGACTTCCGAGATTGAGCGCTCTGGATGGTTGGCCTCGGCGGCAACCATCTCCCGAAACTCCCTGGAGTAGTTCTTCGAGCCCGGCCGCCGGCCGCGTCCACGTGCTTCCATATTTGATTCCCACCAGATCTGGTGGGAATCAGAATGCCTGCGCAACCCTCATGTGACCAGACGGCCTTCCGGACACGCTTACGACCAACACGAAAGTAGCATCTGATTAAATCCAAAGGACCTTCGACCGAAACGAACCCTATTGTGAGTGCGAGTTACGAACGACTACTTTTTCTCTGCGATACCATTCGCTTACCCTCTCCACGCGAGGCCGATGTCCGACAATTGATCCGGAAGCCGCAGACGAGGTTTCCCGCGCCGAACTGGACAGGGTCAGAGATGCTCTGGCAGGACATTTCGACAATACGCGTCTCGCTGGGACGTTGGATGAACTGGTGAAGTTCTTTGTCGATGCATCGCTCAAGGACGGCTCCTTTGGTTTCCTTCCTTCTCAAGGCGGAGCAGCCGTATTTTGTTCTCACTGCGGCCGGGCGACTTGGCTACTCATGGAACATGACCCGTTCAAGCTGGTTCTACGGCCAGACGTACCAAGACGCGCTATTTCGTGTGTACAGGTGGGCGTCAGGGAACATGGGGCAAGCTAGAGCGAGTAGGTAGGGAAGTGGCGGCCCGGCGTCAGCCCCCCATACCCACAGAGGGCATGTCACCCCTAGCCCTTAAGCGTGTGGCCACTCCATCAGCCAACAGCGCGCAGTTGGCTCAGTTACCCTCTTTACCATCCAGGCGCCGCAGAAGCTCTTCCGCGCTAACGATAGTCCACCCTTCCGTATCGGACTCCGCGTCGAGCAGCGCATCAACGAACTCCGCAGTCTGTTCGGCGTCTCCACCAAACGACAGTTCCCAGAGGGCACCATGGATAATCTGAGCGAGGGATGGCGCCACGACCACGGTGGTTAGGGCGTCCCGATGGCTACCCTCGTCAACACCGCTGCCTGCCATGAGGGATACCTTGCTGTTCAAACGCAGAGGCAAGTTCAAGAGCTCTGCCAACGGGCAGTACATGATTGACCATCGGATTCTGGTTCCTGCCTTGTACTGCATGCCGCCCTCGAGCTCGACGTCTTGCCTTAGTACGTGGCCGACACCGGCAATCGAAAGGCGGTGGCTTACGGTAAGCTCGCCGGCAGTTTTTTCCCAATCCGGCGTTAATTCGAGGTATTCGATACTCTCGCCATCATACTCACCGGTGTAAGGAGCCGCGCTCCTCTTCTTTGCTTCCGCCAGGTATTCGGCCGCGTAGACTCGCGAAAACACTTGAAGCAACGTGGGATTGAGCTCAAGCAGCGAGAAGATGTCCCGGAGGTAGATATCCCCTTCAAATCGTACTGCATCCATCAGGTATGCAGCGGCATCTGCTGTCACCTCGGAGCGAAGATACCCCTCATCTCCTGTTTTTTCGTCGAGCCCCCAGCCAATAAACTCAAGGCGGCCTCCGGTCTTAAGGACAAGCCCTCTCATATGGTCCTTCCGAAAGTAGTCCGTTGAATGAAGATTTGCTCTTAGCTCTCGAACTTCCCGAGCCCCCCACGTACCGCATCGGTAGATGTTGAACTAGGAACAAGAAGTTGGCTACGACGGGAAGGGAACCATCATCGCCCTTGTCCACATCTGCACTGCGCTCGTCCTCCAGTACACCAATCGCTCCCTAGCTGAGTATCCAACTCTTGCAGGACCTCCAGCGCACGACCATCTAGCCAGCCCCAACCCGTACCTCGGATTGATAAATGACTCGCGAGCATTGATGCGGATGACCCGAGGGCCATCCGCTTACTGAAGCTCCGCACTGTCGGCAGACCCGTACCAGCCCCAACCTCGACGACAACGAGCGCTTCCGCAAGACCCAGCCACCCTTGCAGCTTCTCGACTTGTCGTTCGGCGGATTCGGCATGCCACGTCAGAATGTGCGGACGAGCCAGTGCTCCACAATTTGGACAACGTGGCATGGGCCCCTTCAAGAAGCAAGCCTCTGCGTCGACTTCTGGCACGTATCCGCCTGCCGACCAAACGACTTCCGGACAATGTTCTGTGGATACCCGTGACATTCCGCGACTAGGTGCCTCAAGGGAAATCGAATATGAGTTCCGATTTGCTTGCCCAAAGCAACACAACGTCAACTTCTCGGCAGCGATAGCCCTCAAATTCTGGCAGTGGTTTGATTTGGCGTGCAAGCAATACCCCTGCACTAACTACTTCCGCCTTGTTAGCGTCTCGCAAACCCAAAAACTTGTTGGGGTCTGACACGCCCAACTCCGAGTTCACCGAGCCAAAGTAGCACACAGACCGCGCCGCATGCATGTCCGGCTTGATAACCTCGAATCCCATATCACACAGTCCATGGAACGCTGTCGTCAAGCCTACCCCCAATGTCTCTGATGCCTCTCGACCAATCGCCAGGAACTCGGAAGGCTCCTTTTCTGCCTCGAATTGTGCTTTCAGAGCACCCACTCTGCTGGTCGTTTCGCCTACAACTGGCGTTGCAAAACTCACCAAGTTCTTGGCAATCGTCCTCATGTTGAAGAGTCGTTGCTTACCGACCTTTGGACGCACACCAGGATCGCCCCCAGGAATCGTCATAGCTCTTCCTGCCGCCTCAGCGAAGGCCTTCGCTGAACGCCCAACCAGCTCATAATTTTCGTCTGCGTTCCAACTGTTTCCAGAGTGTCGCGTGTAGGATATCTCCCAGTCGGGGTCCGCCATTTCCTGAGCGGTCGAGGGGAAGAAGCCTTCCTTCCACATATAGGCGTACTTCGTGCCAAGCTTGTTTGCTTGCATTGCCGAGAATAGCGGCTTGTCCCCGAAGAGTTGCCAAACTTGGGCGATGATGTCGCCATGCACAGAACCTCGGTAGACGCGCTCCGAAGCGCTCTTCAAAGCTTCGACAGCTTCGTTCGACCTCGAGAGTAGCTTTTCTCTGAGTTTGTAATAAATGGTTGGAGTGAGAGCCATGGAGATGTAGTTAAGGATTGTGTGCGTACGTTAGGCTGTTGCTATCGTTCGATTATTACACGCGGGTGACCCAAGTCTAAACTTCATTCCGCCCCGACATGAGGCCATCGACGAGGTCTTCTCGATGTATCGCAAAGCGATCGCGAGAGATATTGCAAGCGTCATCCAGTCGAGACGAATCTATAAGTCGATGAGCCTTGACCTGCAGCAGCATGCGAGCGACGAGCTGATATCGCTGATCAACACGAAGTTCACGTCGCTAAAGCATGAGGACAAAGAGGCGAGGCTTCGTGATCACCTCCGTTCCGCAGGGGTGATCAAGGAACGGATGAAGGCGTCGATACATGAGACGCTTTGTGCCGCGGCCGTCGAACTTCCTTGCGGCCTCGATGATGTCGGACAATTCGTCGACACTACATTCGAGAACATCGACGAGATTCTGTCGGGGCTTCGTAACGAAGACTACTCACATGCCGAGCGTTTCGAGCGAATTGAAGATGAGCCCGTAGCGAGGGACGATGCCAGGGAGTCCAATTCGGGTGCAGCCGGTGGCTGGTTCAGGAAAAACGGACTATTCCGATGGTTTACCGCTGGCGGAAACCAATAGGTGCCCCGCAAGTCTTTCATCGAAGCGGCCCGTGCCAACACCATGGACGCCGTCGAAAAAGTCAGTCGCTGGTCCGGGCGCGACGGCGCTATTTGACCTGCATCTGCCGCCGGACACCACCAGCGTCAATGGTGACACGGTCTAACTTGCGGATGAGAAGTGGACCTCACGGTCACGCCTCCGACAGCGCAGCCAATGGAATCGCCCATATCCGCGACAGGCGATGTGCGAAGCGGCGATCACGAACCGTTGACTTGCATCTCTCGGTCGATCGCCGCCAGCACCTCCAGCGCCGGTCCTTCGATACCCATCGAATTGGCGCCGCCTCGCGCTCCCCATTTTCCCGGATTGATCCGGATGAATCGCTTGGCCACGCGCTCACCAAACCGGCGAACAGTAGGAATCTCCGTTCCCGCTCCCAACTCAATTACCAGAACTTCCGAGACCTGACGGCGCCAGGCATCGAGCCGGGCCCGCGACGCCTCGGTGGAGGCTTCCAGCCAGCCATAGTCTTCGAACATCAGGATATTGGGGCGCGCCATGCCGCCGCACGACGGGCACGTCGGCAGCTCGTTCGTGAGCCGGCATCGGCTTTCATCAATCTCCGGTTCGAACCCATCCGCCGACCATAGCGCCTCGCAACACGGCGTCAGGCATTGCATCCGGTGAATCGAGCCATGGCACTCGTGGACCTGCTCCGCTTTGAATCCGGCCCGTTGGAAGTGCCCGTCAACATTGCTGGTGAACACCCATGCGCCCTGCGGCATCCGATCAGCCCAGCTTCGAAGTATGTCAAACCCGGCATTAGGCTTCACGCGACGGTACATTGCCAGACGATGACCGTAGAACCCCCACGCCGTGCGCGCAAGCTCCCCCTTGAAACTACTGGGCGAGGCGATGTCGTAGAACGTCATTGCCTCGGCCCGGAGCGCCGGATAGGCGCGCCAGAACCCCTCCTCGCCCCGAAAATCCGGCAGACCGGAATCGACACCCATCCCCGCCCCAGCAGTCACGATCATGGCTTGTGCGGTCCGTACCCATTGGGCTGCGAGCCTGAGCTGATTCTGATCGATGGGCATTCCGTATTCCTCTCCCCCTTACCTGTCATGGCTCCGATACCGTCGGGGGCGTTAGTCGGGTTCGGAAAGCCTGATTCCCCGCATCTTCGATGTGCTCGCGCGGTGCCAGCAAGGAGCGTCAGGGAAGCCACGATGTTAGCCGCCGATCTGAGCATGTCATGCGCAGATGGCCAGCCATCGTTCCCATCTGAAGCCGCACGATCTCATCTGACGGCAGCTCCATGCCTAAAGCCATGTAAGACGCATGCCGTTATTCCGTTTCGACTCGTCGTGCGCACGAAGATCTACGGCCCGGCCCACGCAATAGATCAGCGCATGCCCCCACCGATCTACCGTACCTGACCAATGCTCAAGCAAGACTATCTCGAAACCGCGCTCGTCCCGGAGTTTGTTGACTACCTCGCCTCAATTCTCAGCGGCAAGGCGCCGATCGACTTTGAGTACCGCTTTCATAGCGCTCACACGCCGAGCGGGTACAGCGACGGTTTCGGACTCACGGGGACGGCACAAACGCTCGAGGACCTCTTCGACCGGTACTATTGGAAGCGCGAGTACTACGCTGCGAACGCGGACAAGCTGCTGGGGTTCCAACGCCAACTGCGGTCTGCGATGGGCGGTGACCTCACCGGGGTTCACCATGCGGTCGCGCAAATCATGGACTGGGGACTCAACCCGTCCGCGGCCCAGGCCAACAAGGCCTGGGCCGCTCAGCAAGGAGACCAGCTGCCGGCTCTGCTTGAGGCGGGCAAGCGTGCGCTCGAATCCGCCGAGCCCGACTACTCGATTTTCCAGCAAGTACGCATGAATGCGGGCTTCACCAAGGTCTTCTCGCTGTTGTGCGACGGCATCATCATTTACGACGGCCGGGTAGGCGCCGCATTGTGCTGGCTTGTCCGGCGCTTCCTTAAACACATCGGATATGCTGGGCCTGTGCCGAAGGCGCTTGCCTTCCTCTGGGCACCTGGCCGCTCGGCACAGTACCGCAACCCGAGCGGAGATGGATTCGAGTTCGATTGCCTGACCAGCGATGCCTCCGCCTGGGCCCGCGCCAACGTCGAAGCAAGTTGGCTACTCGAACGGGCGCGGGTGGCATCCGGCGCGCCGTGGTGCGCCGGCGCCTCCGGACTACGAAACATCGAGTGTGCGCTGTTCATGCTTGGCTATTGCCTGCCTGTCGGTGAGGCCACGCGCCGGCGTGGTCGCACCGGCGCACCGCGCAGGGACGTTCAGGACGCTGTTTTGCCTTCCAATCACATCCGTTTTGAATACGCACCGGGTTCCTTCGACGTCGACGAACTCGAGCAATGGGTCAGGACACTGGGACGCGGCTATGTGATCATCGGCGGCCTCAATAGGAATTTCGTCGAGCACGATCGCCCCGAATCGCTGGATTACTGGCTGCGAGCGCGATGCACTCGGCGGAATGTGAGGCAAGCAACAACTGCGCTGGTGGAGCGCCTTGTCGCCACGGGGCGATTCCGCCTTGAGGCGAAACGTTGGCCTGGTGAGAATAGGCAGCGCAAAGGGCTAGTCCTGACGAACCCTTAGAAGCTGTTGCGAAATTACACATAGGGTCTGTTTAGACGACGAACTGTGGTCACTCATCGAACCGTTGCGGTCGGCGCGAGCACCACGCAATCGGCAAAGCCAATGCTGGCCGTGTCCGCACCGTAACCGTGGTCGGTGATCCTGGTGCGGATGTCGATATCCCTGTCGCCTGGTCATCTCCGCAGACATTCACGGAGACGACCGAGTGTAGTTCGGCACAGGAAAGGCGTCGAACTACTCTAGCGCTGGATAACGCCCGACCACTTCGTCCGACGCGACCAGATTAAGCGGCATCCAGCATCCGGAATTCGGTATCGATCGCTTTGCCGGACTCGTGCCAGCGCTGAAACTGCTCGCGCTTCTTCTGTCCTTCTGCCACGCTCTTCTTGATGCTGTCGACGTTGCCGCTGAGTTCGACGTACTCGGGGAAAAACAGTACTTCGAAATCGGACCCATCGACGAGCGCCATCAGTTCCTTGCGCTGGGCCTCGAATTTCTCTACCGTGGTGACGATCATGTCGCGGAATGCCTGCTGGCGTTTAGCTTGTTCCCACGAATCCCAAAGCTCAAGCGCCAGCCCGAAAGCAGACAACAATCCGTTGAGCCCCTTGGCAAGGTTGACCGCGCCCCAAGGTTTGAACTTGAGCATTTTTCCCAGATCTAGGCCGACGACCTTCGCGGCGCCCACCAGGCCGTCACGCGCAGCCAGCACCGACGTATTGTTGATCAGGCCACCCTTGACCACGTAATCGATCCCTTGCTTGCCGTACGCACGCACCGTGGCGTTGAAGTGACTGACCTCGGCATTCAGCCCCACGGCCATCTTGCTTACCTCGATCTTCACCGACTGCGTCTGCAATTCGAACGCATTCTGGATGTTGGCGTTGAGCACGATCCCCTCGGCGCCGATATTGCGCTCGAAGAATTCGGCGAACGTGTCCATTGTTTGCCCACGGGCCTGCAGGATCAGGTCCGTAAAGAACTCACTCACAAAGGTGCGGAGTCCCGCTCGCACGTCCTTGATGCGTCCCTGCGCCGTAACGAGTTGTCGCTCAAGCTGCGCGTTCATCGATTCCAGACGCGTCACCTCCTGTGCAATCTTTGCGTGATTCTGCACGGCTACTGGCAATTGCTTGTTCAGCACGTCGCGGACGATACTGCGCCTGGTCTCGTCAACCACCGCGTCAATCCCGCCGGCCCCCGAGACCTTCTCGGAGGTAGCGTACTGCAACAGGCCGATACGCGACAGTTCGCGGAACGTCTCGAGATTCTGCAGCCAATGCTCGGTACCCATGTCAAACGGGTTAGCCGCCACGGCGACAATCGCCAGTTCCTTCGCCTCGGCATCGTTAAGCCCGATCAGGTCTCGCAGGCGCTCCGTCACGTTGTCCTTCTTGACACCAAAATGATGGACGTAGTCCCGCTCGTCTTCCACATCGGCTACCGCATCGAAGCGGCTCAGGACGAACACCGTGCGCGGCAGAAGATTCAGTGTCCGGAACAGCCACTGCAGTTCCTGGGTGTGGCTTTCCTTTATGGGATTGACCGGGTCCATCACGTAGACCACTAGATGTGCCTCGCTAACGTACTTGCGGGTCAACTCCTTGTACTTCTCGATGGAATTGGTTTGTGCGTCGATCTGCTCCTTGAAACCGAACAGCCCCGGCGTATCAATCAGCTGGCAGTCTGGACTTACCTCGTAGACAGTGACCGCATTCGAGGACTCTTCCTGGCTGATCTTCATCGTCGACTTGTCGAGCCGCTCCAGCCAGGCCGCGGCGATTGCGGTCTTGCCTTCCGAAAATCCACCCACCAGCACCACTCGCAGCTTCGTGTCCTCGACACTGCGGATCGCAGTGTCGAGCTTCGTCTTCACGTTCTGGTCGATGCTTATCCCAAAGCCCTCGCCTTGTGCAAGAAATGCCTGCAGCTCCTGCAACACCTTCAGCGTGCCAGCCTGCTTTTGCTTAAATGATTCGAGCGTCTTTTCCATTACACCGTTTCTCCTTCGATCTGGCGGGACAGGCGTTCAAGGTTCGTGCACACCGTTGTCAGCACCGCATTCATCTGCTCGGCCTGCTCGACCGATTCCTTCACCTTCAGGCGAATTTCGTCGATACGTTCGCCAACACGTACCCCCACCTCCTCGCAACTCTGTTTGAGCGCATCCTTCATGCGGTCTACCGTGCGATCCAGGTTGTCGTTCGCCGCCTTTCGTTGCTGCGACTTCTTGTAGTCGCTGTCAAAGAAGCCCCATACCGCCTTGGCGATACTGACCACGAGTGTCAGGCCGCCAAGGGCCAGCGACACCCACCCGACAGGGTTCCAGATCATCATCAGCCCACCCGCGAGGGCCGCAATCAACGGCATGTACTTGATGCCGTTACCGAATTGGAAGTCGAAGCTGACGTCATCGCGCAGCGAATCTGCGTCGACGCCGCGGAAGGCATCCTGCAGCTGCTCCACGCGCTGCTGGAAGCGCCCCATCGTTTCGGCAACATCGTGCTGGAGCCTTTCGAGTTGCTGACGCATGGCATCTGGCAACTCGGATTCCAGCGTTTCCTGCGCGCGACGCATGATCCGTTCGAGTCCCTGCTTCAGGTCGTCATTGTCGATTCCGTCCTCGATACGCGCGTAGATCTTGCGGCGCACCTCGTTCTCGAACTTCTGGACCGCTTCCGTTGCTCGGTTCAACAGCGCTGGCTTCAAACCTGTGACAGCAAGCTCCAACTGCTTGTCCACCATGGACCAGTCTTTCTTGATCCCCGCAGCGAGCGGAGCAAATTTGTCTCGCTGGAGCAACGTGACCTTGCCCGAGGCCGATTTGATCGCACTGCGAACCTTCGCCACGTTCGCAATACGGATGCGTGCCTCGCTGTTCTCGACCATGGGGCCGGTCAGCCAGCCGGCCAACGCCTGAAAGCGCGATTTTTCAAGGAGTTGGGCAGGCGTCAGCTTGTTCAGGAACTTGGCGCGGTTCCGGGCGATGTCCGAAGAAGGAACCAGGCATTCAGCCACTGCGTAGAAGGCCGGCAACGCGCTCACAACACGGTGGCCCTGATAGCGGTTCTCTCCCAGTTCTTCACTCATCGTGGCGTCGAGTGCGGCCAGACCTTCTCGCTCGCCCTCGTTCACGAGGCTTTCTCCCTGAAGTTGCATCGGGTTGTTCGCGGCCTTGTTGAAGATTGTCCAGACCTCGGCCTGGTCGCCCAGGTGGTTACGGATCTTCTCCAGCGTGCCGGTGCCGCCATCATCGGCGCCCGTTTGCGGCGGACTGGGCTTTCTCGTTACGTAGAGCACCGCATGCGCGCCCCGCACAGCATCCAGGATCTGCTCCATCACGAGTGCTTCCGTGCCTTCAATGCCTGGCACGTCCAGCAACTCGAAAGCCTGACCACCAACAGTGAACCGGTACCCTTGCGTTTCACGCGTGAAGTCGGACTGCCCTGTGCCGATGATGCCCCCGTCGGCAAACGGTGTAAGGCCATCAAGGGCGGCCTGCGCCGTTGCCAGCCGATCCTTCAGCTCCTGGTGCGCGCGCTGCAACTCGGCGTGCCAGGTATCGCGAGCCAGCTTTTC
The DNA here is from genome assembly GCF_039710735.1 of Cupriavidus sp. DL-D2. NCBI lineage: Bacteria > Pseudomonadati > Pseudomonadota > Betaproteobacteria > Burkholderiales > Burkholderiaceae > Cupriavidus > Cupriavidus sp. DL-D2. The sequence continues at coordinate 106,232 of NZ_JBDKXK010000019.1, read as the reverse complement.
GGTGTCCTGCGCGATTTGCACCGTGTCGCGCTGTTGCAACTGACGCGCCAGCTCCAGTTCCTCCGGCAGTTTGCTGAACTTCATCAGCAACTTGCGCCAGAGCGACATCGCGCGCTTCTTCGCGACAATTTCGCTGCTTAGCCTGTCTACAAGCTCGTCCAATGTTCGCCGAACCGTCTCGACTTCGGCGTCGCGCTGCGCGGCTTCCGCCCGCGCTGCATCCCATTGCCTCTGGGTTTCCTCGAGCGACGTCCGCAGCGCGGCAAACGTCTCCTCGCTGAGTCCGAGTTCGGCCTGCATCTTCCGAAATTCCGCGCGTGCGTCGGCCTTCGTCCGTTCATTCAACAGGATGCGCAGCGTCTCAATGAAGGTCGACTTGCCGGCGTTTGTCTCTCCATAGCATGCGATCGTGAACTTGTCCCAGCGCGCCGCGCGCCCCAGTGCGCTAATGTGCTTCACCAACTCGGCACGAATGGGTTCGATGGTGGCCCTGGCTTTCTCCATGGCCTCCGCGAGCTGGCGATCACTAACATCCCCGCCGAGCTTCTTCAGCAGCCCGTCTATCTCGTCTTGCACCGCCCGGTGCATGGTTTCCGATGACTGATCGGTAGTTCTTCGCATGGTGATCCCTGTCTTCGCGCGTGAGACGCCCAAACATACGTTCACGGCAATCCATCGCTAAAATTAAGTGTCGGTTCCAACGTCGGCAGGCATGATCACGCCCACAGTACGCCTGGATCTACGCACGAGATGAGCAGATGTGCCTTCGTGTTCGGTGCTCCGGACGATCGCCCGGAGGATTCGGAAAAGTTCGCCCCCCGCCGATACTGCCGTGCATATCACGCGCAGCCTGAGTTGGATACATCAATCCCTGGTCCCCGGCACACCGAACACCGTCGGCACGATCGACACTTTGGTTGATGTTTTGCAATTGACCATTGAAGCGGATCTGAACTTCACAGCTCTGCGGATCGATGCCCGTTCCAGCGTCGCAGCGGCCCGAGCATGCGCAAGAGGCTGCGAATGGTGAGGCTTTGTTCCGGAATCTGCTCACGCATATCAAGCCGCCCCGTTCTAATCGACGCCACTCCCCAAGAACGATTTTTTTACCCTTCGCCCTATAGACAATGCAGCACAAAGCAGGCCAGGCGATGGCCCTGGCCTGCCCGGACGACAGCTCCCTAGTGGATCGTTTGCGACAGCATTTCCAGACTGGCGAGCAACTGTTCCGGCGTCAAATTCGCCGACCATTCGCCTGACCGCTCCTGCTCCAGAATCAACACCGCCAGTTCCGGACTGATCCGGTCATCATCCTCCTGCATCTTCTGTCCTTTTAGAACGATTCCGCGCGCCTTTCCCAGTATCCAGGCTCGTCATGGTGCGCGTTTCGCATGGCCAGAGTAAGCTGCAGCACCCAGAACCGCATCTTCGGCAACCGCAGCGCGCCGCCCGGATACTCCAGGTATTGCTCCAGCTTTATATAGGCGTCATTGTTCCTGTCGAACGGCGTCGCGATGTAGATTGAACCTCGATAGCCTTCCACCATCCATTTGTCACTGGCCGTTTCGCCACACGGACACCACTCGTACCCGTTGGCGTCCAGCCAGGCGACCACCTCCTTGCGCGACGGATTTTCTTCCCATCGCTCTTGCACGCGGACGCCGGCCGTGTCATCCAGAAACGTCAGGTACAGGACATCGCGCCCCGCTTTGCGCGCGATCGCGTCGATATGCTCAGTCAGTTGGGGCATGGGAATCTCCGAAACAATCACCGACGAGTACACGTGCTACCGCGATCGGGCCTGGTTTCACTGTGGAATGAAGTGGCCCGGAATGGAGTCGTACCGCGCTTCCACGCCATCGCACTGGTGCGACCCAGCCAACCGATGATGAACTGCAATCTGCGTACGTCGTGCGCGGCTAAAGAACCTGCATCAAGCCCTAGCCAAAGAAGACCCTCGCACGCGCAGGAGCAGAGATCGCCGACTTTCTTGCGCGGATTCCAAACCGCAAATCTGCACAGAAGGCTGGAGCGAATCGACGGATACGGCGTCAAGTGGCGCGCCGATTCGCGATGCCGAACGGAATGTGGACCATCGGGATGTTGCCTACCTCCGAGTGCAGGTGGCCAATCTGGTCATCGAAGTAAATGTGCGGTCGCAGCGCACCCAGGATGCGCGCCTTCTCCATGCCCCCGAGCAGGAACGCTTGGTCGGGTATCACGCCCCAGCTCTTCAGCGTGGTCACCATTCGCTCGTGGGCCGGTGCATTGCGGGCCGTAACGATCGCCATACGGACCATCTTCCTGTATGTGGGATCTTGCGCCAACCGTTCCTCCTCCAGTTGCCGCAGGGCGTCCAATTGCCGGAACAGGTTGGCCAGCAGGCCGGGCTGGTGCGGAATCTCGCGGCGGCTCAGTTCGTGCGCCTGGAACTCGCCTACATCGTTGTTCCGCTTGAACACAGACTCTGATTCATCGTCGGCGATGACCCCGTCAAAGTCGAACGCCACGCGCAGTTCCATGTCTAGTTCGTCGTCGGATACCGTTGAGGGCAGCACCAGCCCGGCCGGGTAGTTCGAATCAATGGCATCGCGTACATCCGCCTCATTTGCTGTCAGGAACAGCGAGGCGTTGAAGGCAGGGATATAAGGATGCGGGGAACCGCCCGCCATGAATGCCGCTCGCGAGATGTCGAGCCCATAGTGTTCGATGGAACGAAAGATCCGCAGCCCCGTTTCCGGAGAGTTGCGCGACAGCAGCACCACCTCTACTGGCAATTGGTCGGGAAAGGCCTTGTTGATGCCGAGCAGCCGCCTGATGAACGGAAATGCCACTCCCTTGGCGAACGGAGTGTCGAGCTTGCGCTCCTGATGCAGTCGGTAGGCCTCGACCCCTTCATTCCGATAGATATCGTCAGACTCGCTCAGGTCGAACAGCGCACTGGACGCCACACCGATGACCAGCTTGTTTTCAATCGGATACGCCATGCTTCCCTTCATTTGATCCGGACTTCCACCACACGACCCGACGTCGCCATGACAATCAGTCCGCGCGACGCCCCTGTCATCGTCAAGTACTGACCCACTTGCGCGCGATAATGGTCGATCGTCTCTGGCGTCGGATTGACATCGCTCTTCCAGTCGACTACCACCTGCGGTTTGCCATCGGAGGAGAAGCCGACCGCATCGGCGATGCCCACTGTGGCCGCCTCTCCGGCTTCCGTGGCCGTCGCCGACAGCAGCGCATACTCGGGCACCAGCACTGGCCTGATCTCGGCAATCTCTGGCAAGACAAGCGTGCGGCCCACGCAACCGGCAATCTCCGCCGCCGACACCCCGCGCGCCGGATCGTCGTTGGAAACCAGTCCAAGCATGCCGATCAGCACCCCGGCACGTGCCAGCAGGCTGTCCGGATCATCCGCTACCTCCCCGTTCAGCACCTCTTCGAGCAGCTTGTGGATCAGCAGACCGCGTTCGCGACCGCCCTGCACTCGCGCCGAGCTGGCCTCTGCCGCCCCCTCGTCGAGGTTCGTCGTCACGGCGGCAGGCTCGGCCGGCGCCAGCAGCGGGCTGCCGACGCCTTCGTCGCGACTCGGTGCCAGCCAGGTGAGCTTGCGATGTGACTGGACGATGCGCGTGGCCTCTTCCTCGAAGAGTGCACGGGTCTGCCGGTTGCCCGCTTCGACCGGGGCGATACCGGGCGCCTCAGGCAGTTCCGCAACGTCAAGGCCCGGCAGCTCCCGCAGCGGGAAACGCGGCAGGGCCATCCACATGTTGTCGCGCATGTCCGCGGCCAAACGCGGCAGCACCAGCAGGTCCCGCGCCCGGGTGGCCGCCACGTACCAGAGCCGGATGCGCTCGCGCCCCACTTCCTCCTGCTCGGCCCGACGCGCCTTGTCCAGGCCCACCGGCGACAGGCCAAACACCGGACAGTAGACGCAGCCGCTCTGACGGTCCACCAGCGTGCTCTCCGCAGCACGGGTCTGCGTCATCGTGTTGATCGGCACCACGATCGGCCATTCCAGGCCCTTGGCGGCATGCATCGTGTAGAGTGCCACGGCCTCCTCCTGGGCGTCCGGACGCCCTTCCGGCGCGCGCGATTCGTCGTCCCATGCCTCGGTCATGGCAATCGCCAGCGCCCGCAGGCCGCGCACTGCATAGGCGCTCGCCATGTTCAGGTAGAGGTCGACGTTGGCCAGCGCCCGTTCGGCCTGCCCGCGATGGCGCTGCATCAGCAACGGGCGCACGCGCATGACATCCACTGCCTGGGCGAGCAGGTCATGCGGCGTAGTGGTATTGGCCCGGCGGCGCAGCGACTGCAGCTTCTGCAGGATATCGCGCGCGTGCGGATCGACGATGTGCTGCGCGTCGCTGCCGAGGCTGAGGCGCGGGATCGCTTCCGGCGCATCGTCCGGCAGTGGCAGTGCGGCGACGATATCGAGCAGCGTCTCCTCGCTGAGCCCCACCAGCGGCCCCCTGAGCAGCGCCCCGAGCGCCAGCGTGTCGGCGGGATCGGCCAGTACCCGGGTCAACGCGATCAGGTCCTGGATCTCCTGCCGGCGATAGAGGCCTTTGCCCGCCTGCGTGGCCACCGGCACGCCGCGGCGCTCCAGCGCCTCCTCGTAGCGCCACAGCTCGCTGCCCGTGGGGGCGAGCAGAGCGATATCGCCGGGGCGGCACGCACGCGGCGACCCACTCTTGCGGTCGACGAGCATATGGCTGCCGATCAGGCGCGCGCACAGGTCCGCCACCGCCTCGGCTTCCGCGTCGCGCAATTGGTCCGATCCAGCCCCAGCCGGCACCACGTCCAGTGCCACTACGCACGGCGAATCGCTTACGGCCGCGTGAAATGGGTGAAGCGCGGTGAAACCGGGCTGCCCGATCTCCGTCGACAGCAGTGCCGCGAAGCGTTCGTTCACGTAGTGCAAGATCGGAGCCTGGGAGCGGAAGTTGGTCGAGATTGTCAGGATGCTGCTGGCGTCCTGCGCCGCAAATGCGTCCCGCGCCTGCACATAGGCGGCCACATCCGCACCACGGAAGCGGTAGATAGCCTGCTTCGGGTCTCCCACGAGGAACAGCGCCCCTTCGCGGATACGGTAGCAGCTCCAGTCGGACAGGTCCGCGCCGGCAGGAGGATCGCCACACAGCCGCCAGAAGATCTCCGACTGGAGCGGATCTGTGTCCTGGAACTCGTCGACAAGCACGTGCGCGTAGCGCGCGGCGAGCGCCTGCCGGACCGGCTCATGGTCGCGCAGCAAATCTCGCGCGGCGTGGATCAGGTCGTCGAAGTCGAGCAGGCCGGCGTCCCGCTTGTAGGCGCGAAAGCGCTCGGTCACGGGCCCGAGCAGCGCCACCATCTCGGCAAGCACATGGGAGGCCATCTGCTGCGAGAAGTCATCCCAGGTCACGCAGCAAGCCGCGTAGTACGCCGCTGCCTGGTCGCAGAGGCGCTCGGCATCCGGCTTTGACAAACCGGCCAGCTTCGCCGCCGCTTGCCACTTGCCCTTCTTGCGGAACGCAGCAAAGCTTCCAGAGGATGTCAGCAACGCCTCGTCGGCACGCGTGAAGAGCAGCGCCGCCAGCGCGGCCGGACCATCCCGATCGAGCAGCGGCGCGAGTGCCGCAGCCATGCCGCCGAAGCATGCTGAGATCTCGACGGTCTCGGCCTCGGCCGCGTCGCCACACTCGCGCAGAAAGGCCGCGAGCGACTCGCTGGCCTGGAGAAACAGCGCGCCCGTCGCGGCCAGCGGCTTTGGCCGGCTGGCCGTGGCGTGCCGGTTGTGCCGCAGCAGCCTCAGCACCTTGTGCACCAGCGCAATTGTCTGATCGGGATCGCGCAGCGCCAGCTCGGCCAGCAGGCTGTCATCAGGCGACAAGGCATCACGCAACCAGTCGTCCGCGATCTCCTGGAAGGACAGGTCGCCCTGGTCACGGTCCATCAGCGTGGCGCCGGGGTCGATATCGGCCTCCACGGGATAGGGCTTGATCAGGCGCTGGCAGAAGCCGTGGATCGTCGAACAGTTCATCTCGTCGATCACGTGGTTGGCGGCAGCCAGGTTGGCCTGCTGCGCCCAATCGAGACCGTTCGGTAGCGCGGCGACCATTTCCGCAGGCGGCTGCGCCGGATTGGCCAATAGCGCGGCCACGAACTCGCGCACGCGGATCAACAGCTCGCTCGCGGCCAATTCGGTGAACGTCACGGCGGCAATCCGTTTGGGCGCGACACCTTTGGCCAGCAGCATCACAATGCGGCCGGCCATCACGGCAGTCTTGCCCGATCCCGCGCCGGCTTCCACCAGCAACGAGCGGTCGTGCGCGGCGATCGCCACGCGGCGGGCTTCATTATCGGCAAGGATCTTTGTCATGGTGGTTGTCATAGGGCGTCCCAGACCTGGACAGCAGCGCCCAGACGCATGGTGGTGGCCTCGGTCTTGCGGCGCAGGTAAGTGGCGGAGGCATTGGCCGGCAGCGCAAAGCGCAGGTCGTCGTAGCTGCCGCCAGCATCTGGGCCGGCCAGCAGCGCGCCCTCCAGCAGGCTGCGCCGCGCGATGCGCAGGTAGCCGGCCAGATCGGCCAGCGTCTGCTCGGGATCGGCCAGTGGCAGGTCCACGCCCTCGCGCGGGAACAGCAGCGAGGCGTAGATCTCGACGTCATTGCCCAACAGTGCCTTTACCGCGAATGCGTATAGGCAGCGCTGCAACTCCTTGCCGCCGCGCAGCCGCGCATCGTCCTCCACCGCGCGGCCGGTCTTGTAGTCGGTCACGGCTGCGCGCCGGCCATCACGCGCGATGTCGATGCGGTCGATATACCCTTTGATGCGGAACCCGGTGCCGGGGATCTCGACGGGCGCCGTGGCGTCCCAGGGCACGGCGTGGCTGCCTGGCTTCGGCTCGGCCCCGCCGAACGGCACTTCGCCGTAGGCGCGAGCATTGGCCAGCCGCGCGTCCCGATGCCGCAGCGCCAGCGATGCCAGCGTGCGCGCCTCGTCCAGCGTGCGGCGCCAGATCACTGCCGGCGGAACCGGCGCTTCCACTTCCCACTGCGCTGCTGCCTCCTGAACGGCCGCCGCCACGGCGGCGTCGATGGCTGCCGAACTGGCCGCAGCCAGACTCCCTCCGCCCTCCAGCGCGTGCACGGCTCTATCCAGCACCAAGTGGACCAGGTTACCGAAGCTCAGGGCATCGAGCACGATCGGCTCGCTGCCGCTTTGCGGCGCCCGCCAGCCGAATGCGTACTGCCAGACGAAACTGAGCGGATTGCGCAGCAGCCGGCTCAGCGAACTTGCCGATTGCGTGCGCGCCAGCGCCGCGGCGACTACAGGATGATTGGTGCGGACCAACCCGTCATGCGGCGTCAGCGCCGGCGTGTGCCAGTCGAGCCAACCCTGCATAGCCGACCGCGCCTGGGGTAACCCGGCAAACTCCGTGGGTCGCGAGAGGAGCCGGTCCGTTTCACTGAATGCGTGCGCCACCTCGCCGTTGCGCCGCAGATAAATCTCCTCTGGCAGGCCGTGCAGCAGCGGACTCCGCCCGAGAAGCCGCCCTTCCGCATCGCGCCGAGCACGCGACAGCACCACTTCGTCCTGCGTAGTGGCAAGAATGATGGCGAAATCGCGACGATCTATGGCGCCAGGCGGCGTGGGATCGAGTTCCGCCGACGGCACGATATGGTCGGAAAGCAGACGATCCTCGCTCACACCGCGCGGCCAGCGCGATGAGTTCAGGCCAAGCAGCCGCACGTAGCGACGCGGCGCGGCCGCCAGCGACGCGGCGGGCACCCACGCCACGCTGGCGCAGGCTTCCAGCCCGTCGTCCTGCTTCAGCGTCCCCAGTGTCACGTCGACGGCTGCCGCCGGCCCGGCGAGCAATGCCCGCCTCCAGATGGCCAGCGCCCTGCTCTCGAGCAACGCCTCGCCGGCCTCATGCGCTGCCTGCACGCCCTGGCCAAGCAGGGACAGCGCCTTGGCCAGCGTCGGCCCGTGGTCCTGCTCGTCCGGCCAGTCCTGCGTCGCCTGCCGTGCCAGCCAGCGGCTCCAGGCCGCACCGGAAGTCATCGGCGCATCGGCCGGCAGCAGACGCGTCCAGCTCGACGGCAGTCCGCCGAGTAATCCCTTGCCGCCGGCGCACAGGCGGGCAAGCCGCCGCATGCGCACCTGCGACAGGCCTCGTACGAGGATGTCGGCAAGCGCGGCCGCGGTCTGCCCCTCCCGACTGGCCAGCACCGACACGCCGTGCACGAAGTGGATATCGAGATTGGCATCGGCCCGGAGGGACAGGAAATAGTCGTCATAGTCAGCCGGCGACACCGCGGCGATGGCGATTTCCTCGGGCCGTACGTGTCCGCTGGCCAGCAGTTCGCGCACCCAGCGCATAGCCTCGATGGCTTCATGCTGCGCTGTCGCCGCGTTGAAGACGCTCATCGCCGGTGTCCGGGCCGGCTCGGTCACCACCTGGGCGGCAGGCAGCGCCAGCCATTCGGGCACCGGGCGAGGTCCGGCCCGCCAACGCAAGTCGAGCCGCGCGGCCAGCGCCAGCAGCAACGGGCGCCAGCACGGCGCAACGTCAGCCAAGCCCACGCACTCGATCGTGCCGAACAGCCGCGGCGCCAGTTCGATACGCTGCATCGCCGCGCGCGCCAGATCCGGCGGGCACAGCATAGCCTTCGGGAGCCTGGCCACGACTGCCGCCTCGAGACGCGCCAGGGAGGTCAGCCGCGGATGGTCCGCCGCGCGCGCCGGCAGGTCAATGCCGGCCCGCCAGGCCTTTCGCAACGTGTCAGCAGCCGCGCCGGCCATGCCCGGCAGCATCCGGATCTTGTCGAGCTCGCCGAGATCGATATCGGGTAGTACGGCCTGCAGGGTCGCCAGCAGCGTGTCGTCGTCGAGCGGCTGGATGAATCCGCCTGCCAGCCGTGCCGCCATTTGGTCCACGGCGAGGACCTGCACGCCCTGCCGCCCGTGGCGCGCGGCGTCCAGGCGCAGCGTCTGCGCGGCGAATCGGCCCTGTGTGATGATGGTCTGTCGATGGCCTACTGTCATTGCCTGTTTACTCCTGATCGGCACTGCCCAACATTGTCGCTGACAACGGCGGCAAGGCCGACATGCTGAACGGCTCCACCCAAAGTGCCATCCCCCCGGACGAGGGATGCCTGCAAGCTCCTTCGCTGTGGAGGTCTTCGCGATGATCGACATTGAATCGCACCATCTGAGCATGCAATGCGCAGATCGCTGGCAACAATGCGCTCATGTCGTACTCATCAGGAGGACCACGCATGTACTCTATGTCGCATCTCGCCACCGCCTCGGGTAATCACCAGACCACAATCATCCAGCCACGCCGTCAGCAGGTGCTGCTGCGTTACTGGGGATTTTCCGAGCAGGAGGCCGCTGGGCTGCTGCCTGACCTGCCCGATTTCGGCGGGCGGTTGAAATGGTCGATCGATGCGAAGGCCGCGTCGCGACCGGACGTCGTCATTCACCTGGTCGACGCCACGCGTCTGAGCGGTGACTTCGGCGGCGCGCGCTGGAATGCCATGGGCCCCGTGGAAGCCATGCAGAAGGCATTCCGCCGCGGCGCCAGCGAGGTAGCACTGGTCTTGGGCTCGACGCATCATCTGCCCAATCGTCGGCAAGGTTGCTGGATTCTGTCTGGCGCGCGAAGCCTTGCAACATCCCTCGAGATCCTCGCTCGCACGATGATGGAACCCCTGCTGGTTGAGTTGGGGGAACGGCCCTGGAGCATTCATGCGTTGGCCGCTACGAACTCCTTGTGCGTGTTGTCGAAGGAAACAGGCCCGGATTGCGACGCGTTGGCGCACCGCGTACTGGATGCCGTCCGCACGGCCCTGAACTTCAGTTGTGTTACCCCCGCCCGCGTGGTGGTTGCAGCAGCGGCTCATGTCATGGACGACGTGGTCTCGCTCAATCCCCTCATGCATGAACGCATGCGGATGTTTCGGCGTCGGCCGTCCGCGCACGACTTGTCGGCGGAAGTCCTCGTGGCCTACCCATGGCCGACGGAGCTGGTGGACCTCGCGGGCGCTTGACTTAGCTCAGGCCACATCCACCGCGTTCGCTTCGTAGCGACCGATGGCCTGCCGCAGGCCTTCCGCGATCTCGTCCCGCAACGTGGCCGGCGATAGCACTTCGACGCGCGCGCTGCGCTCCATCAGCAGGTTGCGCAGCGCGATAGACAGCGTGACCGTGGCCTTGAGCCGAAAACCGCCAGGCTCGTCGATGATTTTCTGATCGGACGCCAGCCATTGCTCCCGGAACAGGTGACGATACCCGTCCTCCTCGCGTACGCGAAGCTCGAGCAGGATTTGCCCTTCAGGCATAAACGAGAACGACTGGTCGTCTCGGACGTATGCGTCCAGGTCGAAATCGGGATCGGGCACGCCGGGCGTGTCCGTGCAGGCCGCCGAGGCAAAACGGTCAAGCCGCAACTGGTAGATCTTGAAGGAGCCATCACGACGCTGGCGACTGGCAACCAAATATAGGACGGGACCACGCTCCACCAGACCGAGCGGCACCACCTGATAGGAGTCTGGTGTGTCGGTATCGAGCCGCGAGTTCTGGTAGGCCACGTCGAGCACCCGCGACGTGTAGAGCGCCTTGCGAATGGCGTTCAGGATGTCACTATGGACTGGTGGGGACACCAACGGGTAGCCGGCATGAACGCGCACGGTCTTGTTGGCCCATGCGCGCGCATCCCCCAGCGAAGGGTCGGTGGGGCTTTCGCTCAGCACCCGCTCGGCGCCAGCGAAGTAAGCTTCCAACCCCTGGATGACATGGCCAGGCAGATGGTTAGGGGCGTGGCGCCGCAACGTAAGCAAGGCGATGGCCAACTCCAGCGGTGGGCGACGCGCCAGCTCCGATGGCGCCTGCTTTCCAGTCCGCCACCAGACCCTGTCACGAGAGGTGCCCTCCTTGCCGACCAGGCCTCCGATGTCCAGGTTCTCGAGCGCCCGCTGGATCGTATGACGGCTGGGTGGGTTCAGAGGAAAACGGGCACGAACGGCCGCAATGATCTGTCCGGAGGCAACCGGCTCTCCCGGCGCCGTCGGCATGCAGGCCAGGATCTCTGATTCCAGACGTGGCCAGTTCTTCGAAGTCGACATCCTGATTTGCTAGTGGTTTGACGGCAAATTGAAGCCCAATCGTACCGGATAGGGATCATGCGGGAAACCCGCTCAAGCCCCCACTTCTGAGGGATGCAATACATGAACTCCCTCTCAACAAGGTTGGATAGACAGACAGAAGGGAGCATCAAGGGTGAGGGGTCGGGTATCGTCGAAAACCTCAAACCGCCACTTGAGATCGTTTGTCAACAGCCCGCCAACAGATCGGCCGGCTTAAGTGGGAGAGTCTCTGCTCTCGGCACTACTGCCGCCAGTCTCTTAACGTCGGCAAGGGCGACCACCTTTGTCCCGCTCCAGTCGCCATTCGGCAGGAGCGCGCGAATCGGCGCCTCGGGCCCGTTATAGGCAACCGTCGCGGTGTTCGTCTCAAAGTCTATCCTGAAGAAGAGCAGATAATCAGCGCCGCCTTTCCCTGGCGTGAACGCCGGGCCGGAGTGATCCTTGCCAGTCGCCTTGACCTGTACGGTCTTTCCTGTTTTGGTTAACGCGTCCACCCCTCCTGTACGCTTCTCTGGGAACACGAGGTCGAAATGTTGCAACGCCAAGGCTTCGGCAATGTCCCCAACCAGACGGCCGTCCAATGTAAACCGCAAACCAGTGTGGATGTAATGCTTTGCCAAAGCCTGTTGCGCATTCCATAGATCCCGAACCGCCTCTGGCAATTGTAGTATGAGTGCTTTGCCGCACATTGTCTTGTATTCCGTCATGACGAACTATTGATCAGGCCCCAGAGACCTGCCCTCACCACACAAATCCGTGATGACGTTCTACCTCCCCGCCACCTCGCAGAGCGGTCGGTCTGCGACTCCGCAAGCGCCGATGTGCGAAGCGTCCGGCAAGATCGAGCAGCCGCCACCTCCGCGCGCCAGACTGTTCCCTTTTCAAGATCACTCAGCTTGCCACTCTGAACCACTCCCGCACGACGCGACATAGCGGTCGAAACATCCGAGCATGTCTTGCTCGTGTTTCAGTGCCAGGCTGTCGCTCCACGTTTCGTTTTCATAAATCAGCGCCATCTTCAATGAATCCAGCTTGGATTTATTGTTGTTAAGGAAACGTTGACGCTTCTCGTTGAATGGCAGATTGCCGTATTCGGAGTTGATGCTGCGCGAAACGAGCGCCAGGTTGCCGAACCGATCCATCATTTGTTCGGCCCGATTGTCGTCTCGCTTGCTGGGCGTTTGCGGTGAAATATGTTCGACGGAATTTTTCGCAGTCAGCCGGAAGCGCTGCCACGCTTCCGAAGTTCGCTCCTGCTGGTGCCACAACACGAACTCAAGTTTGTAGAACCAGTAATGCGCGAATCTCACGCCCTCCGGCCTGGTCAGCATGTCCCCGAATACGAGGCGCCGTTGCTGCCATGGTTCTTCCATGAACGACCGTGTGCGGACAACCAGGGGGGCATCAGCCGCCGAGCAAAGCAGATGGTTGTCGAGGTGCTGCAGGAACTGGAAATATACCTGGGCCGTCGCGTCCGGATACCGAACCATGAATGACAGCAACGGGGTCAGCCAGTAGTGCGTCGTGATTTCCTGTGAGTGATACAGCATGCTTTGCAGCAACGCAAAACCACGGTGGGAGTCGGCATCTCTCGATCGGTTGATGTAGCTCCGGCGCGCGCTTTTGGTCACCGAGGTGCTGGTTGCCACGCTGCTGATCAGGTGAATGTCGTCATCACCGCGATCCACCCACTTGATCACGTGAAAATCGAAAAGCACCCGCACTTGCCACAGTAGGTCGATGAATTCGCGAACATGTTGCGCGCCCGGTTCGACGCTGAAAAAATTCGCATCGAACAGCGCCAACAACTCACGGTCCAGGATACGAGGCAAATCGGGCCGCTCGTGCCGGCATAGCCAAATGCGCAGTACATGCTGCAGCAACAACGGAAACCCGACGATCGAGCGCACACGCCCCGAGGCGAGGACGTCTTCGTCCTCGGGCACATCACCGGCGTCATCCAACTCGGCACCAAGGATGGCCGTCAGGTCCAGCGCCTGATGGCCGCCAGTGGCCTTCAGATGGATGGCCGTGGCGGTCCGCACTGCGTTTCCGTCGCCCAGCCGCCCGCCTGCGTACAGCGCGTGGACTTCGTAGGCTGGCAAGCCGGACAGCGCCGCGAGGTTTCGTTCGCAATAGTTGTCCATGTCGGCGCAGGCGTCCCAAAGCACCGCAAAGCTTGCACGCTCGCGCTCGTCCAGTGCATCCAGCATGCGCGCCTTGAGGATCTCGTGGTGCTGCAACTGAACGCCGCGGTTGTTGATTACCTCGAACAACTTGTTCAGGTCAGTCTCACGCGGCACCTCGGTCACCACGAAGTTTACCTTCTCGAACACAAACCGGGTAAGACCTTCCAAATCGGTCACCTGCGTCGTCCCGGCATCGGCTAGCGCCCGGGCGGAAAAAAACTGCTTCATGCACTCGACGGCCTGCCCCATGCGTTCCAGACCGGCCTCCTCCGACTCGACGAACGCGGGATCCTGACTGGCCCACGAGTCAAGCATCCGATTGACCTCTGGGCGAATGGCGAAGCGCAGCCTCGGTTCGTTCGGTCCACCGGTCGGCACCGTCAGGAACGGCTCAAGCGCACGCCGCCACGCGTGACACAGCATCCAGAGCGTCGTGAAACGCTGCTGGCCGTCGATTAGGTCGAACACGCGCGGCGGCTCCGCTCCGTCCGCGTCACAAGCGGACTGCTCCACCACCAGCACGCTGCCGAGGTAGAAGAGCGACTCGCCACGCTCGAATGCGTTGATCAGGTCGTTGAGAAGCGTTTGTACCTGATCTCCGCCCCAGACATATAGCCGCTGATAGATTGGCACGTTGAAGCGCCAATGAGGACGCTCGGCCGTGAGCTTCGCCAGGCTGTACAGCTTGGAATTCAATTGCATCGTCGTCATGCTTGTCCCTTCGACAGTCGCCCTGCGACCCACTCGCCCTTCGCCGCAAGGCTGCAATCGCGCGACTGTCCGTAGTAATCGAGAACCGCCCGCTTATACGTGGCTTGGACACCATCCTTTTCCACATCGATCTGTTCGCTGTGGTAACTGTCGTACCGATGGCTTTTCAGGTGTCCGATGACCTGGTCCGGACGAAAGGCGCCCGCAATCACGTCCAGCAGGTTCATCACCGGCGCATCGCGGAAAAATTTCTGCGCGGACTCCTGCCTGACCTGCTGTTTCTCGACCCGCACCGCTCCCAATGCGTGCTCGAGCCAAAGCGAAAACTCCCACAGCTGTTGGCTGCCGAACTGGTCCGCATAGAACAACACGGAGAGCAGGAAGATTTCCTCGAGGAACAGCGAGTTCTTTCGCATCAGCCCGTGGTACACGTCGCGAAAGCGCAGCACGTCGCGATCGCTGGTCGTGTCCCGCATCAGCTGTCCGAGCATTGCAGCATATTTGTCCGCGTAAAGGAAAAAGCCCAGACCACGATGAATCGGCTGCCGAATCGCAAAAGGCAAGTCGGCAGCATGCGGACTCAATGAAATCTCGGTCAATTGCAACGCACCGTGGCCATCCTCGGCAAGCGTCAGCGTCAGGGCCCGCCGATTGCTGCGGGCCTGATAGAGCGGTACGGTGTTATGGGCGTCGCTCGCCTGCAAGCTTTGCGACTGGAATTCATGCAGCAGAGCGTCGTGATTGCCTTCGAGTGCCCGCCTGCCCGTCCAGCGCCGGGCCCGCCACAGGAATCGCGTGAACATCGTCTGCACCAATGCCTGTTCATGCGACAACACCGCCTTGCCATTTTGCAGTTGCTCCCAACGCCTGGCGCACTGTGTCTGCAGGTTTTCCTGCTGGGCGGTTGTCTCACCGGTAACCGCCCGCAAGTGGTACGCCTTCAGCAAATCGGTAGCATGCAGCGGCACGCCGCGATTGTTCTGCGTATCGAAGAACGTGAACGCAAGGTCCACCTGGTCGACCTGTACGACGGTAAACTTTACGTACTCGAACAGCGTGGCGTCGGGCCTCTTCGTCGCTTGCCGGAATTGACGTGCCGCCGCACGGATCAAGTTCGCCGACGCGGGCGAATAGCGCAACGCACACTGCGGCGGCAACTCATTGTGAAGGCAGTAATAGAGCACGCATAACGCGGTCAACCGCTGCTGCCCGTCAATCACGTAGCGCTTCTGCTTTTCGGCACTCCGGTGGAGCAAGACGGTACCCATGAAGTACGGGGGCTTGGAGGTCTGAATTTTCTGATAGGCAACCAGGTCATCTATCAGTTGCGCGATCTTGTCGTGGCGCCATACAAAGCCGCGCTGATAAGTATCCACCGCAAGGGGCCAGTCTTTCGAAGTAAACAGTTCGTTGAAACTACGTACACTGACATCGACTGGATTACCGCCCGATCCGTTCATTTCGCCCATTTCCACCATTTTTCCGATGTAATTCCCGCATTGTCCGCTGCTCCGGCGTTAGCGTTCCGATAGCGCCTGAATTGCCGGCAGGCCATTGCATTTTAAGCTTCCTATCCGGAGGTCGAAGTGACTCGCCTATGCCTCCAAGGTGTGGAGGTCAGTATTGCCGGACATCTGCGCATCAGCTGAGCAGATGTCCGCGCAGAATGCGTCAGGCAGTGGTCACCCCCGCACCCCACGCGTGCCGAGCGCGAAATTCTGAGCGGTTTCGCCAGACTGGATCGAGTGCATCCAACGCCAGATCGACATGCTGGCCCATTCTTATCAAGGAGAAGACTTACCATGAGCCAATGCAGATACTGCGGTTCCAGCAGCTACGGTGGCGGGTGTGCCTACAGCCCGCACAAGCGGCATGAGCACACCGGTGATGATAGGAAGTGCGAGTTTTGCGGATCGAGCAGCCACGGCAGAGGTTGCCCCTACAGCCCCACGAAGGCGCATAGACATGGCAGCGGCGATAAGAAATGCCGCTGGTGTGGCTCTACGTCCAACGGATCGGGATGCGCCTACAGTCCAAGCCGGACGCATGAGAAGTGACAGTATGCCGAGCCCAGGGGACACCTCGCCTGAAAACTGATGGTCATCCTGGGCTTGGGCCGCATACTAAAGGCCGATATATCAGTGCCGTACCAGTCCTCGCGAGGCAAATGGATATCGGCGCGGGACGGGGGCTATAGCCGCTCCAACAATACCGCGGCCGCCTTGTCGGACAGCACGATCACCAACTTCATGGTAGCCCGCGTGGCGCCGACAAAAAGCTTCATGACCGCCTTCTCGTCCAGCGCCTCGAAATCGACTTCGGCAAGGACAACAGCCGGCGCGGCCTGCCCCTTGAAGCGATAGACGGATTCGGCAAGAGTATCGCCTTGTGAGTACACTGGCTGCCCGTGCGTGTCATAGGCACCCGTGAAGGTACTCAGCGTGTGCGGGCCAAGCTGGTCGAAGCCTAACAGGCGCGAGCTTTCTCGGCCGCGGTAGCTGAGTAGCGCCACGTCCGCCTTGCGGAAGCCCGATGCGTGACATAGGCGAATGCCCTCTTTGACGAGTTCGCGCATCTCGACCGCGTCACGGTAGACCAGGAATTCAACCTCATCTGCTGCGATGGGCGCGGCCGCCTCAATTTCCGCCCCCAGAGGCACAATTGACTGCAGAAGCCTGACCACTGGGCGTGGGCTGCGGAAATTGCTGCTGGCGCGCAGCCTCACCCAACCGGGAAGCTCGGCGGGCGGATGGCCATAGATGTTCTGTAGTGGGTCTTCCAGCCAGAGCACCCGAGCCTGCGGCTTGGCATGGCGGAGGACGAGATCACACCACTCTGGTGCGAAATCCTGGCCCTCGTCCACGATCACGGTGTCGAACAAGAATTCCGGTGCCACATGCAGATCCAGAGCAGCGGCCACCAAATTCGCGAAGGCGTCCGGCTGCGAAAAGTCCGGCGTCATCCCGGCATGCCTGAGCAGCCGATCGCACAGCATGTGAAATGTGCAGACGCTGCCGCCAGCGGGTGCGATGTGCCCGAAATGATCCGCCAGCGGCCGATTGAAGCAGATATACAAAGGCCGCCTTCCGCTCACGATGGCCGCGCGATACTCTGCGAGTGCAAGCTGCGTCTTACCAGAGCCGGCGGTTCCGGTCACGCGCAGACGGAACGGCTCGATATCGAGCTGGCGCGCCCAGTGCGCCAAGCCGCCGGATACGCGCGTGACGAGCGCGCGCGCTTGCCCAACGAGGGCGCTGACATCCGTTTCGAGCTGGATGATGTCGCACAGAAAGCGGTCAATGCGCTCAGCAACGGCGTCGTGCTCCCCGTCCGGGAGGATGCGCTGAATCAAGCCGCAGAGCTGGTCACGCCGCCGGGCATCGACAATGCGCTCCGGAGACAAACCTGCGGTCAGTGGCGACTGGACGATATGGTCTGGGCAATATAGTAGGTGTTCAATGAACACGCGCTGCCCATTGAGCGCACGCATCAGCTTGCCGCGCAGCCCGTCGGCCGTGCGGCCCATCTGCACCGGCACCGACTTGATCATTCCACGGTAGTTTTTCGCAAGGCCGTCGGGGGTCTCGAGGAGGAGTCCACTTTTTTGCTCGATCAGCATCAGGTGGCCGGCGCGATTCATGATGACAAAATCAATTTCGCCGTAAATCGCATGCGTGCGCTCCACATTGGTCCAGTGCACGGCGTGGTAGATCGTGTAGCCATCTGGCAAACCGGCGGCCAGCACGGTGAGCGTATCGAGCTCCCGCTGAAGCGGGCCTTCTCCTTCCATGGTCTCCCAGCCATCGGGAACAACGCGGGCCATCCGATTTCTCCGTCTCGTGGAACTGCCCGAGGATACCCCAGAAGACGACGAGCGGACGGCACCGTGACCCGTGTCGAGCCCCCCGGCCCAAAGTGCCGGCTAGATGCGACACAATCTGTCGCAGGTCCGTGGACAATTCTCTTATGAACAAGGAGATTCGCGAATTGCTGCGCCGCCGACCCCGCCCTGCCCCGACGCCCGAGAACGTACCTGCCGCCGTCCGACTTTGGCTGATGCGCCTACTCGTGCCGCTTGGCGCGCACCGGGAATTCATCCAGCGCACTGGCTTCGGCAATGATTCCCTGGCACATTTGATCGGCCTTGGCGAATACGTGGATCCCGAAGATTCGGAATTTGACCCTCATTTGGTACGAAGCCGGTTGCGCAAACTCCACCAAGACGCCGAGAGCGCGTACCAGGACGCCGACGGCAACATGCCCGTCTTCTTGGTCAGCAACATTGCCCGCCTGGCAGGCCTGGTAGGACTATCCGAACTGGATTGCAGCATCTTGGCATTCGTGGTGATGCTCAAGAACGAGCGCCTGCTCGACGATACGGCGGACTGGCTGGGATCGCTGTCGGCCGCGAAGGTCTTCCAGGTGCTGTCACTCTTGCTCGACTACTCCGAGGCGGAGGTGCGGGACGCCCTGAGCACACATGGGGTGCTCGCTCAGTCGGGTCTGGTGTCCGTGGACCGCAGCTGCCGCACTTCGCTTAGCGGCAAACTGGACCTGCTCTCCGACACTTTCGCCGACCACATTGTCTCGTCCGATGCCGATCCGGTCTGCCTGCTGCGCGACACCGTCGCGCCGGCCGGGCCGGCGCATTTGGGGCTGGACGACTACCGGCACGTGGAGGCCTCCTTGCAGGTGCTACAGCCCTACTTGCGGCGTGCCATAACGGAGGGGCGCAAGGGTGTGAACGTATTCATCTATGGCCCACCCGGTACCGGCAAGAGTCAGTTGGCCAAGGTGTTGGCACACGAACTCGGCTCCGAGATTTTCGAGGTTGCCAGTGAGAGCGGGGATGGGGATCCAATCAATGGCGAGCGGCGGTTGCGGGCCTTCCGGGCCGCCCAGAGCTTCTTCAGCCAACGCCGAGCGCTAATCCTGTTCGACGAGGTGGAGGACGTCTTTAATGACGGCGACGGTCTGTTTGGGCGCAAGAGCACTGCACAGACTCGCAAAGCCTGGATCAATCGGACACTGGAGGCCAACCCGGTGCCCACGTTTTGGCTGTCGAACTCCGCGCGCGGGCTGGATGGCGCCTTTCTGCGCCGCTTCGACATGATTCTGGAATTGCCTGTGCCTCCGCGCAAGCAACGCGCGAGGATCATCGAGAGCGCCTGCGCCGGACTGCTTGACGTTCGCGGCGTGCACCGCGTAGCAGAATCTGAGGTGCTTGCACCGGCCATCGTCACACGCGCGGCATCAGTAGTGCGGGCGATCCAGCAGGAGCTCGGCCCGGATGGCGCTGCTACTGCCATGGAATTACTCATCGGCAATACCCTGGAAGCCCAGGGGCACAAGCCGATCGCAAAATCGGACCCCAACCGTTTGCCGGAGACCTATGACCCAGCCTTCGTCCACGCGGACGCTGACCTAACCGTGCTGGCTACCGGACTGGCGCGGACCCGAGCTGGACGGCTCTGTCTGTACGGGCCACCGGGAACCGGCAAGACCGCCTATGGCCGCTGGCTGGCCGAGCAACTTGAGACCCCACTCCATGTAGTTCGGGCTTCCGATCTTATTTCCAAATGGGTAGGTGAAAGCGAGCAGAACATCGCCCGTGCCTTCCGGCAAGCCGCGCAAGATGGGGCGGTTCTCTTGATTGATGAGGTGGACAGCTTTCTGCAGGACCGGCGCAGCGCCCAGCGCAGTTGGGAGGTCAGCCTCGTCAATGAAATGCTGACCCAGATGGAGTCATTCCCCGGGGTGTTCTTGGCATCGACTAACCTGATGGACGGCCTGGACCAGGCGGCCCTACGGCGTTTCGATCTGAAGGTGAAATTCCACTACCTGAGATCCGGACCGGCATGGGAGCTGCTCCGTCGCCAGTGCGAGTTGCTAGCGCTCCCCGCGCCCACCGCGGACTTGCAGACACGACTCGGCCGGCTCGAGATGCTGACGCCCGGAGATTTCGCCGCCGTCATGCGCCAGCACGGCTTCCGGCCTTTCATGTCCCCCTCCGATTTTGTCACGGCGCTAGAGGCCGAATGCGCGGTAAAGGACGAGACGAACTGTGCAATTGGCTTTCTCTGATTCACATTTGCGTGAAATAATACTGCAGCCTGCTCGCGAGAATAAAAATGCGCTCCCTATCGAAGTCGAAGCTGATGGCCTTTCGTCAATGTCCCAAGCGATTATGGCTGGAGATTCACCGCAGTGACCTGCGCGAGGATTCGGCCGCGACGGAAGCCGCCTTCCACGTCGGGCATCAGGTGGGGGAAATCGCCCAGCAGCTCTATGATCCGGGGAGGACCGGCATCCTGATCGACGCACAAAAGGATGGCTATGCCTCGGCATTGGCGCGCAGCACCGAACTGCTCCGCTTCTCGCAGCCCATCTTCGAGGCCGGGTTTGTGGCCGCCGGGGCCTTGGCCTTCGCCGACGTTATGCTCCCGATGCGCAACGGCGCAGAGCCAGCCTGGCGGATGGTAGAGGTCAAGTCCACCACCAGCGTCAAGGACTACCACCGCGACGATGTGGCTGTGCAAGCTTTCGTGGCAAGGAGCGCCGGTGTGCCACTGGCCTCGATCGCGCTGGCCCACATCGACAGTGCCTGGACCTATCCCGGCGCAGAGGACTATCGTGGGCTGCTGGTGGAGAACGATCTTACGGCGGAAGCGTTCACTCGCGGAGAAGAAGTGAAGGACTGGATCGCCGACGCACAAGCGATGGGCGCTCGCCCCGACGAGCCACCAGTACGCACGGGCAAACACTGCGGTGCACCTTACGAGTGCGGCTTCCTCGCCTACTGCCAGCACCAGGAACCTCAGGCCGAGTATCCAGTGCAATGGCTGCCGCGCATTCAGACCAAGGCACTCAAGGCACTGGTCGAGGGAGAAGGCGTCTCCGATCTGCGGGACGTGCCCGACACGCTACTGAACAAGCTGCAGCTCCGCGTCAAGACGCACACCTTGTCTGGACAGGCCTATTTCGATGCCACAGGCGCGGCTGGTGAACTGGCTCCCCATAAGCTACCCGCATACTTTCTCGACTTCGAGACTATTCAGTTCGCGGTGCCCATCTGGAAAGGGACTCGCCCCTACCAGCAATTGCCCTTTCAGTTCAGCGTGCACCGCCTGTCGCACACGGGCAAGCTGGAACAGCAATCCTTCCTGGATTTGTCGGGAGACGATCCCTCGCTGGCCTTCACCAAGGCGCTGATTGCGAGTTGCGGGGAAAATGGGCCCGTCTTCGTCTACAACGCCGCATTCGAGATCACGCGCATGCGCGAACTCGCACAACGTTTTCCTTGGTTTGAAGCCGCATTACTCGCCATCATCGCGCGCGTGGTAGATCTGCTACCCATCTCCGGGCGTCGCTATTACCATCCCAGCCAGCACGGCAGTTGGAGCATTAAACGCGTTCTTCCGGCAATCGCGCCCGATCTACGCTACGACGCACTGGAAGGTGTTCAGGACGGCGGCATGGCCATGCATGCCTACCAGGAAGCCATTCACCACAGTACCACACGCGCCCGCAAGGACCAGATAGCACAGCAGCTCCTTGCCTACTGCGGCCTGGATACCTTCGCCATGGTGCGGCTTTGGCAATTCCTTGCCGGCAGAAGCGATCTGAAGCTGTAATACATGCCAAAGCGACCTGACACCTTGGAAACGGCTCTACTGGCCCTGGAACTCCTGCGCCGCATTCCCCGCAATCGCAAAATCGCTGCGAGCGAGCTGCATGAGCAGTTGAAGAATGCCGGCCACGACAGGGACTTGCGTAGCATCCAGCGCCAACTCGAAATGCTCAGCACGCATTTCGAGATCGAGCGCGATGATCGCAGCAAGCCGTATGGCTATCGCTGGAAGGATCGGGCTAGCGGACTATCGCTGCCGGTGCTCAGTGAGCAGGAATCGCTCATGCTGGCGCTGGCGGAACAGCATCTGTGCAATCTGTTGCCAAGCAGTTTGATGAAGTCCATGGAAGGCTTTTTTCAACAGGCGCACACAAATCTCGTGCAACAGCCCACCGGCAAGCGTGAACGGGAGTGGCTCTCGAAAGTGAGAGTGGTCAGCACGACCCAGCCGTTGCTGGCACCAAAGATCAAGCCTGGTGTGTTCGAGGCAGTCAGCAACGCTCTCTATGCAAACTTCTGGCTAGATGTGGACTACAGGAATGCCGCAGGCAAACGCAAGGACGCCAGGGTGATGCCGCTAGGGCTGGCACAGCAAGGTTGCAGGCTCTATCTGGTGTGTCGCTACGAGGGATACGAAAACGAGCGCAGCCTCGCCTTGCACCGCATTTCATCTGCCCAGGCATCCACGCTCTCGTTCGAACGGCCGAAGAACTTCGATTTGCAGAAGTACGACGCAGATGGTCGCTTTGGATTTGGAGAGGGAAAACGAATTCGTCTTACCTTCCGAATCGACAAGGAAGCTGGCTTGCACCTACTTGAATCGCCCTTGTCGATGGATCAGGAAGTCCGTGAGATTGGCGGTCAGTTCGAGATTCATGCGACCGTCGTCGAAACCGCACAACTTGAATGGTGGCTTCGCGGATTCGGAAACCAGGTGAGCGATGTGCGGCGCTTGGCGGCTTCGGAAGCCTGAGATGCATAGATTGATCACTCAGGTGGCGCACCACGTTTGCCGCAAGGTCCGCGCGAAGAGCCAACCTTCTGGCGATTTGGCTGGAAATGCCAGTGCAAACAAAATGCTGCTGAAAAAATAGCTGATGCGATAATTGCGCGCTCGACGCGTATGCGATGCACGGGGTTGTGAAAATTCTTTCGGGACAAATAAGAGATGTTTGAACGGAATATGGCAATGGCAGACAAGGCTCTCGCCGCCGTTGCAGTAGTGAAGAGTTTTGGGGTGTTCAGGCCCTTCTTCTTTCAACGCAAGTACGATCTCATTTGCTTTCGCGGCAATACGGCGATGCTCGCAGCAGCACTAGTTGAACGCCGAGGACTAGTGCGCTTCGATTATAACGTTCGGGCAGTTTGACAATCTGCCATGTCATTGCTCGATCAACTGCCGCGGCTGTCCGCGTACGATCCTGGTGCAGTAGGTGAAGGGGGACTCGACCCGCTTGGGCTTGGTGCAATAGCGGATCGCATCGCGAACGTGTTAGCACCCGGGATCCGCGCCCGGATGGCCCAACCTCGCTTCGTCACGGTTTCCGCCATTGGTGCCATCGCGTACCAGACGCTGCATGAACTGACTGCGGACCAAGGAAAAACTACCGTCGACATCGCCTTCGAATGGCTTGTCGTCGAAGCCATCGTCCGCAATCCTGGAAATGGCCGCACTGAGGGGCTACCCGGCAGCCAAAAGGCCGCGCGCGCAAAGGCGGCGAATGAGCGGCTGAGTCGACGGACATACCTCAATGGCCCTCGAGTCTTTGGCTTCACCGGTGTCTATCGACCGTTTTCCCGCGATGTTGGCGTACTTACCTCAGATGACCTCCCGGCCGAGAACTCCGTGCGGTTGGTAAACGCGTGGGAGCGCGACTTCCAACTGCCCGGTTACGTCGATGGCGTCTCTGGCTCTCCTGGCGGGAAACTGCGCAGGGACATCACAGACGCCTGCAAGCGCACGATCGAGAAAGGAGAATGCGCTCTACCGCCGACCGGGCAACTCCTGCGCGAACTCTCAGACTACCTTGCCCCTCGGGAGGCGAGGTCAAATGAGCGGCGTGAATTGCGCGAACTCATCACCACGGGCGAGCACGACATCCGTAACGAACTCACTGCGAAGCTGGTTGCGAGTCCTCCATCTGCCGACACGACACAGCGGGATTTGGCATTGCAACTGCTGCCGGGGTCAAGCACGCTGACGGGGGAGGCACTTCAGGCAGCCATCGACTACGAAGACGCTGCCACCGCGCTCGACAACACGTTCCGGCGGTTCCTCGCCTATACAACGCAACAGCACGGCTCGGTGATCGCCCCGACCCACGCACTGCAGACTCCAGGGCTTGTGGAATTGGCTCCAAGGATCGGTGACCTCGTGCAGCGGGCCATCGCTTCTGTGGCGAACCTGAACGATGTGGGGCTGAGCAACGACACGGCGCATGGATTCCGACTGTTTGCAAATCGACTCACGCCTGGCGAATTCCTGGACGCGCTGATCGAGCGCCACGAAGAGGTACAAGCCAGCAAGAAGAAGCTCTCTTGGCTCGACCGGATCGAGGGCGACTGGACCGTCCGCACTCCATACCGGAATCAGAGCGGAGATCTGAAGGACGAGATATGGGCGCACCCGATGCGTCTGGTGACGCTGGCAAACTTCCTGAGAGAGACCGCATGAAGCCGACACCGCTGTTAGATTTCTGGCAGAAGCCCGCGAATGCTGGTGACCCGGTCGCGATGCTGGCCACAACGTTTGCATTCGAGCCGGACTTCTTTGAACAGAATTGCCTCGCCCGCTTCCTTGAGGTCTCCAGCGTGAACGAGGACAGCGGGACCGTCGACGATATCGTCGCCAGCGTCGAACTCCACGAACTGCTGCAGAACACGCGTGTGACGGTTCTGGCTGACCGCAGTGCGCCAGTTCAGCGCACGTCTTTGCTTTGGGACATGCTGAGCTGCCAGGTTAGCGGTGGTCTGCTCCACGCCAAGGTCACGGTACTGCTCTGGGAAAACGCGACGCGGGTGATCCTCGGCTCGGCAAACCTCACTGCGGCTGGCTATCGCCGCCAGATCGAGCTCGGCCTTGCGGCCGATCTTGGGCCCGGATGCCTGTTTCCACCTGACGTTCTAAACGCCATTGCCGATGAGCTGGAGTCGTACCTGCGGCTCGTCCCCGGCTACGACGCCGGCGCAGCGGTATTCGCACGTGCGGTAAGCACGCTGCGGCTGTTGCGGCAGCGCATCGCCCAACAACCGGCAGAGCGGTTGGCTGTGCGCGTTGCCTTTGCCCCGACGAACATGACGACCGGACCACTCGACCGGCTGAATGCCGTGTGGAGTGGGCCACAACCGCTTTGTGCCACGCATCTCTCACCGTTCTGGGACTCCAAGGATCCGACGGCCTTGGCCGCCACCCGGAAACTGCTCACCGGGCGTCCCGCGGACGAGCGCTCCCAGCACGTTGCCGTCGTCCTCGGCCCGCGCGGACAGATCTCCTTTTCGCAACATCTCGCTGAAGCTGTCGACTCGGTCCGGCAACTCAAAGCACTGGACGATGAGATTCGCACACTTCACGCAAAGTGCTTGCTCATTGAGAGCAAGGAATGGGTCGCCGCACTCGTTGGCAGTTCCAACCATACGAAATCTGGGCTCGGCCTCGCACCGGGTGGGCGCCACCGTGAGATGAACGTCTGGCTCGGGGCGCCCCGGAGCAGCAAGGAGGGCAAGGCACTCCTTAATCTCATCGAGCTCGGCAAGAACATCCCTTCGGACGCTGAGGAGGTCGAGCCGAAGGATGAGGACGTAGCCGAATTGCCAGCGCTGCCAACTTGCTTTGGCCTTTGCAGGGTGACGCATCGCTTGAATCGCTCAGCATGGGAGCTGCACCTCGGTATCACCGCGAACAACGAGATGCCGGCAGCCTGGGAAATCAGTCTTGCTGCTGGTGATCGACCGCTTCTTACGCGAACGCAGTGGGAGGCGAACAGCAGGCCCGAAACAGAAGTAATCGCGCTGATGCAGGAGGCGCTGCCAATGTATGTCCTCGTAAGGTGTGACGGCAATGAATTACCGTGGGCGGTGGTTGCCGACGACCGGCACGATCTACCGCCAGGGCCAGCGCTGTCAAGCCTCCGTGCGCAGCACTTGCTCAATGCGCTTGCGAGCGGCCGCTCACTGGCGCAGACGTTGCGCGAGGAGTTGGAGCGCAAGGAGGCGGAAAGGAAGTCTGGGATCAACCTGGATCCGCTGAAGCGACTCGAGGTCGAAGGGTCATTGCTGCGCAAGGGGCGTGCCTTAGCCGCGTCACTCAGCGCGATGCAGCGCCGTCTCGAACAGCGGGCAATCACTGCCGACACATTGCGTGCACGCCTCGCTAGCCCGCTCGGCCCCGAGTTTGTTGCCACCAAGGTTGCCGAAGCCTACGAAACTGGTCAGCAGACCAGGGCCGAAGCCATCTTCACCATTGCCGAGATCGCCCTCGCAGTCGGACGTGTAAATTGGGGGCACGTTCTTGAACATATCGACCGCGCCGAAGGGCTTTCGCTTGTCAACGAAAGCCTCGGACGACTCGACGCTCTTCGGGCTCGGGTCGGGGAAGAACCT
This sequence comes from Cupriavidus sp. DL-D2, assembly GCF_039710735.1. Lineage (NCBI taxonomy): Bacteria > Pseudomonadati > Pseudomonadota > Betaproteobacteria > Burkholderiales > Burkholderiaceae > Cupriavidus > Cupriavidus sp. DL-D2. The sequence goes on along the minus strand of NZ_JBDKXK010000019.1, from coordinate 79,965 downwards.
GCCGACCTCGCGTCCTACGCCCGCCGCGCTGTCAAGGAGACTCGTGAATGCCTGGCCTTTTGACAAACCGCCTTCGTACAACGACCGAGCCCCGCTTCGAAGAAGACTGGACTCGCCAGCGTCGCACTGCCGCCGACATCCTCCGGAGACTGCAGACTCAGGAGGGAGTAATCCTGGCCGATCAGGTCGGCATGGGAAAGACGTACGTTGCCTTGGCTGTTGCAGTCAGCCAGATCCTCTCCACCCCCGATCTAGGGCAAGTCGTAATCTTCGTACCGGCGGCGGTAGCCGATAAGTGGGTGCGGGAGTGGCGAAAATTCAGCGAATCGCTCCTTGAACCAGGCAGCGGTATTCGCTGTGTGGATCAGCCCATCCGTAGCGGTGAGGAGTTCCTGAAGCAGCTCGATGACCATCCGGAAGACCGCAAACACATCATCGTAGTTACCCATACTGCGCTGACGGCGACGCTGAAGGACAACTTTATCCAACTCGCACTGCTTCACTATGCAACCCGTAGCGTGCAAGACGGCGCTGAACTTCGGCAACGCATCGTGAAGTGGTCTACGGGGCGGACCGGGCTGATCCGCAATCCCCAGTTCACCCCCGACCGTGTGGCCAAGCTCCTGGATACCGCGCCGTCGAAGTGGCGCGAAACATGGAGGCACCTCACCAGCCAAGTCCTGGCTGACGACCCAGTGCCGAAGGCGCTCGAAGGTGCCGCGCGCAATCTCCATTTGCATGACCTCCGAGCCGTCATTACCGATGCGCTGCCAATCAATTCGTCCGCGGGCATCAGCCAGCGCCTAGAGACGGCACGCAAGGCGCTGGCCGAAGCCACGCAGGACACATGGAGATGGATGCTCTCCTCCACCGACCTGGACCTGCCGCTGCTTATAGTGGACGAAGCGCACCGCCTCAAGAACCCGCGTACTCAGATCAGCCAACTGTTCGGGGAACGATCTGGCAACACGGGCGCGGGGGCCTTTGCAGGCATCTTTCGCAGGATGCTATTTCTGACGGCGACGCCGTTCGAACTCGGCCACTCGGAACTCATCGAGGTCCTCAGTCGCATGGGATCGGTTCGAACGCTCGAGCCTCCGCCTGCGCACACCTTGAAGGAACGCCTGGATAAATTGAAAAGGGTGCTCACGGACGCGCAAGCCAATGCCATCACCCTCGACGGTGCCTGGGGTCGACTCTCACCAGACGAACTGGCCGTGTTCGATGCGTGGGAGCCAGCCGCGCCACCTTCAGCCGAGATCGGTGCTGTCGCCCGCGAAGCATGGGAGCACGCGAAACTCGCCGTAAAGGCCCGTCACAAGATGCATGCGGCGCTACAGCCGTGGGTTATCCGCCATGAGCGTCCGCACCGGCGGGACTACCACGCCGGCGCAGCTATCACCGCCAACGGAAGCAGCGTATCGGGTGGTCTCCAGATCCCTGAGAGTGCCGCTTTACCGTTCTTGCTCGCCGCGCGTGCACAGTCAGTAGCGCTCGATGAAATGAATACGCGTCCACTCTTTGCCTACGGCATTGCCTCCTCCTACGAGGCATTCGGACGTCTTGGGTCGGGGCACACAGACGAGGGGCGCGATAGTGACCTGGCGAAAGAGGACCGCGAAAGCGATGGTGCACTAACACCAAGTCACGGCACGGCGTCCGACGCGGTTGGTTGGTACAGGCGCGAGATCGACATGGCATTGGAAAATGTCGATGTGCGTGACGCGCACCCCAAAGTACGAGCCACTGTCGAGAAAGCCGCACAGCTTTGGCTCGAGGGCGAGAAGTGTCTTATCTTCTGCTGGTTCATCAAGACTGGAGAGGCCGTCGAGCGCGCACTGGCGAAACACGTCGACAGCCTTATTCTTTTGCGGGCATCAGAAGCGCTCGGCACCGGCTCAGTCGAGGAGACCCGCAATGAACTCAGCCGGATCTCTGATCGCCTCTTTCGACGCGACTCCTCGTCGTATGAGCGCATTCGGCAGCTCCTTGAGGCTACACTCACTGAAGCTGCTGGCCGACACGGGGATGTCCTCGACCTCGTTGTCGATGCTGCAATTCGACACTTGCGCACGCCCAGCTACCTCATTCGCTACACACCGCTCGGTATCAGCATCACTGACGAGGAGGTGTGGGCAGGCATCAACGGGGCCAACCCTCGCGGCATTGTCCTGCTTGATCGATGGCGTCTGTTCGCCGAGCGTCTCGCGAGAGCGCGCAATCAGATCGAGGCCACCAACCCGAAGGACGAGCATGACAGCGAGTTCGCCCGCCTCAACGCCGCACTGCTCGGCGCACATACCGAGGATGACCAGACCATGCGGCGCGGCGCTAGCCTCCACCCCGTCCGACGAGCGCACGGAGGTACTGAACGTGATGTCCGGGAGCGTCTCATCGCCCTGTTCAACACACCGTTCTCCCCAGACTTGCTTGTCGCAAGCTCAGTCATGGGCGAAGGTATCGACCTTCACCAGGAGTGCCGGTTTGTCATCCATCACGACCTGGACTGGAACCCGAGCGTGCTCGAGCAGCGCACCGGGCGGCTAGATCGCATCGGCGCGTTTGCCGAACGCCAAGGGAAAAATATCGAAGTGTATGAGCCATACCTCGCCGGCACTCACGACGAAAAGATGTTCCGCGTGGTAAAGGATCGTGCACAGTGGTTCGACGTCGTCATGGGGCGGTCGGCCGGCGCAGACGAACACATCACAGATGCAGAAGAAACTCGATTACCGCTGCACCCCAAAATTCGCGAGGCACTAGCGATGGACCTGCGCAGCCCAAAGAAATAGATTTCATTCCGCGGTCGTACCCAGAAAGGCAGAGACAAAAGGCTCAACAATATCAAAGCCACGAAGCTGCTTCAGCCATCGGGCAGGAATTCCGCCAAGCCCGAACCGGATGCCAGCCAGTCCGCCAGCCACACATGCCGTCGTGTCCGTGTCGTTACCTAATGAGACAGCAGCCCTGACGACATCCTCGAACGTGGAGGCTTCGAGCGCGCGCCGCGCGGACCATATCGTGTCGAGCACGTAGCCCGTGCCACGCGGCGCGTCATGCTTAGGGAAGGCACGCAGGACGTCCAGCTCGCGGAGATATTTACCACCTTCCCGCGCGTCGGGCCATGACTTGTAGACCGTCTCGAGGCGACTGTCTGCGGATGCCCATGGCTCCGCCAGACCCTGCAGGTAGCCCGTGGCTACCAGACAATAGAATGCGCATGCGACCTGCGAGCGCGGATGGGCGTGCGTGGGTAGCGATTGCAGGTGGGCATCCCGCACGAGTGCAGAGTCAGGCCCCACATGCAAGAGGGCCAGCGGCAGGCAGCGCATCAGGCTGCCGTTACCGTTGTCCATGACCTCCCCCCCGCCCGACTCGCGCGGCGGCACCCCGTCGCGCAAATTGTCCAGCGCGTCGGCAGTCTGGATTCCGACGTCGAAGACCCGCCCGTCGACGGCCAGATAGCCATGGTCCAGCCAGCGCAGCAGCCGGTCGGCAAAATCGACGAGCGAGAACTTGCCGTGTTCGACTAGGGTGGCCAGCAGGCACAAGGCCTGAGCGCCGTCGTCGGACCAGGTACCTATTGGCACCCCGGTATGCGAGCGCGGGAAGCCAGCCAGCGGCTGCATCTCTATTGCATGGCACGCTGGCAGTTCCTGCGCCGAGTGAAATTCATATGGCACGCCAAGCGCGTCGCCCGCCAGCAAACCCACCAGGCCACCCAGCCTAGTATGCACGGGATGCTGCTGTGCCAACTCCAGAAATCCATAATGACTCATTCGGTATCCTCCTCGATCGTTCTTCCGCGCAGCATCCGCCTCACTAGCGATTGCCATCCTCACGCGTACGGCGCAGGCTCGCACCCGCACGCGCCCCGGCCAGCGGCGGCTCACTGCTCCCAGGGCAGGCTCACGTCCTCGCGGCCGAAATGGCCGTAGGCGGCGGTCGGGTAGTAGATGGGGCGCAGCAGGTCCAGGGTTTCGATGATGCCCTGCGGCCGCAGGTCAAATTCACGAGCCAGGTCGGCTGCGATGTCGCGCCGCGGCTCGGCCTCCGTCCCATACGTCTCGACCAGGAAGCTGACCGGCTCCGCCTCGCCGATCGCATAGGCGATCTGCACCAGGGCACGCCTCGCCCAGCCGCGGGTCACCACCTGCCTGGCCAGGTAACGCGCCATATAGGCCGCCGAGCGGTCCACCTTGGAGGGGTCCTTGCCCGAGAATGCGCCGCCGCCGTGGGGCGCCGCACCGCCATAGGTGTCGACGATGATCTTGCGGCCGGTCAACCCGGCATCCCCCTTGGGTCCCCCCGTGATGAAGCGCCCCGTCGGGTTGATCAGGCAGCGCAGCCCCTTGGCGCGCAAGTGTGCCGGGATCACTGGCTCGATCACATGCTCCAGCACGGCCGCGCGTAACGCTTCCAGCTCGATGCCCGCGTCATGCTGCGTAGAGAGCACCACGGCCTCGATTTGCATAGGGCGGCCGTCGACGTAGCGGAAGCTCACCTGCGACTTCGCATCGGGCTGGAGCCAGGGCAAGACGCCCCGCCGCCGCAGTTCGGCCTGGCGCCGCACCAGCCGATGGGCGTAGACGATCGGTGCCGGCATCAGCTCGGGCGTCTCGTCGGTGGCATAGCCGAACATCAAACCCTGGTCTCCCGCTCCCAGGATGCCGTCGGCGCGATCGACACCCTGGTTGATGTCCTGCGACTGGCCGTTGAAGCGGATCTGGACTTCACAGCGCTGCGGGTCGATGCCCGTTTCGGCATCACGATAGCCGGTCTCGCGGAGCACCTCGCGCACCAGGGTCTCGGCCGAGGCACGCACGGCATCAAAGTCATCGCGGCGCCGCGTCTTGAACTCGCCAGCGACAATCACGCACCGGTCCGCCAGCAGCGTCTCGCAAGCGACGCGCGAGTGGGGATCACGTGCCAGGAAGGCGTCGAGGATACGGTCGGAAATACGGTCGGCGAGCTTGTCCGGGTGACCTGCGGAAACCGATTCCGAGGAAAAAAGGCCGTTGCGAATCGTCATGGATCTCTCCTGTTTAGCCGCTTTTGACCGAGCGTCAGGGGGCGGCAAGCTGGAACAAATCCCCCCGGTCCCTTTCCCCGTGCGGGGCGGCGGACCCACCGTTTCTTCATTCAGATCTAAATCTGTCCGGGCTTAGCGCAGCAGGATCAATCGCGGCACGGCATCGGCGCCCGACCAGACGATGGCGTTCTGGCCAAGCTGCGTGCCCAGTGCCTTGGCGTCGTCCAGGCCCAGGCCAAGCACCAGGTAACTTGCCTCGCCCGGCCAGCCATTGGCGGGATGCTGGCCGATGCCATCGATGTAGCGCAGGCCGCGTTGCCGCAGCGTCTCCGCCAGAGCCTGCTGCAGCTCGGCGTTGCGGGCCGGCTCCTGCTCCTCGCTGAAGGGATTGCATGCCGTGATGTAGGCGCTGCAGGCCACGCCGGCTGCCTCGTGCAAGGCCGACAACACGGGGTTGGCCTCGCCCACCTTCAAGGTGGCTGGCGTGTTGCCGTGCACGTGGTAGTGCGTCTCCAGGTAAGCCTGGATGACGTCTTGAGGAATCGCCGAGTCAGACAACAAAAAAACCCTCCGTGAAAGGAGGGTCGACGCTTTACCCGCTTGGTTGCTCCTGCAGGAGCCACATCCGCTTTCGCGATCCACCTTGCCCGGGACGGCAGGTTGGCATGGGCGTCGACCCAATTCAAAATGCGCGGCAATTAGAGCACACGCAATTCCTGTGCGTCAAGCCCTGGTTGAGTCGACAGATTTGATGAAGGTGCGGGGGTCGATTTCCCTGGGAGCGCCGCGTCACTATATCGATCGAACCACTCGAGTTCGGGTCAAGCCGGCCACTTTCCTGCGAAAAGTGGCTCAGCTCTGGCTTGGCTTGCACGGGTCCGCGCCAGCCTTGATTCGCTAGGAATCTACCTTAACGATGGAGCACGTCTTGTGGTCATATTGGTAGCGCAAAATGCTGCCGTCGACGATGAGCGGAACGACCTGCTCGATGATCGACAGCGGCAGCAGGAACCATTCGCGTGGTCGAATCGGCTTGCCGAGGCGATCCATGATCTCGATGTCCAGGCGAGCCTGAGCGAAGAAGTGGTGGACCAACCGCTCGAAGGCATTGGCATTGAGGTTGATCGCCTCGTAGGTCATTACGGGCTTGACCGGCGCCATCAGGAAGGTTGGGTCGTCCGCAGCCGCGCGGATGCGTGCGTCCAGGGTCCCCGTGGTGAAGCCAATCTTGAAGAGCTGCCCGTCGAGGGCCGCGATCTCCGGCTGGGTCGAGAGGCTCCTGACCACATAGATCAGCCCCGTGACGCGCTCGCCGGGGCCGGCGGGGCGCTCGACGACTTGGGTGTCCGTGGCGCCAAAGAGCGGGCCCGCGTGCGGGTCGGAAATCCGCCGCCCGTTGGGGTCCTTGTAGAGCTCAGTCGCGAGCGAACGCAGCAGGTTGTTACCCTCGGTCCCATTGTCGAAGATCAGGCGCAGGCGCGCGTTGCGCTTGCCGTTGCGCACGTGCGGGTCGCGCACCTCGGCCACGTAGACCATCACCCCATTGAGGATGAAGAAGCTGCCGGCCTCAATGTCCTGCTCGTTGGCGAAGCGTATGCTCTTGCGATCGCCGGAGGACAGCTCGGCGGCCGTCTTGTCGAATAGTGGGCGGAACGCCTCGAAATCCTCGCACTTTGCCCTCTCCGAGACCATCTCTGCCTTTGCCGGCGACGACTTGACGTGGCGCATCTCGAAGAGGCCTCCGTTGGGATCGACGAGCAGGTCGTCGTCGAGGTCGAGGATCTCGTCGAGCGACTTGGGCTCTGGCTTGGCGTTGGCCAGCAGGCCGTGGCGGTCTCGCCCCTTGATCGCGGCATGCAGCCCCGGGTTCTCCTGGTAGGCGCGCAAGCGCGTTTGCAAGGCGCGTTCAGTGACGGTGACCTTACGCTCCTTGGGCCCCTGCCCCGGCGCATGCCCGTAGCGGTCGACGAAGCTGTTGATCTCCTCGAACTGCGCCCGCGCCCGCGCGGCCTCGTCGTTGGCGGTCGAGAACTTAGGCTTGACGTCGAGAAGGCCAGACCCGTCGTCTTCTGCTAGAAGCTCGTCGAGCGTCAGCTTCTTGGTAACCATCACGCGCCTCCGGCGGACATGCGCTTGCGCTTGGCGTCGCGCAGCCAGGCGAGCGCCTCGGCCATGCGCCGCTCGAGCGGATTGGCCGAGCCCAGACTTGGCTCGGCCCCGCGCTCAACCAGAAAAGTCTTGATGCGGGGGTAGAGCGCGACGGCCTCCTCCTCGCTCATCGCGATCTTGGTCATGGCGATAGCACCGTGGATGGTCCGCAGCACATCCGCCGTCACCGACTTCGAGAGGATCTCGTAGGCGCGCTGGAACGGGTTGATCTGGTCGATCATGTCGATGGTGAGCTCATCGATATTGACCAGGCGCTCGGCCATGCGCACGAAGCGCGTGTCGCCCTTGTCGTCGGGGCCTGGGCCCGTGGGGCCACCCGCCCCCCCTCCACCGATCTCGACCTCGGGGCTCTTGAAGACGCCGTTGGCCACCACGGCCTGGCGCACCTCCTCAAGTTCCTCCGGGGTGAGGTCGGGATATTTCTTCTGGATCACGCGCGGAATGAAGACCTCGCTGACCACCTCGGGGGCGATCTCGTCGGGATTCATGGCGGCGCGCAGGACGGACTCGTCCTGGAAGATCGCGGCGGTCAGGTCGGCCAGGTCTGTCTCGATGATCTGGCGCGATCGCTCGGTCGAGGGCTCGGCGAAGCCCTTGATCTTGATCACGCGGGTGCCTGGGTCGCCGTCGTACACGATATCGACCTCCTTGGGCGAGCCGTCGATCTCGTCGCCGTCGTCTTTGGTCTTGAACTTGAAGTTCGGGGCCAGAACCTGCTCCATCAGCAGCGAGCACGCGATCGCCTTGAGCATGTTGTTGACCGCATCCGCCACGCGATCCTCGGCGGCGTCTGGCTCGGCGATGAGGTTGGTGAACTGGGCGTGGGTCTTGTCCGGCGCGTCGCGCGTAGCCCGGCCGATGATCTGGATCACCTCGGTAAGTGAGCCACGATAGCCGACCGTGAGGGCATGCTCGCACCAGATCCAGTCGAAGCCCTCCTTGGCCATGCCCAGGGCGATGATAACGTCGACGTCGTCGCGGTCCCTCACTTCGCGCAGGGTCGCCATCACGCGCTCGCGCTCGGGGCCGTCGTCGACCAGGTCGGCGACCTTGATGATCTCGCCGCTCGATCGGCGCACCAGGTGGAAGCCCGTGCGCTCGTCGCGCTCGACCACACTGCCGAGATGGTCAAGGATGCGGTCGACTTCGCCGAGCTTGCCGTCGCGCGTGGCCTCGGCCGAACGCACGCTGGGGATGTGGATGATGGTCTTCTTAGTCGGATCGAGGATCTCATGGATGGCGTCGACATATGGGCCGCGGTAGAAGTGGTAGCCGATGCCGAGCGTCTTGAGATCCTTGTAGCCGTTGAGCTGCTCGTAGTACGTGTATGTGACGCGATTGAAACGCGCCTCGTCCTCGGGCCGCAGCACCGGCGTCGCGTCGCCCCGGAAGTAGCTGCCAGTCATGGCGACGATGTGCGCCTTGTCGCGCTCGACAAGGGCGCGAACCAACTCCCCCAGACGGCTGTTCTCATCGGCGGAGGCATGGTGGAACTCGTCGATCGCCAGCAGGCAATTGTCGAAGGCGGTCGAGCCGAGCTGCTCGAACGCGAAGCGTAGCGTCGCGTGGGTGCAGATCAGGACCTTGGCGTCGCCCTCCATAAATTCGGCGAAGGCGCGCGTCTTTTGCGCGCCGCCAGCCAAGGTCAGGTTCCATTGCGGGTCGACCTCCCAGTCGGCGAAGAAGCCGTCCTTCGAGAGCGGCGTCGACTTAAACGAGGACCCGATGGAGCGCTCTGGCACGGCGACGACCGCCTTGCGCACATTCTGGTTGATGAGCTTGTCGAGGGCGATGAACATCAGCGCGCGCGATTTGCCGGAGGCGGGCGGCGCCTTGACCAGCAGGTATTGCGAGCCGCGCTCGTCAAAAGCCCGGGCCTGCATGGCCCGCATGCCCATCTCGTTGGTCGATTGGCTGGCGCCTGATTGGGCGTAGGTGACCTTGATGAAATCGGCCATTTTTAAGCGACTCCCTGAAGGGTTCGCGCCTTAGCTGGCGCGGCGCCGCCCTTGCGCTTGAGGGCGACGTATTGCTTGAATAAATATTCGAGGCGTTCGGTGTCGTTGCGAAACACACGACCAATGCAGATGCGCTCGAGCGTTGCGTCAAGCGCGCGATGGGCGTCGAGGATTGCTGCAGGCATAGTCTCCGGGTCGTAGAGCCAGGCGATGGTCTTGCCAGGGAACGACTCGCGTGCCGCCATAATTGCCCAAGCGTGCTGCTCGAGCTCATCGCGCTGTTCTGCCGAAAGAGATGGCACTGGGAAGGAGTGATACCCCATCGTGTTGGAATACCGAATTCGAGTCTCAAGCCCACCGCATACCGTCGAAGCCCAGACAGCGTGAAGGCGCGACGAGAGAAGCGCCATCACATACGCTTCACTGTTGTAGATGGCGAAGCTGTTGTCGTTGATGATGGTCGAGTCGCCATCCACGAATCCAATCGTTAGGTATTGCCGCGTCTCGGAGAAGACACGTGGAACGATAATCGCGTCGACTCCAAATCCCTGGATTTGCCGGAAACGATAAGAGAAGAGTGCATAGTCGCGCGTTTGTGGCGCCGGGCTTGACAAGCGGAATTTCTCGACCGCAACGATGCGCGCCTTTATGGGCGGAATCGACTCGGCCAGCTCCCGTTGATCGTCAAGAATCCAAAGGCAATATCGTTCGATCCCCTTGATGAACTCTTGCGATCCGATATAGCGCCGAATGAGCGGAGCTGCATTTGGGAAGCTCGCGATTAGCCTGTCTTTCTCCTCGGGCAGCAGGATGAAGTTCCCATCATCTGTCGCCTTGTTGCCCCAGTCCATCTTCGGCAGGCCGTTGATGGGACGCGATTCCTTCACAACGATGGTGTCGTCCATCTCGATCAGATAGGGGCTGATGTTCTTGACAGAACGCGAAAGATCAGCCGAGTAAAGCGTCTTCCTGGCTCCGCTCTTTTGTCTGATGCCAACGATGACGCAAGTCACTCCCGCCACTTGGGAGGCATTGTTGCGCCATTTGAAGGCTTGATGCGCAAACCCGATTTCCATGCCTCGCTGAAAAATGAGGGGCCACAGCATGGCCACTTGTTCGCCTTGCGTGATTGAGTTGGTGGCGACGAATGCGCATTGCGCTTGAGTCGTCTTGGCATAGTCGGCAGCCTTCAGGTACCAAGCTGCCACATAGTCGAGGTTGCGGTAACTGTCCGTAATCGGCTTAAAGATCTGGTCCATGTCCGCCTTCTGCGCCTTGTCCTGGTTGGAACTGCCGAGGTAAGGCGGGTTGCCCACGACGAAGATCTCGGTGTCGTCCTTCGGGGGGCACACGCGCAGCCAGTCGCAACGCAAAGCGTTGTCGTGGACGATGTTGCCGCTGTCGCGCAAGGGCAGCGCGGGCGGGGCCGTGCCGAACTGCTCCTTGAACTGCTCGTTCATCTGATACTCGGCGATCCAGAGTGAGAGCTTGGCGGTTTCAGCCGCGAAGTCCGCAATCTCGGTGCCATAGAACTGGCTCAGGTGGACCCCACTCATCGGAATCGCGCCCTTGCCCAACTCGGCGAGGCGGGCGAAGATGCGGCTCTCCAGCTTGCGCAGCTCGCGGTAGGCGATGATCAGGAAGTTGCCCGATCCGCAAGCCGGGTCGAAGACACGGATACCGTATATCCGCTTGAGCAAGCGCATGAGCTTGGCCTCGCTGTCGCGCGCCAGCTCGAAGTCCTCTTCGAGCGAGAGCAGGAACAGCGGCTGGAGCGCCTTCATGATGTTGGGCACGGATGTGTAGTGCATGCCCAAGTCGCCGCGCATCTGGGGCTCGACGACCGCTTGGATCATCGAACCGAAGATGTCCGGGTTGATCGAGGACCAGCGCAGCTCGCCGCAATCACGGAAGAGGCGGCGAGCCCGACGCGAGAACGCCGGAATGGGGACCTCTTCTTGGAAGAGGCCGCCGTTGACATAGGGGAAGCGCCGCGCGAACTCGGGCAGCGAGCCGCGCTTCGTCGGCGTCAGGGCCAGCGCCTGGAAAATCTTTGAGAGCGCGTCGGCAAAGTCCGATCCGTCGTCGATCGAGACGCTCAACGCCGTCCGGGTGAAAAGGCCGTGTTCGAAAATCGAAGTGTCCTCCGCAAAGAAGCAGAAGAGCAGCCGGGTCATGAAGAGGTTGAGGCTGTGCGTGCTGGCCTCATCACGCCACTTCGGATTGGCCTCCAAAATGGCGTCATAGAGCTTGGCGACGCGCCCCGTTGCCTTGATGTCGGCTTGGCTTTCCGCGACGCCCGTGTAGCGTTCGATGTTGGCCAAAGGCAGGAAGAAGTCGAATGCATCATTCGCCTTGGCAAACTCGATGTCCAGCGGCGTGTCGAACTTCATGTCACGCGCGAGTAGTTCGCCGCCGTCTGTCGCCAAAAGAAACCGCGGCGGATCTTTCGCTTTTTCCGTGGCCGCGATCATCGCGTTGAGCGTCTCGGACGCCTTACCCTGGGGCGCGGATCGAAACAGCAGCTTGCGCTTCCAATACACCTCATCGTGCGGGGCGGCCTGCTTGCCCTGCGATTGGCGCAGTTTGGTGATGGTCGCCTTGGGGGCGTCGTAGACGGCCATGAGGTCGAAGGCAAAGCTCTTGGCGTCAAAAGGTTTCTCGACCAAGTCCTTAAGCGAAGACTCGATTTCCGCGATGTTCATAGGTTTAGGTCTCTTATTCTTCGAGTGAGATGCCACCACCAATGGAGCGGCGCCACCCATGCTGCAGCGGGGCAATCTTTTGCCACGCAAAGTTGCAAAATTGTAACAATGGTCACCGCACCTGGGGCGCTCACATTGGGTTGGCGTTGTAAAAGCGCCCTACAGCGGGGTGCCCACTTGGGCACGCCACACGGAGCAGCCCGTTTTCTTACTGGGACGGTGAATCTCGCCAATGAGGCGCACGCGCACCAACTCGAAGGTTCCCACTAATTCAGCAGCTGCTATATCGCGTGCCCTGAGACCCCAGATTTTTTCAATCACATATCACGACTCTGAGTGCGGCAGGCTAATCGTCTGTCGGTCACGTCGGCAGCATGAGTGAATTTTTGCCAGGCTGCCCGTGAGAGTTCGATATTTGCCCTTGGTGGGCTTTTCATCTCTCTCCGTGCCTCCGTTGCTGCACCTCGGAAAGCGTCAATAGCCGGAAGCCACCTACGTTCACCCTTACCTTGAGAATTTTCCCAGATGACATCCTGTCCCCAATGCGGCTCAACCCGCATCGAAGCCCGCGACATTGGCAAGAAAGCCGGTGGCACCATCGGCGCAGCCGCCGGCGCAGCCAGTGGTGCTGCGGCAGTGCTATCCGGCGCGGAAGCTGGCGCAACAATCGGCGCATTCGCCGGCCCTGCCGGCATATTGCTCGGCGGCGTGGCTGGCGCCCTGATGGGTGGCCTGCTTGGCGGCGTCACAGGTTGCGCAGCCGGTGCGGCCGTCGGCGAAGCGCTTGACGAGAACGTGCTTGGCAACGCGCAATGCCTCGACTGCCACCTCACGTTTTCCCATAAGCGTGCCTGAGCATCGGCGCCGCCGATATTCCCCGCGGCGCACTGTCTTTGCATCTTTGCGGCCTTGCGCACCCTTGTGCCCGCTTCACATTTCCCTCTGAAGTTTTCCCATTTTCCACATGCAAGCTGCCCGGCATTGGCCGGGCTTTATGCACTTGTCCATTCAACAAAGGAGTTTCCATGCATCTCGTCCAATCCATGGCCTACGTCAACGCTACCCCGTGGCATGGCCTTGGCAAACAACTCACTCCCAATCAACCTCTCGAAATCTGGGCGGAGCGCGCTGGCATGAACTGGCGTATCGAGGAATCCCAAGTCCGCTTCGTTTCCGGCGACACGGGCTTGGGCGCCATTCACGCCTTTCCCGAGCAGAAGGTGCTGTACCGTTCAGACACCAAGGTACCGCTGTCAGTGGTGTCGGCGCGCTATCAAGTCGTGCAACCCGCCGAAATCCTGGAGTTCTATCGCGATCTGACGGAGGTCGGCGGCTTCGAGCTCGAAACGGCTGGCGTGCTCAAGGAAGGCCGTAAGCTTTGGGCACTCGCCAAGACCGGCCAGAGCGCCACCCTCAAGGGTCGCGACAAGGTCAACGGCTACCTGCTGCTGGCCACGGCCTGTGATGGAACGCTGGCCACCACCGCGCAGTTTACGTCGGTGCGGGTGGTTTGCAACAACACCCTCTCGATTGCCCTGGGCGACAGCACTGGGGCGATCAAGGTACCGCACCGGAGCCAGTTCGACGCACAGGCAGTCAAGCGTCAGCTCGGCATCGCGATCTCCTCGTGGGATGGCTTCATGGCCCGCATGAAGGCGCTCTCTGAGTGCCGAGTTAAGGACGATGCTGCCGAAACCTTCTTCCGGCGCGTGCTGACGTATCCGACGGGAAACGCCACGGATCGCCCCACCACCAGCCTCAATGACAGCGCAATCAAGACGGTGCAACAGCTCTACGTGGGGCGCGGCAGGGGAGCACTGCTGGCCTCGGCAGACGGTACGGCCTGGGGCTTGGTCAACAGCATCACCGAGTTCGTCGATCACCACCGCCGGGCACGCAGTGACGACCACCGTCGCGACGCCGCCTGGTTCGGTACGGGCGCCTCGCTCAAGCAGAAGGCTTGGGAAGAAGCAATGAAGCTGGTCGCATGAATTTCTCAAACCACGTCATAACCGCCCGGCCGGGACTTCCCGCCGGGCGGCATTTTTGTATCTGGAGGTGTGTATGTCTCATGCGGTAACGGCCCAGCGCACCCGGAATCTCCCAGCGCTGCGGCTGGTGGACACCAAGAAATTGAGCCGGGACGACTGGCTGGCTGTGCGCAAAACCGGCATCGGTGGCTCGGACGCCGCCGCAGCGGTCGGACTCAACCCTTATCAGAGCCAATTGGAATTGTGGCTGGAGAAGACCGGACGGGACGCGGGCCTGGTCAAGCCCGACCCCATGGACACCACCGAGCCGGTCTACTGGGGCTCACTGCTGGAGCCGATTGTCGCCGCGGCCTATACCCAGCAGACCGGGCGGCGGGTGCGCAAAATCAATGCGGTCCTGCGCCATCCCACGGTGCCCTACATGCTCGCCAATATTGACCGGGAGATTATCGGCGCGCCGGATGCGCAGATCCTCGAGTGCAAGACAGCCGGAGAGTTCGGGGCACGTCTGTGGCGCGAAGGTGTACCGGAGTACGTTCAATTGCAGGTTCAGCACCAGTTGGCGGTGACCGGCAAGCTGGCCGCTGATGTCGCCGTGCTGCTCTGTGGCCAGAAGCTGGAAGTGCACCGCATCGAGCGCGACGAGGCCCTGATCGGCCAGCTAATCCTGCTGGAAGCGCGCTTCTGGCAATTTGTAACGGCAGACACCCCGCCTCCAGCCGATGGTTCGGACTCGGCCAATGCGGCGCTGCGCTGCCTGTACCCACGGGACAGCGGCCAGACCATCGACTTCAGCGAGGACCGTCAACTGAGCGCGACATTTGCGGATCTGGTGGCCATGCGAGGCGAGATTGCCCTGCGCGAAGAAGCCGAAGCCCGCCTCAAGCAGACGATCCAGCAGGCCATGGGCGACGCCTCCCGGGCGCTGTTCGAGACTGGAGAAGTCACCTTCAAGCGCAGCAAGGATAGCTCCGGCATCGATCTGAAAAGGCTGCTGGCGAACCACCCGGCACTCCAGGCCGCCTATGTCATCACCAAGCCCGGCTCACGCCGGTTTCTGATTCACCCTCACGGAGGCACCCCATGCTCAAAGGCTTAAGTATCACCCCGCCCATCATCGGGCGGATTTCCATCGGCCGCGTGGTCGAAAAGAACGGCAAGCGTCTGCCCGAGAAGGACGACCAGTTCACCCTGACCAGCCAAGTACAAAACCGGCAAGGTTGGGTCCTTCACCCGTTGGATGAAGCGTTGCGTAAGGCCGGCAGCAGCAAACTGCGCGCGATACCCGTGCGCCTGCTCTTCAACGACCCGTACCTAAATCTGCGTGCGGAATACTCTCTCTTTGATCGCGAGACCGGACGCCCGATCTGCGTCGGCAACGGCGAGACCTGTAAGCGCGTGGGCGCCGAAGGCGTTGCCATAGCGCCCTGCCCGTCGCCGGACGGCTGTAGCTTCGGCAAGGCTGCCGGCTGCAAGCCCTATGGGCGGCTCAACGTGGTTATCGGCGATGACGACGAGCTAGGGTCCTTTATCTTCCGCACAACCTCTTACAACAGCATCCGCACGCTCGCGGCGCGCCTGCACTATTACGGCGCGGTGTCCGGAGGGCTGCTGGCCTGCCTGCCGTTGGAACTGAAGCTGCGCGGCAAGTCGACCACGCAGAGCTATCGATCCGCCATCTACTACGTCGACCTAGGCGTGCGTGCCGGCAGTACGCTGGAGGACACCATCGGGCAAGCTCGGGAGTTGAATGTTCAGCGCAAAGCGGCCGGTTTCGATCAGGGCGCCCTGGATGCTGCCGCCAGGCTGGGCTTCAGCAATGGCGCGTTCGAGGACAGCCCAGAAGAGGCCGCTGCGGTCGTAGAAGAGTTTTACCCCGAGGCCGCGCATGGCGGGCCGGAATCGAACGGGGACGGATCGGCCACGGGCGAGGCGCCGGCGACGACGCTGCGTGACAAGCTAGACCGGCAAGCGGCACTGCTCGGAGGCAAGGCAGCATGATTGGCTTTCGCCGCAGTGTCCTGGTGCTGGCGGCGAGTGCGACGGTGACTGCGATCAGCCTGTCCGTTCTGGCTGGGTGGCAGCGTGGAGGTTCCCTGACGGAGCGTTTGGTGTGGGTGGCCATCGGTGTGGTGCTGATTGGCTGCGCACACCTGCTGCCGGCACTGACCCGGGAGTCACCGCCTGCGATACGCGGCGCGGCCACCGTGCTGTGGGTGGCCAGCCTGCTCACAACGTCGTACGGTCATCTGACTTTCTTCCTGCTCGCCCAGCACCATGCCGGAGAACTGCGGGCGGCTACGCTGCCTGCTACCGAGTCGCAATCCGACCGCAGTCTCATGGTCGTGATGGCGCAACGAGCCGACGTCATCGCGCGACTGGCGGCGGCCAACGCGCAGCGCTGTACCGGCAACTGCCCGACGCTGGAAGGCCGGCGCGTTGCGCTGGCCGCCACGCTCGATGCGCTGGAGGCCGAGGCAAGCGACATCCGGCGCGGGCAAGCCGCGCGAGATCGGGCCGTGGAGCGGCATGACGCTGTGATCGCCGATCCGGTCACGGCGCGACTGGCCGCGTTACTCGGCACGACGACGGCCCGGGTCGATCTTCTGTCGGGGCTGACATTCGCTGCCGTGCTGGAAGGCGTCGCATGCCTGCTGTGGACCGTCACCCTGCGACTACAGCGACCGTCCCCAGATGTTCCGCCGGTCGTAGCTCCCGTCACAACCGCTCGTATCCAAGTCACGCCGAGTCACGAGCTGGAGCCAGGCAGTCACAAGTCCGTGACGGAAGCCGTCACACCGCAGGCTTCCCCCGCCCAGGCCAGTAATGCCGGGACGGAGGACGACCTGAGGCGACTGCGGCAGGCTGTCACGGCCGGAGAACTGCGGCCGACCGTCACCGGCATCCGCCGACATCTCGGCTGCTCTCAAGCCAAGGCATCGGCATTGCGCCGGCAGCTCGTATCCCAGCCCAGCATCTCGTAGTTCGTCCGGCATCTTTCACACGCTGGACGTCTTTCCTGACATCCCAATGAGCTCACCCGCGTATCCGGCCCGCCCGGAGGACCGCACTCGTCCTGACGTTTTACATTCCCTGGAGATAAACCATGCAACAGACTCACCTCGCCGCCGATCGCGACAAGCCGGCGGAAGTGCCGGGCTCGACGGCAGCCTTTACCCTACGTTTCGCTCCTGGCCACGTGCTGGCCACCCCCGCCGCGCTGGCGGCGCTTGCCCAGGCCAACATCACCCCGCTGTCCCTGCTGCACCGTCATTTGTGCGGGGATTGGGGCGATCTCGATGAGCTGGGCCATCAGCAGAACAACTTTGCGCTGGCGATGAGTGCACGGCTGCTGTCGAGCTACGCACTGCCCGGAGGCGGGAAGGTCTGGGTCATTACCGAGGCCGATCGGTCGGTGACAACCTTACTACTACCGGAGGACTATTGACATGGCGGCGGCCCACCTGCCGTCACGACTGCGCACACCTGCTTGCGTCATGCTCGGCAACGTCTTCGTCTCGCTGGGCGCGCTCACTGCGCTGAGCGCTGCTCGCATTCCGCTTGTCTACTTCCTGATTCGCCATGCGCACGGTGATTGGGGACAGATCAGCGACGAAGATTGGCGACGAAACGAATGCGCGCTGGCAACCGGAGACTACCTGCTATCCAGCTACGTGCTATCGACCAGCCAAAAGATCTGGGTGCAGACAACAGGGAACCGAGCCGTGACATTCGTACTGCTTCCCGTGGAGCAAATGAGCTTACCCCGCTTTTGGGGGGATGCGCTGCGATCCTAGGAGTTCTGCTCTAGCGGCGCACCAGCCGCGCGGCCAGGCGTTCGACGATCTCGACCACCATGGTCCGGTCGTTATGACTCAGCTTCGAAAGCAGCCTTATCAGGTAATTGGCCTGGTCGCTGGATCGGTTGCTGGCCTCGGTCAGCAGATCTGACGTCTCGCACTGGAAGATCTCGGCCAATTCGACGAGTCGCCCGATGGTCGGCATGACCACGCCCCGCTCAATACGCGACACCGCTTCGTTGCCAATGCCCAGCTGTTCGGCGACCTGTTCCTGCGTCAGGTTGGCGGCCATACGTTGCCTCGCAATCGCCCGTCCCACCACGCCGGCCAGTTGCTCCATATCCACCTTGCGCATGCCCTCTCCTGATCGACCGAAATAGTTGGGCATCGCCTTGTTGACATGAAGTGCTTTTTAAGTTGAATTTCAACCTTTTAAGTCGTTAACACGTTCTGATGCGTTGCCAGCATGGGACCCATCAACGTCCATTGCTAAATCTGAGAACGAAGAAAACACAATGAAATCAAAGCCATATAACTCAAACCTCCTCCGTGATTCGGCCTGCGGCCGGCCACGGCCTGCGCTGAAGACCAATGTCCGTGCAATGGGTCTGTCCATTGGTAGTGCAGTGCTCTTAACGCTGAGTGGTTGCGGCGGTGGCGGTGGTGAAACGCCAGCGGCAACCCCCGGCGGTACGAATCCCGATACGCCGGTGGTGACGCCGAAGATCTCCGGCAAGGCCATCGACGGCTATCTCGTAGGCGCCACGGTCTGCCTGGACATGAACCACAACAACGCCTGCGATAGCGACGAACCCTCGACCACCACCGATGCGCAAGGCAACTACGCCCTCGTAGCGCGCCAAGACCAGCTCGGTCAGACCCTGCTGGTGCAAGTCACCCCCGGTACGAAGGACCTCTCGCGTCCGGGCTATCAGTTCCCCGCGACGTTCACGCTCTCCCAGATCGTCACCGAAGACGGTCAACAGCACATCACGCCGCTCACCACCCTGGTGGCCGCGCAGATGCAAGCCGGCCTGTCGCAAGCACAGGCTACCGAGGCGGTCCGCACCGCCCTCGGCATCGCCGACCCGAACGCCGACTACGTCGCCGGTGGCAACGCCGACGATCTCGCCAAGGCCATCGCTGTGGTGGACAAGATCACGTCGTTCGCCACGAACGGTGTGGTCGATGCCGACACGGTGCGCAACACGCTGAACGCGATCGTCGAGAAGGGCGACATCGCTTCGGTCACGGCCACCGACGTGCAAGCCCAAGCGGCCAAGCCGGTCTACGCCGGTGCGAACGCCACCACGATCCTCGCGGCCGGCACTTATGGGTTCGCCGGCTATCTGGAGAACTGGAGCGGCTTCACGGGCGGTGCGATCCCGCGCGGTCTGGTACAGGAAGTCCGTTCGCTGCGCAACGGCCAGATCACCACCATCCGGCAGGAATACACGGGCGGCGGCTGGTCGTCGGTGTCGGCCGACAAATACGAGACGATGCAAGGCGTGTACGCGCTGCGCTCGGATCTGACCTGGTCGGCGTTCGTACCGGTGGTGGACTACCGTGCACCGCTGTCGGTGAACGCCGTCGGTGCGAAGCTCAAGGGCGTGGATGCTGCCTCTGGCATTAGCTACAACTACGAATTCCGTACCACGGACCTGTCGGGCCAGTCGCTCGTGAATGTCTTGCCGGCGAGCTCGTACTACACCGCCCTGAGCCTCAGCCAGCAGCTGCAGCAGCAGAAGTTTGCTGACGGCACGCAAGCGCTGGTGGGCTTGCTGTCATACGACCAGGATCAGATCGTCCTGCCGAGCTGGAACCTCATCTGTGCCAGCCCCCAGATCGTCAACGGGCTGGTGTGCGATGAGATCCCGGCGGTGAAAGAAGACGGTCGCATTCAGATCGTCACCGGCGACGCCACGCGTACGTATAGCAACGTCCGTGACGTAATCGGCCAGAACCTGACCGGTCGCTACGGTACGTTCAACGTGTCGCTGCTCGCTGACGGCACGATCCAGTACCAGTATGGTCGCGGTGGCCCGAACGGCATCGAGATCATCACGGCTGCTGGTGGCACCTGGTCGGCATACGGTCGCAGCAACGACGTGCTGGTGCTGAACCCGAACGCGGACGCGACCCGGATCATTGGTTTCGATCCGATCATGGGTCCGGTGCAAGACGGCGCGAAGCTCGTGGTGGCGCTGCGTAACGGCCACCTGCGCCTGGGCTGGCTGTTCCCGGCTGCCTATGCGCAGAAGAACTACCAGTTCACCGGTGGTCTGAACGCGCAGCTGTTCTCGGCAGTGCAAGCGGCTACGGTACCGCGTTAAGTCGCAGTAGCGAATCACTGATCCCGCACGAATTCCTCAAATTCAGCGGGGTCACGGGACCGATTCCCTGGGACACGACATTGCACCCCAGGGCTCTACTTATGGTCAGAGTTCTCGCACCCGCGAACAGTATAGTTGCGAGGCATGGCCGACGGCCTTTGCGCTAGTCCGGTAGACACGTAATACACAGAGTGTCGAGCGTTGCGGCGCATGTCCATGCCCCCTCATATTTTCATTTCAGCCCTCTGAACGGGGAAGAAGGAACCTTTAATGAAATCTAAAGACCGAACTGCAAACAGGCTCTCTGGAAAAATGATCTGCCAACGATTGGCTACAGCAATCATGATCCCGCTCGTCTTGGCCGCGTGTAGTAGCAAAACTCTGGACGCGCGAAATGCTGAGGTCGTCAACGGTAAGCTATACCAGCGCGGAGAAAATTCCCCCTTTTCTGGAGCAGTTACGAACGTCGCAAACGGACTGGTTTTCTCCGCCAGCCCAGGCTTCGAGCAAGTCAGTAACACTGTCGGAAAAGCCATCTTGTATTCCGAGCAAATCAGCTCCTATGACAGCACAACCATGGGCAATGTGCAGCAATACATGACGGCCATCGGCATGCACCCTCTTGTGACCAATTCGGATACAGCAGGCGTGCTGTGTGACGTCCGCGTGCGCGAAGGTCTTCTGGACGGGGCAGTGAAATGCAAGACAGCTCGAAGCGAAGACGTGGTCCTAGAAGCAGCGATGAGCGGCGGACAACTCAATGGAAAACTCACTGCGTACCGATATGAAAATGGCACTCAACATGTCGCCCTGACTGCAGGGTTCAAGGATGGGAGACTCGATGGCAAGGAGGAGATCTACAGTCGGCACGGCGACAAGCTCATTCATCGCATCGCATGGAGTAATGGTGTTGCCGACGGCACTGAAGAAGCGTTTGACGACCGCACTGGCAAGCGCGTGATGCAGGTCAATAATGTCGACGGCAAGAATGATGGCGAATACGTGGAGTATGCACCCGATGGTGAGCGTGCCATCCACCGGCTGAAGGTCGAAAATGGGGTGCCCGTCGGTGTCGAGGAAACGTTCGATCCGAAGTCTGGAAAACTCACCGGGCAGGCCCAATACGTCAATGGCAAGCTGCACGGGACAGTGAAGCGCTGGAATGCTAGCGGCAAGCTGATCTATGAAAGGGAGTTTCAGAATGGCGAGATGCTGCGGCCGGACGACGCTGTCGCTGAGTGCGCCAGCAATCGAGCCCAGGCCTACGAACAGGCCACGGGCCAACACGAAGACCCGGCGCAGCGGGATGAGTGGGATGCCTCATGCAGGGAATTACTGCGCATAGCCTCAAACTCGGCAACACAAGGCGCCAAGTAGTAGCAGGAACCCTGAGCGCCTGAAAGCGCTCAGGGTTCCTGCTACCTCTTTTTTTGGGTCATTGAGCCGATTTCCTGAGCAGACAGCCCGGATCTTGAGGAAGACGTAGTGGTCATCGCGGAAGCCATATGCCATGCGTTTGATTACCTTGATCCGGTTGTCGATGCCCCTTGAGGGGGTTGGTGCCCCTTGAGGGGGTTGGTGCCCAAAAGCCAGCGCGCGTGGGCAGAATGCCATGCAGCCGACGCGCGCACAGGCAAAGCGGGCCGATTCCGCTGCTCATGGCTCGCTGGTACCAATCTTCCCAAAACCGCCTGGCATAACCCGGACGCCAGCAGCATCCCCCTATAGTGGGGCGACGCTGAGATGGCAAGCGGGGAACAGCATAGTCAGCCCCCCCCTGCAAGGGAGCCTCACGAAACGAAGACCGCGCATCACCCGAACGGGGCAGACGCAATTCTGCAAGTTCAACTCGGTCCCAAGAGACTAGACAGTCATCTGGACGTTGAGTAGGATTATTTGTGTTCATGCAGATTTAGCGCTGTCGCTGTGTTTGTTCAATAACTATCTGTCCCAAGGGCGGTTTCAATGGCGAACAAAGATACGGACAAGGACGTCCACCTGAAAGTTGTTGTGAACGGTAAAGGCGTGCCGCTGAAGGCTTCCCCCTCTGACCTCCTGGGCTTGCTGGTCGAGTCGGCGTTGGACAAGGCGAAGGTTGCCGACAAGTCAGATTTGGATCGCTGGGTCTTCACCAATAGTACCGGCGAGCAATTGGATAAGAACCGCACTATCGCGAGTTTCAACTTCAAGCACGACGAAGAGATTTATCTGAACCTCACTGCGGGCGTAGTCGGCTAACCGGGATGTACACCGACCCTGCCGTTGTTCGCCGAAAGGTCGAACGCGAACTCAGTGACTTCGTCGAGCGAATCGACCACTATCGGTCACGCGGCATATGGATTCTCGAGTACCGGTTCCCGGAGCTTCTAGTTGCGTTCGCGACGCCGCACATCAAGCCCTACGCGCTGGCTCCTTACGCGGTGCTCATGGATTTGAGCAACTACGATATTGAGCCGCCGTCACTTCGCTTCGTCAATCCATTTACTCGGGAGCCGCTGAAGAGGCGAGAGATACCGACTAATCTTCAGCGACTCACATTGGAGGGGAACCCACAGCAATTGCCAGTGGTTAAGTTCAACCCTCAGGCAGGTGGAGTGTTGATGTTGCCGCCCACCATGGCGAATCAAGATTTGCTGCAAGCATGGGCCCCCGAGGACGATAGACCGTTCGTGTGTCTGCAAGGAGTGCGTGAGTACCACGACAACCCGGGCCACACGGGCGATCCCTGGTGGCTTCATCGCGCCAAGGGTATGGGAGGCATATGTCGCCTTCTGGACTTGTTGTCCAAATATGGCACCGAGGCAATGCGCGAAGCCGAGTACCAGATGAAGTTAGAGGTCCGAGGGATCATTCACCAAATTCCTGCGGAGCCGATTTGAGCGAACTGTCTGACGTCACTGAGGTTCGGGTGCCCCTGCAGGTCGCGCAGGAAGGCTACGAGTTCATGCGCTCGGCGGGAAGAATGCGCTTGGAGGGCATGGTTCTTTGGGTAGGAAGACAAGAGGACCGAACCTTCAGGGTTACCGAACTCATCATCCCTCGTCAGCGGGGGTTGAACACGCAGGATGGTCTGTGCGCTGTCGTTGATGGGAACGAGTTGCACAGATTGAACATGTACCTGTATCAGAACTCGCTGGAGCTCGTGGCCCAGGTCCACACCCATCCAGGCCGAGCTTATCACTCAGTTACAGACGACCAGTACGCAATTGCGACCACCATCGGTTCCTTTTCTATTGTTGTCCCGAACTTCGCCTCTGTAGATTATGCCCTAGCGGAATGCGCGGTTTACCGGTTGGACGCGTATGGTAGCTGGCTCGAGGTGGATGAGTCCGTGCCTCCGAACAAAATTGTGGTGACTTGAATATGGCGCTGGCAGACTACTTCGAGAGAAACGCTCAGGCGGCTGCGGCCCTAATTCAAGGCTTCGATGCAGCGCTGCTCGCATCGAAGTTGCAGGGCGAGGTTATCGGTGTCGCCGTTGATGAGAGCGTGGAGCTCAGCGTCGAAGGTCAGGCAGCGATTGACCTCACGATTCGGCTACTGGCACGCCTATATCCCACCATGGCGTTTTGTGGAATCGGGACGGTTCGGCCGGCATACGTTGACAGCCTTCGCTCCCTCGCCCGGTCTATAAACCCAAAGATTGATTTGGTTGATCGCCTCTCCAGTGCGACGAAACTGCTGGTATTCGGCAAGTCCGCGGTGAGTGGTAACGGAAAGGCGAACCGACATACCTGGTATGTCGGTTCCGACAATTGGGTTGCGCGCGTCTCGATGTCAGCCCCCGTGGGATCGAGCACCAGCCGCAACCCTCTTGGCGCAGGGGTAGCGGCCTGCGTGGCGGCAGCGAACGTGTTCAGAGCCGTGTTTGTACAGGAATTGGGGGCTGCGGCCTTTGATTCTGAGCTTTCCACATCGGTGTGGGACCTCCGTCCCGCTGGCCCGAACACCGCCAATCCAAAAATTGGCGTCATCCAGCTTTCCGATGTGCACCTCGTTGGCGCCGGTGCCATCGGCAACGGCGCGATTTGGGCTCTGTCACGCCTTTCTTGCCGAGGGACCTTGCACGTTGTTGACCCAGAAACGGTCACGGATAGTAACTTGCAGCGCTACGTCATGCTCTCGTCGGGCGACCGGGGCAAGGAAAAGGCAAAGCTAGCCCGCAAGTGGCTAAAGTCACGCGCCGGCTTCAAGGTCACTCATCACGTCGCCGACTGGGCCGAGCACGTGGCTCAGGTCGAGGATTACAAAGTCGACACGGTATTGAGTGCTGTCGATTCGGCAAGGGCCCGTATTCAGATTCAGGCCAGCTTACCTAGACGAATCTTCAATGCATGGACACAGCGCGGTGAGGCCGGCGTGTCCCGGCATGGCTTCCTAGGGAGGATGGCCTGTCTCGCATGCCTCTATGTGCCTACGGGTCACGCCGTTAATGAAGACGTACTTGTCGTGCGCGCGCTGCGCCTACCGGAAGACGAGCCGACGGTGCGGGATGTTCGTCGACGGTTGCAGCACAATGAGCCCACGGATCGTGCTTTCCTCGAGGGTATTGCCCAAGCGTCGGGGGTGGCATTAGAAAAGCTGCTAGGCTTCCAGAATCGGCCACTTCGCGAACTCTATGTTGACGGAGTGTGTGGCGGCCGTGTTATGGAGTTCCACAAGGCGGCACTTGACGCGAAAGCAGAAGTGCCCATGGGCTTCCAGTCCGCATTAGCGGGGATACTGCTTGCAGCCGAACTTGTGCGTGCCCAACCGCTGCCGCAGACGGTAACGCAGATCGACTTGCTGGGGGCATTTCCGGAATCGCCAGGAACACCGAGGATCAAGACCACTTCCCCCCGCTGCTTTTGTTTGGACGACGACTTCATCGAAATCTACAAATCCAAATATCCGGCCGAAGTTTCCGGCATTCATTCGCCTGCGCCGGCAGCCAATATCTGAGAGAGCAGACTACGTTGCTGAATCGAATGCCGCTTGGCCGGGAACCCGCCTCCACCAGGACGTCTCGCACCTGCGAGCGATCGTACCCACGTGCAAGTAGGGCTTCCACTTCATCGGTAAGGCCGCCAGCCGCGCAGTCATGGACTTCTCGAGCGGCCGCCCTCGCAGACGTTGAATTAGTTCGCCGTCCGAGAGCAGAGCAGCCGAGTGCCGCATACCCCCTGCGCCTCCTCAAGCACCGAATCCGCCCTGGCTGTCTTCCGAATTCAACTTCGCGCGCCTCCTTCCCTTCGGCCTAGCCCCGACCTTGGGCGGTTGGCTCGGCCAGAATGTCCGGTGCCCATCTGACTTGACCATCTTGCCGTAATAGTCGACCTTCGTGATATAGGGCACGACGTCTTTCTTCAGGATATCCAGTTTATCGTGTTGACCGTACCGAATCGAGCCAATACCACGCTTCTTATACTTCCGAACATTGCAGTTACAGGCACCACCACTGCCTTTTGTAATGACGGTTCTCCAATGAGCACAGATTAGCTCCGTGATACCACCATCCCGGCGCACGACGTCACCATTCAAGAGAGCCATTACGTGGAAGTGGTAGCCCTTATCCAGGCCGTATTCCAGTTTGATGGTAAATACCATGCCCTTGCACGCCCCACGCGGCAGTCGACCTTTGAGATCGCGCTTCAGGAACCGCCGCAATGCAGTGCGGTGCTCTCGAATCTCCTCGTATGACACAGCCCGCTCCCCTGATAGCTCTGGGTCGCAGTAATACTGCCCATATCCCAGGTCAAACCGTAGAACGAGCGCATGATGATTGACGCTCAGACATGCCTCAATCAAGGACCAGAGCCTTCCCTCGTTTTCCTTGGGCTGACGCTCGATAGCTGCACGCCATTTCTTGAATTCATCGCTGTTGCCCCCCTGACGAATCTGCTCCACGATCTCATTCGAGTATTTTACGTGTAGGGCTAGAATATCATCAGGAACGCAATTCTTATCTTCGCCCCACAGCCAATCTAGCCGAGCTATCGCGGCAAATGAACCAGTTCCATTAGGAAACTCCACTTCGCGCATCACTGCGTCGTAGTAAATACCGAAGTAGCGATTAAATTTACCAATCTCAGGATATTTGTCGATAATACGATCAAGGTCCAGCCTAAGACACCTCAGGAAACACTTTCCCCCCTTCGAAAGCTTGATGCTTTTCATATTCGGT
Source organism: Cupriavidus sp. DL-D2 (assembly GCF_039710735.1). Taxonomy (NCBI): domain Bacteria; kingdom Pseudomonadati; phylum Pseudomonadota; class Betaproteobacteria; order Burkholderiales; family Burkholderiaceae; genus Cupriavidus; species Cupriavidus sp. DL-D2. The sequence continues at coordinate 53,814 of NZ_JBDKXK010000019.1, read as the reverse complement.
CTGTCAGGGTGAACAACCTTGAGTGGCACAAGATCCAACAACCGGCGCTTTGTGTCAATCGCCAGCTTCACAAACTTGGTGATGTAATCAACGGCGCTAGCGATGGAATCCTCGTCAGGAATAAGCGTAGGCAACACCCCTTCCTCGGTATCCGCGAATACAAGAGCTTCATACGGCTCTATTGCCCACACCCCTTCATTATCAAAATCATTACTCGCCCACACTTTATTAGCCACCGTTACTCTCCTAAATAGCCAGGCCGCCGCTACGGCGTAGGGGCTTAGTGGCTAGCTCAGTTATGCGCCCTATTAGGCGCCCTCTATATCGAGTACCTTACTCGACGTAGCATTCAGGAGTTGTGTATTTTTTTATGCTAACTTGAATTGCGGCTAACGCCATATGGGCATCTCCGCCTGAGATGGCTATTGATAATTGACATCGAGATCAATGCCTGCCGTTTTCCAGAGACTGAAATACCAACAGAGACAAGTCAGACCCATTACCAATGAATGACAAACGCTAACTTGGCGGAATAGATAGATCCTAACAACGAAAGATCCGGAATTACCAGTTACCAGAAACGCCGAATATATTAGGCATTCATCCACTGGGATCTAGTAAATAGCTACCCTGAAAATCTGATTAATCCCGCCAAGTTAGCGTCGTGAATGTGAGTGGAGGCGCTCATGAGCCACCGCCGGAATCCTGGGTCGCGCGCCGGTCCCACTCCCTTGCACCAGTTACCCACCAAGCGGGCCGCGACCAGACTGCCGGCAGTCAGTACCCACTGCATCCGCCAATCTCCAGAAACTTTTCATGAGATCCGTACTGCTTGAAATCCCTTTGCCACAGCGGAAAGGGTGCTAACTTCACATGTTCAGGGAACGTTGTTGTCCTGATTCACCTTTGCTAGAATTCGAGCACAAAGTTATCCATACTAGACATGCCATGAGATCCGGGAAACGCGCCTCCGCCCCATTGCCACTCGCCTATCAGCTAACTCTGGGAAGACCAAGCCTAGAGGTTCAAGCCGACGTTTGGCTAGGGTTCGAACATTTAGTCAAGATTGGAGGGCGCGGCGACACTCTCACACGGCTTAACGTGCACGTTCGCGATGTGGTAAAGAAAGTGGAGGGGATCGTGCGCATGCACCGCTCGCAGCCGGAGGCTTTTGCCGTAACGCACAACCTCAAGGGCGAGTATTGGATTCAAACAGGTTGGGAAGGTCACGCATTTTTAGATTTGCTTGCGATATTCTGCACTGGGCGATCACAAGCGACCCAAATCGATCGAACCAGATATCAATTCCACCCTCATTTCAATCTATTCCTTGACGAGGCTGAAAGGGGAATTATCAGAGACGGGTGGGAAAGAGTACAGCAGATGCTGGCACCCCAGGATTGGAGCTCCGCAGTTTCCCTCTCGAGAGCTTTTCTCGGTCACCCTGGAATTGACGGCATATGCACCGAACTGAACGCACTTTTATCGAGTATATTCCAGAAAACTCAAAACACGCCGCTCCTGGAGAATATCAAGAGTTTTGAGCGCGCTGCAAAAGAGAACCGCAAAAGTCTCATGCAGTATGCCGCTCACCTCATTAAAGATGCACCGGCAACGCGCATTGCGGGCATCACTATTACAGGTACGGAAAAAACTGGATTCCACCCCATATCGCACAACGAAATCTGCGTCGCGCGTAAAGAGCTTGTCCGCTATCTTAAGAAGAAAGTTTCGCCGGCCAGCTATCTCGGTTACTCGGTCTTATTGCGCCATGAACCCAGCTCTGGCTACAGGCTTGACGCGTTCATATTCTTGAGCGACGACGTCCTCAATCCGGCAGCGAAAATCGTAAGCGAGTTGGCGGCGTACTGGAATGGGAGAATTGGCTCCGGTCGCACCGAATGCGCTGGCCGATTACGGGAAATAGAATCGCTCGACCATCTCTACGCCGATACCCTGAAAATGCTCACGATTGCGACCGAGCCGAATTTTTACTGCCGGGTAGCTCCACCAAACCGGGCGCACCAGTTCTGGTTAAGCCAGTCTCCCACCGGCAAGCTAACCGCGCGCACCCGTAGCAGAAAACGCAGCGCAGCGGCCGCGGAGAAGCGAGAAGGTATTTCTGGCGACGTGTTGCTGGACGATCTGAAACGAGAGGAAAGATTAAAAGAAGAACTAAGAAAATCGGGACGCTGGCAAGAGCTACAAGCAAAACATTCCCAGAAACGCTCCGCGAGAAACCAAAAAGGGGCAAAGCATCGCCTCAAAGCCAAGAAAGCGCCGGATGACGTTGACTTGCTCGCACAAGGTTGCATTCAATCGCCCGCCCGAGGCCGCACAAAGTCGTCGCCCAATACTCTGGATGCTCAGTCAGATAGCACCGCCAAAGTGAATGTTCATCCCGCCCCTGAACCGTGCCACACGGCCAGTGAGACACCAGCCCATATCGATCCGATACTGCGCAGGAACCCGCCCAGGGAAGTTGAGCGGATTGATAAGGATGGCAATCGGAAGGTGATTCAGGTTGAAGTTCGCAAGATAAAGCCGGTATCGCGCTCGAAGTAAAGACAGCGTCCCAAGACGGATTGCGCACAACGCCACCGTAATGAGTGGTCAACTACCCTGTTGTTGAGCAACGGCTTCGACAACCTAACAGGCCACCTACCACAAAAGATACTTCCCTCTGGAATGGCTCTTGTAGACGGCCTACGGGTCCACAGCGATTGCATCGGCAATTGCTACACCTACAGGCGAATGAATGCGCGACAGGATCGGCGCTGTAGGCAAGCGTAGTTTATGACGTGTGCTACGCGATTCCGCGCCCCTCACACACGGCCTATGGAGGCTTGTGCCAGAACCCAAGTCTTGACCGCTTCTTCGTCCCAGCCAACCGCACCGCCGGTCGCCCCCAATGGAAAGGAACACGGGAAAGTGGGATCGTAGTGAGCTGAACGCGAGTCCATGCGGTTGTAGATTGAACTACGTCCAAGCCCTGTCAGTTCCATGACCCGACGCAGGCGCGCAACCTTGCCAACCGGCATTTTCTCGACGGGAGGCTGGTCTGCCGAGCGGCTCGCACCCCCATCGCTTTCCGGCATACGCCGCTCACCTGATTTGCTGTTGGCCCGCTTCTCCACGACTTCTACCGTTGTGTCGACAGCCCCTCTCAGGGAAGTTCGCCCCGCCAACGGCATAGCAGCCGAGGCACCTACTCGCCCCGGCCCCCTCCATTGGTTTGCATCTCGCGCTTCGTGTTCTACAGCCTTGCCATCATGCGCGAGGCCACACCGTTCCAGGTACGCGCTCGCCTGAGCTCGCGGAATAAAGCTGCCCATTGCAAGCACGGGAACCGGGACATACCGGCTGTCGACGGCGGCCACCCTACCAGCAGCAAATTCGTCCTGTAGTGCTTTCCGTTGGCGCGTCAGCACCATCGCCTGTTCGGCCTTGCGCCGCTCAAGGTCCGCCGCCGTCAGCAGAACCGGCTCCCACGCCGGTCGCTTCTCCAGACGACGATAGGCATCCAGAAATGCTGCCACCTCTTCGTCCGACATCGGGTAACGCAGGGGGGGCAACTGCGGAAGCTGCCCCTCAAGCCAGATCCGCTCGCTGTCGGTCAAGGCGAACGGCAACCAAACTTCTTCAACTTTGAATTGCCAAGGGTCTACTGGCACGTACGGGACACCGCCCGTGGCTTCCCTCTGTTGGTCGTGAATCGACAACTGATCGAGTGTGCGCCCCTCCTCGGCAATCGGCTTCGTCTCCGACCCAGCCCCAGGAAACCACCCCTGGCCATCCTGAGATGGAGGCGCAGCATAACCGTGCTTTGCTCTCGTCCCGACAACGCATTCAATCCCCTCGATTGGTCTCTCGTCGACCGGGCAGATGGCCCGAGCTATCGCCAGACAAAAGCCCGAAAACTCAATCAAGGGATCAGAAGGCAATTCGACGCGGGCTCGCACACGTTCCTCTTGGTATTGGTGGTCAATTCCTGGGAGTATACGAGCGAACGAATTACACCGTCGATCATACGTGCGGAAGTCCCTGGCCGGCTCAAGCTACGATCAACGAGACGGCAAACAGCTTGCTGATAGCATACTCATTAGGCCCACCGTCCCTGCCCTACGCTTGTGCAGATTGTCGTTTGGCATGCCGCTTAAGGCTGGGGCCCCTCTCGACATTTTCCAGACCAATATGGTCAGCGACCCAACCGAACTGATGCTCGCGCACCTGCATCCTGGTACGCGTCAACGCCCGAAGCACCGCATCGCTCAGTGCCGCATTACCAATTAACCCTGCCACCGCATGATGCGCGAGAATATCAAGTGTTGTACCTAGCCTTAGTGAGTCAAAGCGCTCAGTGGCGACGTTTGATGATTCGGGACGGCTCACGCTGGCCTGCAGGGTCGCCAGAAAACGCCCGCACCTTTGAGTAGGGCCCCCGTCGGATTGGTGGACACACCAGGAGCGGTCGACTTCCTAGGGCGAAGCCTCTGATGGGCTAGCTGATGGGCCAGAAAAACAAAAACCCCGGAAGACCGCGATCTTCCGGGGTTTCGCCGCCATTTCTGGCGGAGACGGAGGGATTCGAACCCTCGATCCGGGTTTTAGCCCAGATGCTCCCTTAGCAGGGGAGTGCCTTCGACCTCTCGGCCACGTCTCCCAAACCTGCGTTGTGCGAGGGAGGCCACACAACGAAGCGCGTATTCTAGCGAGGCAGGTGCGAGTGGTCAATGAATTTTCGATGACTCGTGACAAAAATCACCGCATTCGTCATCGCATTCCAGGACCATAAACCGCGAGTCCCCGCCACGCCAGAAAACTTCAGAACCGGATCACGCCTGATCGAGTTCGAACACCTTGTGCAGCGCGCGCACGGCGAGCTCCATGTACTTCTCGTCGATCAGCACCGAGATCTTGATTTCCGACGTGGAGATCATCTGGATGTTGATACCCTCTTCCGACAGCGTGCGGAACATCTTGCTGGCGATGCCAACGTGCGAGCGCATGCCAACGCCCACCACCGAGACCTTCGACACCTTCGGGTCGCCCGAGATATTGGCCGCGCCGATATGGGCCTTCACGCTGTCGTTCAGGATCGTCAGCGCGCGTTGATAGTCGCCGCGCGGCACCGTGAACGTGAAGTCGGTCTTGCCGTCCACGGACTGGTTCTGGATGATCATGTCGACGTCGATATTGGCGTCGGCGATCGGGCCCAGGATCTGGTAGGCGATGCCCGGCTTGTCAGGCACGCCCAGCACGGTGATCTTGGCCTCGTCGCGGGCAAAGGCGATGCCGGAGATGACGGCTGCTTCCATTTCAGAATCTTCCTCAAAAGTAATCAGCGTGCCCGAGTGCATTTCCTGCTCGAGCGGCAACAGGGGGTCGGTCAGCGACGACAGCACGCGCGTCTTCACGCGGTACTTGCCGGCGAACTCCACCGAGCGGATCTGCAGCACCTTGGAGCCCAGGCTGGCCATTTCCAGCATTTCCTCGAAGGTGATCTTGTCCAGTCGGCGGGCGTCCTCGACCACGCGCGGATCGGTCGTGTACACGCCATCCACGTCGGTATAGATCAGGCACTCGTCAGCCTCGATGGCAGCGGCAATGGCCACAGCCGAGGTGTCCGAACCGCCACGGCCCAGCGTGGTGATATTGCCGTCGTCGTCGATACCCTGGAAGCCGGTGATGACCACCACCTTGCCTTGCTCCAGGTCACCGAGGATGCGCTCGTCATCGATCGATTCGATGCGGGCCTTGGTGTAGGCCGAGTCGGTCTTCACCGGCACCTGCCACCCCGTGTAGCTGACCGCATCGATGCCTTCGCCGTGCATGGCGATGGCAAGCAGTGCCACGCTGGCCTGCTCGCCCGTGGAGGCCAGCATGTCCAGCTCGCGCGGGTCCGGCTGCGCGGAAATTTCCTTGGCGAGCCCAAGCAGGCGATTGGTCTCGCCCGACATGGCCGAAGGCACCACGACTACGCGGTGACCGGCGCGGTGCCACTTGGCTACGCGCTTGGCGACATTCTTGATGCGTTCCGTGGAACCCATCGAAGTGCCGCCGTATTTGTGAACGATGAGAGCCATCTTCTATCGACGCCAGCGGTTGTGCAAACCGTCGAAGATATACGATCCGGGCTTGCCAGTAAAGGCACGGAGGCCGGAAACAGCCCTGAAAAAGCCCCGTATTTGCAAATTTTCTTGTGAATAATTTTCACAAGAAGGATTCACAAGACGTGTCCGGCGCGCAAGGACGGCAGTTCTTTCCACTCCACTCGCCAGCGTGGCGCGCTTGCTGCGTCTGCCGGCCAGCGCCGCTGCATACCAAGGCCGGCGACCATCACGAGCACCGCGTCGGCAGCCGTTCCGCTCCAAAGCAGGGGCAGAAACGTCCGACGCCAGGCAGGGACTCCCGCCTCCTGGTAAGCCTGCTTGAGCGCGCGGGCCGGGCCGCCGGGCCGCAGCACGATGCGCTCGCCGCCCGCCCTGGCGGCAAGGCGCAGCGGCTGCTCCATCACCGCCTGCGGCACACCAAAATCGTCATCGCGCGTGATATGGAGTTCGCCACGCCACGCTGGCACCACGATGCGAGACTCGCCTCGCCAATCGAACAGGAACGGCGCGGGCGTCTCGGCCGGCACGGCACGGCAGGCCAGCACCCGATCGCGAAAGCGGCGCAGGACGAGGCCGTCGTGCGCGATGGCCGGCTCGCCGCCGCCATGCTGGATCAACTGGGCCCGCATCGCGGCCAGACGTGCGGTAGTGGGCGGCTGCGCGCCGAGGTCACGCAGCCAGTGGCGCAGCACTGCATCGGCATGTTCCGATGGCAAGGCGCGCAGGCCAGACAGTTCGAGTTCGGAAAGGGTGTCGGCGTCGCGACCGGACTTGACGAGGTGCGCGAGCGTGCTGGCTGCCTGTGCATCGAGCATGGCAGCAGCCTGCCCGAAATGCGCAGCGGCCTGCATCACGTTCCCATCGAGACCGGGAAATGCCTGACGGAGTTGAGGAAGCTGGGCACGCAGCGCATTGCGCGCGAAGCGTGTATCGGTGTTGGAGGGGTCATCGATCCACGATAACGACTGGGCCGCGCAATACGCCTCGATATCCATGCGCGGCACATCGAGCCAGGGACGCAGCAACTGCACGTCGCCCCGGGCATCGAGCGGTCGGCGCATGGGCATGCCGGCCATACCCGCCACGCCGGTTCCACGGAACAGGCGCAGCAGCACCGTTTCCACCTGATCGTCGCGATGATGGGCGAAGAGCAGCAGCGTGGCGCCCTGCTCGCGGCACATGTGTCCAAGCGCCTCGTAGCGGGCCCGACGCGCGGCGGCTTCGATGCCCTCCCCCGCTTTCGCTTCGACCGCAACACGCGCGGTCAAAAGCGGCACCTGCCAGCCCGCGCAGAGTTGATCGCAGAAAGCGCTCCACGCATCGGCCTGCACCTGCAGGCCATGATGGACATGCAGCGCGACAAGACGCACCAATGGGAACGATTCGGCCAGTGCAGCGCGTGTGGCGTGGAGCAGTGCCACGGAATCGCGGCCGCCAGACAGCGCCACGGCCACCGTCACTGGCGTGGGACCGCCAGAAACAACAAAGGCCGCACCGGCCTGGAGAGCCTGTGCGACCTTTGCGGTCAAAGATTGTTCAGCGTTCACTTCACTCCTGGACGCCGGTTTCCTTGAACTTGCCATACGCCATCAGGCGTTCGTGGCGGCGCGCCTGCAGTTCCTTGACGCTCATGCCCTGGAACTGACGCAGCGACTCGGCCAGCGAGCGCTTGAGCATGGCGGCCATGCCTTTCGGATCGCGGTGCGCGCCGCCCAGCGGCTCGCTCACGATCTTGTCGATCAGACCCAGCGCCTTCAGACGATGCGCGGTCAGGCCCAGTGCCTCGGCAGCTTCCGGTGCCTTCTCGGCCGTCTTCCACAGAATGGACGCGCAGCCTTCCGGCGAGATCACGGCGTACGTGGCGAACTGCGTCATCTGCACGACGTCGCCCACGGCAATCGCCAGCGCACCGCCCGAGCCGCCTTCGCCAATGATCGTCGCGATCAGCGGCACACGCAGGCCAGCCATCACGAACAGGTTATGGCCGATGGCTTCGGACTGGCCGCGCTCTTCGGCGTCGATACCCGGGAACGCGCCCGGCGTGTCGACAAACGTGAAGATCGGCAGGCCGAACTTGTCGGCCAGTTCCATCAGGCGCTTGGCCTTGCGGTAGCCCTCGGGCTTGGACATGCCGAAGTTGCGCAGCGCGCGCTCCTTCGTGTCACGACCCTTCTGGTGGCCAATCACCATGCAAGCCTGGCCGTTGAAGCGGGCCAGGCCGCCAACGATCGACAGGTCGTCCGCGAATGCGCGGTCGCCATGGAGTTCGTGGAAGTCAGTGAAGATCTCGCGCACGTAGTCCAGCGTGTAAGGACGCTGGGGGTGGCGGGCAATCTGCGCAACCTGCCACGGGGTCAGGTTGGCGTAAATATCCTTGGTCAGTTGCTGGCTCTTGCCAGCCAGCCGCGAAATCTCTTCGGAAATGTCGACAGCCGAATCGTCCTGCACGAAACGCAGTTCTTCGATTTTTGCCTCGAGCTCGGCAATCGGCTGCTCGAAATCCAGGAAGGTAGTTTTCATAAAGCGCGGACCTGTCTGTGAAGGGGCGCATTCTACCGGAAAATTTGCCGGTTACTGCCACCCAATATGTTGATTCTTATGCGCTTTTAGCAGGAATCAACGCCGTCACTACAACAATAAGGGCTTACCCGGTGCCTAATACGTCACGGGTAAGGGATCAAGGCTACGCCACATGTACCACGTGGCAACCGTTCGCCAGGGCTCCCAGTTGGCCGCCACCTCGCGCGCTTCGCTGCGCGTGACCGGCTCGCCACTGAAATAATTGGCCGAGATCGCGTTGATCAATCCTACGTCGTCGAGCGGTAGCACGTTGGGACGCGTCAGGTTGAACATCAGGAACATTTCCGCCGTCCAGCGACCAATGCCACGGATCTGCGTCAACTCGGCGATCACGGCCTCGTCATCCATGCTAGCCCAATCGTCGACATGGACACTGCCCGACTTGAAATGCTGGGCCAGATCGGTGATGTACTCGGCCTTGCGCTTGGACAAGCCGCAGCCAGCCAGTTGCTCGGTGCCCGCCTTCAGGAACTGGGCAGGCGTCACGCGCGGACACAGCGCCGCCAGCCGGTCCCAGACCGATTGCGCAGCCTTGACCGAGATCTGCTGGCCGACGATGGCTCGCGCCAGCGTGATGAACGGATCGCCGCGCGACACCAGATGCGCGGGGCCGTACGTCGGAATCATCTTGCGCAGGATGCGGTCGCGCTTCATCAGGTCGGCGCAGGCTTCGTCCCAGTAGGCGGGACGCTCGGCGTCGATGACGGTCTCGACCGGTAGCGGAACGGCATCCGCTTCGGGCAGCGCTGGCTTGCCTCGCGTGCCAGCCAGCCTGGCAGCCTTCGCGGCCGGCGCTTTCGGCGCCTGCCGGGCCGCGGCCTTTCCGGCAGGTGCCGGACCGGTAGCGGCAGTCTTTGGCTTGCGCGCGGCAGCGTTCAAGCACGCCTCCACTCGGTGGCGCCGCCCGGCTTGTCTTCGAGCACCACGCCGGCCTCCAGCAGCTCGGCACGGATGCGGTCTGCTTCGGCGAAATTGCGCCCGGCCTTGGCGGCCTTGCGTGCGGCGATCTGCGCTTCGATCTGCTCGCCGCTGAGCGCGCCCGCCACGCTGCCACCTTGCAGGAAGGTATGCGGATCGCGTTCCAGCAGGCCCAGCGTGCCCGCCAACGCCTTGAGCTGGCGCGCGGCCATGGCCGAGTGGGCGCCACTGGTGCGATTGACCTCGCTGGCCAGGTCGAACAGCACGGACACGGCGATCGGCGTGTTGAAATCGTCGTTCATCGCATCGGCAAAGCGCTTCGCATGGGCTTCTTCCCAATCCACGGCGCAGCCGCCGGGCTGCGATTCCTTGAGTGCCGTGTAGAGGCGCGTCAGAGCATGGCGGGCGTCGTCCAGGTGCGCATCGCTGTAGTTCAGCGGGCTGCGATAGTGCGCGCGCAGGATGAAGAAGCGCACGACTTCGGCATCGTATTCCTTCAGCACATCGCGGATCGTGAAGAAATTGCCGAGTGACTTCGACATCTTCTCGTCGTTCACGCGCACAAAGCCGTTGTGCATCCACATATTGACGAACGGCTTGCCGCTGGCCCCCTCGGACTGCGCAATCTCGTTCTCGTGGTGCGGGAACTGCAGGTCCGCGCCACCGCCGTGGATGTCGAAGTGCTCGCCCAGCAGCGTGCAGCTCATGGCCGAGCACTCGATATGCCAGCCCGGACGCCCGCTACCCCACTTGGAGTCCCACTTGCTTTCGGGCGGCTCGCTTGCCTTGGCGGACTTCCACAACACGAAATCGAGCGGATCCTGCTTGGCGTCGTTGGCGCTCACGCGCTCGCCAGCGCGCAGGTCTTCCAGCGACTTGCCGGACAACTTGCCGTAGCCCGGGAACTTGCGCACCGAGTAATTCACGTCGCCGTCGGCGGCGTGGTACGCCAGCCCCTTGGCCTCCAGCTTCTCGATGATGTTGAGCATCTGCGGCACGTACTCCGTGGCGCGGGGCTCGTAATCCGGACGGATAATGCCCAGCGCAGCCGCATCCTCATGCATGTACTGGATGAAACGGGTGGTCAACTGCCCGATGGTCTCGCCGTTCTCGGCGGCGCGGCGGATGATCTTGTCGTCGATATCGGTGATGTTCTGCACGTACGTCACCTCGTACCCGGCGGCGCGCAGCCAGCGGTGCACCATGTCGAACACCACCATCACGCGCGCGTGGCCCACGTGGCAGTAGTCGTACACGGTCATGCCGCACACGTACATGCGGACCTTGCCGGGTTCGATAGGCACGAGAGGCTGCTTTTCACGCGCGAGCGTGTTGTAGATGTTCAATTGCTGCATGAAGCGGATAGGAGTAGGTGACAGCGGTAGGTGACGGCGCGACGAACACGTGCGCCATGGCGCGCAGGCCCCATATCTTACCGGAAGCTTTCGGGTCCGGCCGGGGCGCGGGCCGCGCTGCGGACCGGCAACCCAGCGGCGCGTGCTGCACGCCGCGCCGCTTTGCTAGAATGCCGCGGAGTATAACGAACCGCCACGATCTGCCTCTACATGCGCCTGCCTCTGCCCATCCTGCACTTTGCCGCTGCCCGCCGTGGCGCCCCCCTCTCCGCGCTGACCGGCGCCCTGGCGATGGCTGCCACGCTGACGGCCATGCCGGCCGTCGCGCAAAACGGGCCGGTGTCGCTGGAGGCCCCCGCCGCGCCGCCTAGCGGGCTGGCATCGGCAGATCCCGGCATGGCGCCCGCCCAGAAAGCCGTCAACGACAAGCGTTACGAAGACGCCATCAAGGGTTTCGACAAGGTACTGGCCGAGAATCCGCGCAACGTTCAGGCCCGGTTCCAGCGCGCATGGGCCCTGGCCAAGCTGAACCGCGACGATGAAGCCGTGCAGGCATTCTCCGAAATGGCACAGGATTTCCCCGAACTGCCAGAACCGCATAACAATCTTGCCCTGCTCTACGCCAAGCGCGGAGATCTGAAGCGCGCCGAGGCCGAACTGCTGTTGGCGTTGCAGGCCAAGCCAGACTACGCCATCGCGTCGAGCAACCTGGGCGACGTCTATCGCCGGCTGGCCCAGCAGGCCTATGGCGAAGCCGTCCGCCGCAACCCCGCAGATACGCGTGCCGCCGCCAGCCTGCGCCAATTGCAAGGCGCTGAGGCTACGTCCGCCGCACCGGCCAGCGCGCCCGCTGCGGCGCCTGCTGCGCCCGCGTCGCGCGGCAAGACTCCCGCTGCACGGTAATCAGCCGCCGGGTTCTGCCGCCTCCCTTTTTAGCTCTCTCTGATCGACTGCTTTTGTTCTGAATTCCGGAGTCCAGACATGACCTTCTCCCGCCGCTTTTCCCGACGCATGGCCCTGACCGGTGCCCTGGCCGCCGCAATCGGCCTCAGCCCGCTGGCCGCCCTGGCCCAGGGCGCCAGCCCGGCAGCCGCCGCGCAGAAGACCGAGCGTGTGCAGTTCACCACCAGCGCCGGCAAGTTCACGATCGAGGTGTACCCCGACGCGGCGCCGAAGACCGTGGCCAATTTCATGGAATACGTGAAGAGCGGCTTCTATACCGGCACGATCTTCCACCGCGTGATCAACGGCTTCATGGTCCAGGGCGGCGGCTATGACCGTGACATGAAGGAAAAGCCCACGCGCGCCCCGATTCCGCTGGAGTCCCAGAACGGGCTGAAGAACAAGACGTACACCGTGGCCATGGCGCGCACATCGAACCCGAACTCGGCAACCGCCCAGTTCTTTGTCAATGTGGTGGATAATCCGAACCTCGACTATCCGCAGCCCGATGGCAACGGCTATGCCGTATTCGGCAAGGTGGTGGAAGGCACCGATACGATCGACAAGATGAAGACCACGCCGACCACGGCCTACGGCGCCATGCGCAACGTACCGGCCACCCCGATCGTGATCGAGTCCGCCACCGTCGTCACCAAGTAATATCCGCAACCCGAACACCGAACACCGAGAGGTAACCCCATGAGCAAGGTACAACTCCAGACGACGCAAGGCGTCATCACCATCGAACTGGATGCCGAGAAGGCCCCGAAGTCGGTGGAGAACTTCCTGTCGTACGTGCGCAAGGGCCACTATGACAACACGGTCTTCCACCGCGTGATCAAGAACTTCATGATCCAGGGCGGCGGTTTCGAGCCGGGCATGAAGCAGAAGGACACTGATGCCCCGATCGAGAACGAAGCCGGCAACGGCCTGAAGAACGATCGCTACACCGTGGCAATGGCCCGTACCAACGCGCCCCACTCGGCTACCGCCCAGTTCTTCATCAACGTGGTGGACAACGATTTCCTGAACTTCAGCTCGCCCACGCCGCAAGGCTTCGGCTACGCCGTGTTCGGCAAGGTCGTGGAAGGCACTGACGTCGTGGACGCCATCAAGGGCGTGCGCACCGCCAGCTCGGGCTTCCACCAGGACGTGCCGATGGAAGACGTCGTGATCCAGAAGGCTACGATCGTCGAGTAATTCTGGCAACCCGTGCCATCCGATTGCGGGCATGCCGCTCGTGGTGAACAAGTCAACACGCCCATCCGACACGCATGACCGCAACCACCCACACGCCGGTGGCCGCACCGATTCCGGTGCAGGCGCCGGCGTGGTTCATTTCCGATCTGCACCTGACCCCTGGCATGCCCCGCACGCTGGAGGCATTCGACCAGGTATTGAGCGACGCCGCGCGACACGCAGGCGCCTTGTTCATCCTGGGCGATTTCTTTGAATTCTGGGTCGGGGACGAGGAGACCGACACGCCGTTTGCGGCAGGCGTGGCCGCTGCGCTGCGCCGTGTGGCCGACGCCGGCCTGCCGGTCTACCTGATGCATGGCAACCGTGATTTCCTGATCGGCAAGCGCTTTGCCGCCGCCGCAGGCGCCACGCTGCTGCCCGATCCCTCCATCATCGACTGCGCCGGCCGCCGCGTGGTACTGAGCCACGGCGACATGCTCTGCACCGATGACGAGCGCTATATGCGCTTCCGGCGCTGGACACGCAAGCGCTGGGTGCAACGGCTGTTCCTGATGTTGCCGCTTTCCACGCGGCTTGGCATTGCGCGGCGCCTGCGCGCCGACAGCGAGGCCGGCCGTGCACGCCAGCCTGCCGATGCACCGCCGCCCACCTATGGCGATGCCGCGTCCGAAGCAGTCGAGAAATTGCTGACAGACAGCGCCGCCAGCACGCTCGTCCACGGCCACACGCACCGGCCGGCCCTGCACGCGCACACTGGTGGTGAACGGTGGGTGCTGACGGATTGGGATCTCGACGGCCGCCACCCACGTGCCGCCGTGTTGCAGCTCGGCGCCAGCGGTTTCAGCGTGCTGCCGCGCGCCTGACTACTTCATCATCTTGCGCAGTTCGCTGGCATCGAAACGGTCGTTCGGGGTGTTCTCGAGATGTTCGCCAAGGCGATCGAGCGCGGCCAGCACGGCCTCGATGCGGTCATGCTGCTTGGCCGCATTGTCGATCAGGCTCTTGAGGGCCAGCGACACTGGATCGTCCGCATTCGGCGTGATGCCGTAGGCCGAGAACTCCTGCTTCGCGCCCTGCTGCGAGGCCGGCGCATCGGGCATGATGATGCGCGCCGGAATACCTACCGCAGTCGCACCGGGCGGCACCGGTTTCAGTACCACGGCATTCGAACCCACGCGGGCGCCATCGCCCACCTCGAACCCGCCCAGCACCTTGGCGCCGGCACTGACCACCACGCCCGTACCCAGCGTCGGATGCCGCTTCTGCCCCTTGTAGAGCGACGTGCCGCCCAACGTCACGCCCTGGTAGATCGTGCAGTCATCGCCAATCTCGGCAGTCTCGCCAATCACCACGCCCATGCCGTGGTCGATGAACACACGTCGCCCCAGCTTTACCGCCGGATGGATCTCGATGCCGGTCAGGAAGCGCGACCAGTGCGAAATCCAGCGCCCCAGCCAATGGAATCCGGACCGCCAGCAGGCATTGGCCACGCGGTGGAACATCACGGCATGCAGGCCCGGATAGCAGGTCAGCACCTCGAGACGGCTGCGCGCGGCGGGGTCCCGCCGCATGATGGCGTCGATTTCTTCCTTCAGGCGAGTGAACATCTTTGTCGTGTCGTGTTGCCGCGCCGATGCGCCATCCATGCAAGAGCACGACGGTCGCCGGCGCGGTCATAAGCGGTAAGCGGGTACTGCGCTCTGTGCGGCCGTGGGGGGACGGTCCGGTCGCATGCGAGCAGCGAGTGTAAGAGATTTGCGAGCCTGCCGCCGCCCCTGACGCTGTCAGGGCCTTTGGGGTCGCAGTGCCCTCAACATCGATCCGGCAGCCGGCAACAGCCGCACGACCCCAGATGGCGGGAGGCGCCTCGGGTATCGTCGTGCGGTGCGAATGCCGGGTAGAAATTCACGGATGGATGTCCTTGTCGATATCGTCGTCAACCTGCCCTGCAGCGTCCGCGCCGGCGGGCTTGCCGCCCGTCAGCAGCATCCGCTTGGCGATGCCGCGCAGGATGTTGACCTCCTCGCGCTCCAGGCCGGCGCGGGCAAACATCCGGCGCAGGCGCGGCATCAGCTTGCGCGGATTGGCAGGATCGAGAAACCCGATGGCCGCCAGCCCCGCCTGCAGATGCCCGAACATCGATTCGATCTGCTCGGTCGTGGCAGGCTCACCAGAATAGCCGATATTGGGCGTGGCGTCCGAGGCCGCCTCGCCGCGCGGCACTTGCCCATCGAGCAGCGCCAGGCGCATTTCGTAGGTGATCAACTGCACCGCCTGCGCGAGATTCAGCGAGCTATAGGCCGGATTGGCCGGGATATGGGTCACGGCGGAGCAGCGCAGCACCGCCTCGTTGGGCAGGCCATAACGCTCGTTGCCGAACACGAAGGCGATCATGGCTGCGTCGTCCGCACCGGCCAGCACCGTGTGTGCCTGCGCCGCCGCCGCACGCGGCAGCAGGCGGGGCGGGCCGAATTCACGCTGGCGCGCCGTCATCGCGACGGTAAAGGCCGTTCCGGCCAGCGCGGTCTCGATATCGGGGACGATACGGGCGCCCGCCAGCACATCGTCCGCGCCACTGGCCATGGCCACGGCATCGGCATGGGCCAACACATCAGGCTCGCGCGGCGACACCAGCACAAGGCCGCCCGGCGCTGCACCGAAGCCCATGGTCTTCATCGCACGCGCCACCGAACCCACGTTGCCCGGGTGGCTTGTCTCCACGAGCACCACACGGACCCGGGAAAAAATGTTTCCCGGATCACACGATGCCGGGGATGCCGGATCTGGTCCGGCCGATTGATTCAACGCTTCAGTCATTTGGGATGGCCCGTCGTCACCGATTACCGCATCGAGGCGTGCGGCGGGCCGGGTTTCCTATACAATGCTGCCTTCAATTTGCGGCGCGTCGCCAGAACCGGCGGCGCCCCTCGTTCTTCTACAATCCGTTGTGTTGTTCGGCCAACGCCGGGCATTCGCGCATTCCTGACCACCATGCTGGCGGGGACGCCGCGCGATCCATGCCTTGCTGCGCCGTCTGGAGAGATTCATGCATCCGATGCTCAATATCGCCGTCAAGGCGGCCCGCAAGGCGGGTTCCATCATCAACCGTGCGTCGATGGACGTCGACCTGGTGCGCGTTTCGCGCAAACAGCACAACGATTTCGTGACCGAAGTCGACCGCGCAGCCGAAGCGGCGATCATCGAGATCATCAGCACCGCCTACCCCGAGCACGCCATTCTAGCGGAAGAGTCCGGCCAATCCTGGGCCGAAGGCGAAGAGCAGAGCGAATTCACCTGGGTCATCGACCCGCTCGACGGCACGACCAACTTCATCCACGGCTTTCCCCAATACGCGGTTTCGATCGGCCTGCTGCACAAGGGCGTACCCTCGCAGGCGGTGGTCTACGACCCCACGCGTGACGAACTGTTCACGGCCAGCAAGGGCGCCGGCGCGTTCCTGAATAACCGCCGCATCCGCGTGACGCGCCGCGACAAGCTGGCCGACTGCCTGATCGGCACGGGCTTCCCGTTCCGTGATCTCGACGGCATGGACGAGTACCTCGAAATCTTCTCGCTGATGACGCGTAGCTGCGCTGGCCTGCGCCGCCCGGGCGCCGCAGCGCTGGACCTGGCCTATGTGGCCTGCGGCCGCCTGGATGGCTTCTTCGAAACCGGCCTGAAACCGTGGGACATGGCAGCCGGCATGCTGCTGATCACCGAGGCCGGCGGCCTGGTGGGCAACTACGCTGGCGAATCGCGCCAGATGGAACAAGGCGAAGTGCTGGCCGGCAACCCGAAGGCATTTGCGCAGATGGTGCGCCTGCTGACGCCGTTCTCGCTGGACAACGCCAAGCCGAAGCTGAAGCCGATCCAGGACTGATCTTCGCCGGGGGGGCGCCGTCAGGCGCTCCTGTCGAGGGTACAGGCCGTGGGCAGGTAGTTCTGTTTGAAACCATCGCTGCCGCCTCGCACCGCGCAGTTCCACGTCCCATCGGTCAGCCGCCCCACCGTGATACGCGTGTTGCGGGCGGCCACATGCACATCGCCATCCAGCAACACCACGATGGCACCAGACCCATCCGCGTTGAACACGAAAGTATTGGGCGTGGCGGTCAGCGGCGACTGGATATAGCCCAGTGCGTCCCTGGCATCGGGGAATGCATGCACGCCGTGCTGCAGCCGCTCCTCCACCGGGATCTTGTAGGCCGATGCCTCCCAGAACGCTCGCGCCACCTGCGCCTTGACCGTGTAATCCTGGTAGGTCGGGATGGCAATGGCGGCCAGGATCCCGATGATTGCCACCACGATCATCAATTCGATCAGCGCAAAACCCCTTTCGAGCCTGCCGCGCTTTCTTTCGGATTGTTCCGGTCCGATTCCCGCTTTCTTGCTGCGCATACGTACTCGTCCCGTTGTCGGCGTTTTGTTGGATTCGTGCCGGTGCCTGCGGTCCTATCCAAGCTTTGTGCCATGTCTGAACGACCCCGGAAGTGACAAATTCTGTCCGCCGGTCACGTCGCGCGTACCTTCGGGCTGACAAGTTCGATGTGCGCTGCCGGACCAGGTGACAAATCCCGGCATGCTGCACTTCGCCAAGAAGCGTCCCACCAAAAATTCGTCAGAGGCGAAACGTCTCATTCAAAAATGAGAATCCGCCGCATGGGCCGAGGGTTGACCAGGCAGTAAAATGCCGCTTTGCGCCACGGAAGGAATGGCTTGGCCGCGCGGATGCCCCGAGGCATCCGGACGTACCGCCAGCCATCCCCGATGTGGCAACCGATACACCGGCGGCCCTGCCAGACCGCCCGCGAGGAACGCATGTCCGCAGAAACCCTTTCCAACCTTCCCGCAACCGACAGCGCCACGGTCGGCGACAACCGCTCTGACGCCGTTGACGCAATAGCCACCCAAGGCGACTCGGCTGTCCCGGAACATTCCGAGAAGCCGGCCAAGACGGCCAAGGTGGATAAAGCGGCCAAGTCCGGGCAAGCCGAAAAACTCTCCCCGATGATGCAGCAGTACACCGGCATCAAGGCGGACCACCCGGACACGCTGCTTTTCTACCGGATGGGCGACTTCTACGAGCTGTTCCATGACGACGCCGAGAAGGCCGCTCGGCTGCTCGACATCACGCTGACCGCACGCGGCCAGTCCGGTGGCGTACCCATCCGCATGGCGGGCATCCCCTTCCACTCGGCGGATCAGTACCTCGCACGACTGGTCAAGCTGGGCGAATCCGTGGCGATCTGCGAGCAGATTGGCGACCCGGCCACCAGCAAGGGGCCGGTCGAGCGCAAGGTCGTGCGAATCGTGACGCCGGGCACGTTGACCGATGCCGCGCTGCTGTCGGACAAGGTCGACTCGTTCCTGATGGCCGTCCACCAGCAGACCACGCGACGCGGCGTCAGCAAGACCGGTCTTGCATGGCTGAACCTCGCCAGCGGCGAACTGCGGCTGATGGAATGCGATGGCGCGCAACTGTCGCGCGAACTGGAACGTGTCCGCCCCGCCGAACTGCTTTACGCCGATGGCATCGAACTGCCCGCCCTGGCCTGTGCGCGCACGCGGCTGCCCGAATGGCATTTCGACCAGGAAGCCGGCACGCGGCGCCTGCGCGAGCAGATCGGTGTCGCCAGCCTGGAGCCGTTCGGCTGCGCAGGACTTGGCGCGGCACTGGGTGCTGCGGGCGCGCTGCTCAACTACGCGGCAAGTACGCAGGGCCAGTCCTTGCGCCACGTGCAAGGCGTGACCGTCGAGCGCGAATCGGAGTTCGTGGGCATCGACACCCCCACGCGCCGCAATCTCGAACTGACCGAGACGCTACGCGGCGGCGAATCGCCCACGCTGTTCTCGCTGCTCGACACCTGCTCCACGACAATGGGCAGCCGCGCGTTGCGGCACTGGCTCCATCATCCGCTGCGCGATCCGGCACTGCCACGTGCCCGTCAGCAAGCCATTGGCGCGCTCATCTCACAAGACCCCGACGCTGTCCGGTCGCATCTACGCAAGCTGTGCGACGTCGAGCGCATCACGGCGCGGCTCGCACTGCTGTCGGCACGGCCGCGAGACCTGTCGGCCCTGCGGGATACGCTGCGTGGCCTGCCGCTGGTACAGGCCAGTGTCACCTTGGCCGATGACGCCGCGCTGCTGGCCGAGACGCTCGAGGAACTCGATGTCCCGCAAGACTGCCTGGATCTGCTGGCGAGCGCCGTGGCAGACGAGCCGTCGACCGTGATTCGCGACGGCGGCGTGATCGCGCGCGGCTATGACGCGGAGCTCGACGAACTGCGCGACATCTCAGAAAACTGTGGGCAATTCCTGATCAGCCTGGAAACCCGCGAGCGCGAACGCACCGGCATTTCCAATCTGCGCGTCGAGTACAACCGCGTGCATGGCTTCTATATCGAGGTCACGAACGGACAAGCCGACAAGGTACCCGACGACTACCGGCGCCGCCAGACGCTCAAGAACGCCGAGCGCTACATCACGCCAGAACTGAAAGCCTTCGAGGACAAGGCGCTGTCGGCGCAGGACCGTGCGCTGGCACGCGAGAAACAGTTGTACGAGGCGCTGCTCCAGACGCTGCTGCCGCATATCGGCAGCCTGCGTCGCGTGGCCGCCGCGCTGGCGCGTCTCGACGTGCTGGCCACGCTCGCGGAGCGCGCGCGAACGCTGGACTGGACACAGCCGGAACGCGTGACCGAGAACGTGATCGACATCTCGCAGGGCCGGCATCCGGTGGTCGAGGGCCAACTGGCGGCGGAGTCGGTCGCGTTTATCGCCAATGACTGCCACCTCACGGAGGCGCGCAAGCTGCTGCTGATCACCGGCCCGAACATGGGCGGCAAGTCGACGTTCATGCGCCAGACCGCGCTGATCGTGTTGCTGGCCTGCGTGGGCGCCTGGGTGCCCGCACGCCGCGCCGTGATCGGTCCCGTCGATCGCATCTTCACGCGCATTGGCGCCGCCGACGATCTGGCGGGCGGGCGCTCGACGTTCATGGTCGAGATGACCGAGGCCGCCGGCATCCTGCACAACGCCACACCGTCGAGCCTTGTCCTGATGGATGAAATCGGACGCGGTACATCGACGTTCGATGGCCTGGCACTGGCGTGGGCCATCGCGCGGCACCTGCTGTCGCACAACCGCAGCCATACGCTGTTCGCCACGCACTACTTCGAATTGACGCAGCTGCCGCAGGAGTTCCCGCAGGCCGCCAACGTCCACCTGTCCGCTGTGGAGCATGGCGACGGCATCGTGTTCCTGCATGCGGTGCAGGACGGTCCGGCGAGCCAGAGCTACGGCCTGCAGGTGGCGCAGTTGGCTGGCGTGCCACAGCCGGTGATTCGTGCCGCGCGCAAACATCTGGCGTGGCTCGAACAGCAGTCGGCCGATGCCACGCCGACACCGCAGATGGACCTGTTCGCCGCACCGGCCACGCCGCTGGACGACGAGATGGAAGTTCCCGCGCCGATGCAGACACAGGTCATGGGCGAATCTTCCGCTGCGCTCGACGCGTTGGAGGAAATCGATCCGGACAACCTGTCGCCGCGCGATGCGCTGGAAGCGTTGTACCGGCTCAAGACGCTCGCGCAGTCCGCTACCCGGCCATGACGGCACCTTGCCCGACTGGCTCGACCTGCCATGGCCGGCGCGCGCTCGGCGTCGCGCTCCTGACCGTCGTATGCAGCGCGTGGCTGAGCATACCCGGCCCGGCCTACGCCGCTCGTACCACTGCGGTTCGTCCCCCGCCCGCGCCGGTGGTCCAGCCGACGCGTATCGGACTGATTGCCGACGTGCCGCAATGGCCGGAGGCCGAGACTGACGCCTCTGCGCTGTTCGATCTGATGAACGCCCGACAGATGGCGCTGATCATCCATGCAGGTGGCATCAAGGGCGATACCGAATCGTGTGCGGACACCATTCTGGGTGCGCGGCAGCGCGTGCTGGATGACTCGCCTGCCCCGCTGCTCTTCGTGCCCGGAGAAACCGACTGGGCCGAATGCCACAAGCCCGTCAACGGCAAGTTCGACGCCGTTGAGCGCCTGAACCGCCTGCGCGAACTGTATTTTCCGGTGGACACGACGCTGGGCCGTCGAACGCTGCCGGTGATCCGGCAGTCGGACCAGGCGATGTTCCGCAGCTTCCGCGAGAACGTGCGGCTGATAGTGGGTGGCGTGATGGTAGTGGGCCTGAACCTGCCCGGCGACAACAACCACTATCGGAGCGAGGGCGGCCGAAACGGCGAGTTCGAGGACCGTCGCGAAGCCAACCGGCAATGGCTGCATCGCGCGTTCTCGGTGGCCAGGCAACGCGACCTGCCCGGCATCCTGGTGGTGGCGCATGCCGACCCGGAGTTCGGGAATGGTTGGGAAAAGCGCGGAAAGCCGTCGCTGCTCGATGGCTTCATGCGACGTGGCACCCGCGACGGCTATCTGGAATTCAAGAATCAGATGCGCGAACTCAGCGCAAAATTTCCGGGACAGGTGCTGCTGATACACGCCAGCGACAGCGGCTTCAGCATCGACAAACCCCTGAAGGACAAGGACGGCAAGATCCTCGGCAATTTCACGCGCGTATCGCTCCCGATCGGGACGCCATCCCGTTGGGTCGAATTGACTGTCACGCCCAACACACGATCGGTTTTCCAGGTGACGCTGCAGGATGGGCCGAAAAACAACTGACCAGGATCAAACGAAGTGGATGGCAGACAAACAGTCTGCGCAGCCAAGCAAAAAGCCGGCAAATGCCGGCTTTTTGCTTGCTTCTTGCGATGACCTGTCGCGTATCGCCCGGAAGATTCGTAAGGGAATCGAGAGTGGATCAGTGCAGCGTGCGCGGGCTTTCGCCGTCGTCGTCTTCGTCGACGACTTCGATGCCCGAGGCACCGTGGGCGTGGCCATGCTCGACTTCGTCGTCGGTGGCTTCACGCACTTCGGAAACTTGCAGCCAGAAACGCAGGGCCATGCCGGCCAGCGGGTGGTTGCCGTCAAGCACCACCTTGTCTTCCGCCACATCGGTCACGGTGTAGACGATCGTATCTTCATCGTCGCCGTCTTCGGGTACGCCCTCGAACTGCATGCCAACTTCGAGCGGCTCGGGGAAGCGGTCACGCGCTTCCACCTTGACCAGCTCAGCGTCGTAGTCGCCAAATGCGTCTTCGGGTTCGAGCTGCAGCTGGGTTTCGAAACCGACGTCGTGGCCGTCCAGCGCTTCCTCGATCTTGGGGAACGTGCCATCATAGCCGCCGTGCAAATAGACCATGGGCTCATCGGACTCTTCGATCAGATTGCCCTGCGCGTCCGACAGCTTGTACATCACGGACACCACCGTGTTCTTAGCGATTTTCAATTCTTGACTCCATGAGCGATTCCGCATTATACGCGCAGGCCCTGCCTGCGGGACCCATTGATCCTGACGCGCCGCTCACGCTGCTCGGGGGCATGACACCCGCGGCATTCATGCGTGACGTCTGGCACCGCAAACCGTTGCTGATTCGACAGGCCGTGCCTGGAATCGTGCCCCCAGTGTCGCGCGAAGCGCTTTTGGAACTGGCGGACCGCGACGATGTGGAATCGCGGTTGGTGTCGTACTTTCGCAACCGCTGGAAGCTCGAACATGGACCCTTCTCGGAGGACAACCTGCCGTCACGAAAGACTGGCAAGTGGTCCCTCCTGGTCCAGGGCGTGAACCTGCACAACCAGGCCGCGGCAGACCTGATGAGCCAGTTCCGCTTCGCGCCCGATGCACGGCTCGATGACGTGATGATCAGTTACGCGACCGATGGCGGTGGCGTGGGACCGCACTTCGATTCCTATGACGTGTTCCTGCTGCAGGTATCGGGCCGGCGCCGCTGGCGGATTTCGTCACAGACGAAGCTCGACCTGATCCCCGACATGCCGCTCAAGATCCTCGCCGACTTTACCGCCGAAGAGGAATGGGTCCTGGAGCCAGGCGACATGCTCTACCTGCCGCCGCAGTATGCGCATGACGGCGTGGCCGAAGGCGAGTGCATGACCGCATCCATCGGCTTCCGCGCCCCCACCTACCGTGAACTCGCCGGGCACTTTCTGGCCTGGTTGTCCGAGACCGTGGAAACCAACGAAGGGCTCGATGGCCGCTATGCCGACGCAGGCGAAAAGGCCACATCGACCCCGGCAAAGCTCCCGGCCGGGCTGGCCCGCGCCGTGACGGAGCGGCTACAGGCACTACGCTGGAACGCCGCCCTGGTCTCCGAGTTCCTGGGCAGCCACCTCTCCGAGCCCAAGGCGTCGGTGCAGTTCAACGAGGTCGAAGAGATCACGTTGAAACAGTACCTGAAGCTGGCCAAGGCGCATGGCGTGGTCCTTGCTCCCGGTACGATTGCGCTCTACGACCGCACGAGCTTTTTCCTCAACGGTGAAGCCTACGAGCCGCCGCCGACGCTTGCGATGTGGCTGCAACGTCTGGCGGACAATCGTCAACTGACCGCAAAGGAAGTCAACGCATGCGCTTCACTGCCGGACCTGATGGACACATTTCATGACTGGACCATGGAAGGTTGGCTGCAATTGGCACCTCCTTCGGTGTAATAATGCGTAACAGGGCGAACCAGAAGATTTCGGCTATACACAAGCCGGGGAAACGCGGATATAATCGCCCGCTGGCTAGTACTGTGGACCACTGCACGGTCGGCACCCGGGAGAGCCTATATTTGCAGTACAAGAGCGATAATTACCGGTAATTATTCATCGCCTGTTTTCGTTTTATTAAAAGTTAAAGGACGAACAATGAAGAAGTCTCTCCTGATCGCATCCCTGCTGGCTGCAGTTGCTCTGGCCGCCTGCGGCAAGAAGGAAGAAGCAGCTGCTCCGGCCGCTGACACGGCAGCTTCGGCTCCGGCTGCTGCCGCTCCGGCTGCTGACGCATCGGCTCCGGCCGCTGCTCCGGCTGCTGACGCATCGGCCCCGGCCGCTGACGCCTCGGCCCCGGCTGCTGACGCTTCGGCTCCGGCTGCCAAGCAGTAATCGGATTCTTCCGATAAAAAAGCCGACCTTCGGGTCGGCTTTTTTATTTCCGGATTATGTCGGAACCCCACCAAATACAAGGTTGCCGACTGCTGGATTATGACCGCACGGACTGCCAGCCCAACCCCTCGTCCTGATCCGCGATGAGAATGTCCTGAGCCAGGACACCCAGCACCCCAGCGAGCGCATCCCCCACCAGTTCTCGCGTGTTGTTCTGCTTGCTCAAATGGGCCGCCACCACGCCTGAGAGCTGTGGATGGTTGACCTGGGACAGAATGCTGGCAGCGATGTCATTCGCCAGATGGCCGAAATCGCCGCCGATGCGACGCTTCAGCGAGTACGGATAGACCGAATTGCGCAACATTTCACGGTCATGATTGCACTCCAGGACGAGTGCATGAACGCCCGCCAGCCGCGCCGTCACATACGGCGTCTCCATGCCCGCATCGGTGAGCACACCCAGTCGCACCTGGCCATCGGTAAGTACAAATTGCAATGGCTCGCGCGCATCGTGCGGCACTGTATAGGGGTGGATCTGCAAGCCGCCGACGGAGAACGCGTGGTCGGCGCAACACACCCGGACATCCGCCGCGTCGGCGCCTCGCATGTGCGAGGTCGCCAGCCAAGTGCCATGGCTCGTATGCACGGGCAATTTGTGACGGGCTGCGAACGCGTACGCCGAGCCGACATGGTCGCCATGCTCATGCGTGACGAGCACCGCGTCGAGCTGATCGGGCGTGACGCCCAACCGCTCCAGCCGCCGCGCAGTCTCCTTGATGCCAAAACCGCAATCGAGCAGCACCCGCGTGACCGCAGTGCCTTCCGTGGCTTCTATCAGCAGGGAGTTGCCGTCGCTGCCGCTCCCCAAAAAAGCAAAGCGCATCATCGATGCGCTCGCTGGGGAAGATGCCCGACGGCGGGCGCCGTCGGCATCGAACCAATACAAACTACGGTCATCAGTGCAGCTGTTCGTCGAGCAGCGACAGAATCCGCTTGCCGATCTCGGTGTTCTCCGGCTGGCCGGCATCGTTCTGCACAGTCACCGTGGTGCCCGTACCGCTGCCCTTCAGCGACACGCGATACTTCTTCGCGGTCTTGCCATCGTTGGCCTTGGTGAAGATCTTCGAGAGGAAGCCACGATCATCCACAGCCTGCTTCGGGTCCACGTAGCGCACGTAGTACAGGCCCTGCGCACGGTCGCGGTCTTCCACTGTGAAGTTCACGCGGTCGAGCGAAAGACCCACCGAACGCCAGGCGCGATCGAACGGCTCCGGCAGTTGCAGCGCCGGAGCGCCATTGACCTGCGACAGGAACGACTTGCCGTCGCCCTGGCTGGCCGCAGCGCCCGTAGCAGCGCTGGCGGCAATGCCGGTCGCTGCGCCCGACGGTGCCGGCGCAGCGGCTGCTGCGTTGCCCACCGGGGTCGGATTCTTGGCCATCAGGTTGGCCTGCTCCTTCTGCACGCCGAGGCGCTGGGCCAGACGCGAGAGGAATTCGGCTTCCAGTTCCGGATCTGCCGGACGCGGCGTCCATACGGTCGACGACTTGTCTACGCCCGTCAGTTGCTCCTGCGCACCACGGTGGCTGATGAACACTTCGAGCTGGCCGTTCTGGGCACGCTCGACGCGCGTGCGGAACTTGTCGCGCTCAGACGTCGAGTACAGGCCGTCGAACACCTTGCCGATGGTGTTGCGGATGATGTCCTGCGGAATCTTGGCGCGATTTTCCGCCCAATCCGTTTCCATGATGCCGGTCTGCGGCGAATCCTGTGTCAGCAGGAAGCCGTTTTCCTGCCAGAAGCCGCGCAGCGACTCCCACAGCTGATCGGCACGCATGCCGTTGCTGACCACGAGCCAGCGCTGATTGCCGTCGCGCTCCATGCGGATGCCCTGGGCGTTCGGCAGCACGTTGGCGCCGGGTTCGGCTTCGCGAGTCTTGGTGGCCTGCTGGTAGTTCGACAGCGTGGACGTGCCCGCAGCGTCAGGCACCGTGTAGCGGCGGTCGCCATCCAGCTTGGTCAGGTCCGGCGGAATGTCCAGCGATGCGGTCTTCTTGCCCTGGGACTTGTAGTCGATCTTGTCGGGCTGCATGGCCTCGTTGATGCTGCTGCAGCCAGCGGCCAACAGGGTCAGGGCCAGCACGGGCGCAACCACGGCGACACGGCGGACTTGCGTCGCGCCGCGACGGTTAAGCTTCTGTTTCATTGACACGTAATCCTGGTTTCAAGAATCGGCGAATAGCCGAACGTTCAGCCGGCGAATCTCAGCCAAGCAGGCCGGCCGCTGCCAGCGCGCGGCGCACGGTTTCATGCTGCCCATCAGCCAGCGGGGTCAGCGGCAGGCGGATACCGCCGGCCATCTTGCCCATCTGCTGGAGTGCCCACTTCACCGGAATCGGATTGGCTTCCACGAACATCGCGCGGTTCAAGCCGATCAGTTCCATGTGCAGGCGGCGGGCCGTGACGACATCGCCCTTCAGTGCCGCCACGCACATCTCATGCATCTTGCGCGGCGCCACATTGGCGGTGACCGAGATATTGCCATGACCGCCCAGCAGAATCAGCGCCACTGCGGTGGGGTCATCGCCACTGTAGATGGCGAAGCCTTCCGGGGCGTCCTTGATCAGTTGCGCGGCGCGGTCGATATTGCCCGTGGCTTCCTTGACACCGACGATACCCGGTACCTGCGCCAGGCGCAGGATGGTGTCGTTGGCCATGTCCGCAACGGTGCGGCCAGGCACGTTGTACAGCAGCACGGGCAGTTCCACGGCTTCCGCAATGGTGCGGAAATGGCGGTACATGCCTTCCTGGGTCGGCTTGTTGTAGTACGGCACGACCTGCAGCGATGCATCGGCACCCACCTGCTTGGCGAAAGCCGTCAGTTCGATGGCTTCGCGCGTGGAGTTGCCACCGGTGCCGGCGATGATGGGCACGCGGCCCGCAGATTGTTCGACCGCCACGCGGATCAGTTCGCAGTGCTCCTCGACGTTGACCGTCGGCGACTCGCCCGTGGTACCCACGATCACGATGCCATCGGTGCCTTCTGCCGCGTGCCAGTCGATGAGGGCGCGCAAGGCCGGGTAATCCAGGCTGCCATCCTCATGCATCGGGGTGACGATGGCCACGATGCTGCCGGTAATCTGTGTCATAGCTCAAGGAATCGGAAATTCGAAACAACCGGGATTGTACCGGAACCGTCAGGCGCTCCGGACCCCCGACGATGAGGGAAAACGTGAGCACGCGTAACCGCTGGTCCGGCCAGCGGCACAAGGGGCGCGCGGGCGCGTCACCCGGGCAGTCTGTAGCGTGGCGGCGCCGCCGCGCCAGAAGCGTCGGCGGCCTCGGAAACCGCACAAATCCGCTGCACGAAGGCCAGTTTCGGCGACTCCACCAGACCCTCCTCGAAACCCACGACGCGCAGCCGCCCATGCGTCACATCGAGCAATTCGCCCGGCTTCAGCAGGAACTCGGGCCGCGATGGTTTGCCAATCGTCTCGTTGCCGGCGGCGAAGGTTTCATAGATCAGCACGCCGCGCGGCGCCAGCGCATCGAGCAGGTGTGCCCAGAGCGGCCTATGCAGATAGTTCGTGACGACGATGGCATCGAAAGTACCCGCATCCGCCAGCGGCCAGCTACCCAGTTCGAGGTCCGCCACCCGCCCTTGCACGGATGCAGGCAGGCGGGCGATCGCTTCGGCATCGCGGTCCACAGCCAGCACGCGGAAACCCTGTTCCGCCAACCAGGACGCGTGCCGGCCGTTGCCGCAGGCCAGGTCAAGCACCCGGCCGCCCGGCTGGATCAGGTGGGTCCAGCGGACCAGCCACGGTGAGGGCACGGTGGGTGGGACAGGCGTGGGATGCAGAAGCGTCATGGGGACAAACCGGGGAAATTCGATTGTCGAGAAGGCGGCGGCGTTACTGAAGAACCATCAGCACGGGTTTCAGCATCAGCTCGACCATCGACAGCAGCACGGTCATCACGGGCTGCATCCAGATCTGCGTGATCACTCCGGCCGCCACCAGCGCCAGCACGATGAAAATACCGTATGGCTCGACCTTGCCCACGGCTTCGGCGGCGCGGCGCGGCAGGAAGGCGGTCAACACCCGGCCGCCGTCGAGCGGGGGAATCGGAAACAGATTGAACGCGGCCACTACCGTATTGACGATGATGCCGGCGCGCGCCATCTGGCTCCAGAACGGCTCCTGCACATGACCCACCGCCAGCGCCAGGGCAACCAGCGCCCACAGGAACGCCTGGATGATATTGCTGGCCGGACCCGCCAGCGCCACCCACATGCCATGCCAGCGCGGATTGCGCAGGTGGCTGAACACCACCGGCACGGGCTTGGCAAAGCCGAACACGAACTGGCCGGCCGTGAGCACATACAGCAGTAGCGGAACGGCCACCGTGCCGATCGGATCGATATGGCGAATCGGATTCAGGCTCACGCGGCCCAGCAGCCAGGCCGTGTCGTCGCCGAAGTATTTCGCCACGAAACCATGGGCGGCCTCATGGAGCGTGATGGCCAGCAACACCGGCAGGGCATAGACCGCAATGGTCTGGACGATCGAGGAATCCATCAGGTCATTCTAGAGGGCTGGTGACCAGCATAACTGCCGGCCGTGTCGGCGCATTGTGCGGTATGTATCAAATAACGGGATGGATCAGCGCCGCATGGGCGCCCTTTCAAACGGCGGCATCCAGACCAAAACGCTCGATATCGCCCCGTCCGGCGCGGATCAGCTCGGGCTCACCACCGGTCAGGTCGATCACGGTGGTGGGCTGCGCCGGCGCTGCGCCGCCGTCGATCACCAGATCGAGCTGCCTTTCGAGCCGTGCCCGGATCTCGGCCGGATCGTTCATGGGCGCCTCGTCCCCCGGAACCTGCAGCGTCGCCGAAATCAGTGGCTGACCCAACTCCGCCAGCAGCGCCAGCGGAATCGCTTGGTCCGGCACCCGCACGCCGATTGTCTTGCGCGCGGGATGCGATAACCGTCGCGGCACTTCCTTGGTGGCTTCGAGGATGAACACGTAGGGCCCCGGCGTAGCACCCTTGATCCAGCGGTACTGCCGGTTATCGACCCGCGCAAAGTTGCCGAGTTCCGACAGATCGCTGCACATCAACGTCAGATGATGCCGGTCGTCAATACCGCGCAGCCGGCGCAGGCGCTCCACGGCTGCCTTGTCGTCAAGCGGGCAAGCCAGCGCGTAGCTGGAGTCCGTGGGCAGCGCGATCAGGCCGCCCTGGCGCACGATCTGCGCAGCCTGCTTGATCAGGCGCGACTGCGGGTTGTCGGGATGGATCTCGAAGAACTGTGACATGAAGCGCGGAAATCCCCAGCGTACGTTGGATGCGTTGGATGGCTTACCAGTTGTGCCAGATCGGCGTGACGGTCGAGGGCAGCGGCGGCAGCGTCCCAAGTTCCACGCGGCCCTCGCCGGGTCCGTGGAAATCGCTGCCGCGCGAGGCCATCAGTCCGTAGTGCCGCGCCACGTCGACATACCGCCGGTACTGGTCCGGTGTATGGCTGCCGGTGACCACCTCCACGGCGCGGCCACCCAGTTGCGTGAACTCATCGAATAGCGCGTCGTGCTGGGTATCGGTGTAGTTGTAGCGGCCCGGATGCGCCATGACCGGAATGCCGCCCGATGCGCGAATCCAGCCGATTGCCTCGGCGAGCGTGGACCAGCGGTGCGGCACGAAGCCCGGCCGGCCTTCCGAGAGATATTCGCTGAACACATCGCTGATGGTCTTGCAGTAGCCTTCGTCTACCAGCCAGCGCGCAAAGTGGGTGCGCGAAATCAGGTCAGGGTTACCGACATGGCGCAGGGCGCCCTGGTAGGCGTCGGCAATGCCGATCTTCGCCAGCGCCTCACCGATATCCTGCGCACGGCGCGCACGGCCATCGCGCGTGCGCGCCAGCCCGTCAATCAGTTCCGGATGGAACGGGTCGATCTGCAGGCCCACGATATGCACGGTTTGCCCGGCCCACGTGACCGAGATCTCGACGCCGGGCACATAGCGCATGCCGAGTGCCTCGGCTGCGGCGCGCGCCTCGGTCTGGCCGCCCACTTCGTCATGGTCGGTCAACGCCCAGAAGGCCACTCCGCCTGCGTGCGCCCGTGCGGCCACCTCGGCGGGCGCGAGCATCCCGTCGGACACGGTGGAGTGGCAGTGCAGATCGGCGTTGATGGCGTGCGGGTTTTGCATGGCGATCATTCTACTCCCGGCAGGGGTTTTTGGCCCTGTCGCTAGCGGTGGCGTTGTACGGATGGCGAACTAGCGCGAGGTATGATGGGCGCCTGTTTCGCTCTGCCCTGCCTCTGCCATGTCCGCCACTTCCTCCGATACTTCCGACACCACCCAGACCGACGTACTGATCATCGGTGCAGGGCCGGTCGGCCTGTTTGCGGCCTTCCAGGCCGGCGTGCTGGGGCTGCGCTGCGAGCTGATCGACGTGCTGGACCGCGCGGGCGGTCAATGCACCGAGCTCTACCCTGAAAAGCCCATCTACGACATTCCGGCCGTGCCAGGCTGCCTGGCACAGGATCTGGTGGACCGGTTGCTCGAGCAATGCGCGCCATTCGATTTTCCGATGCACTTTGGCCAGCGCGCCGAATCCGTGACCGACATCACCGGCGCCGACGACCACCCGCGCCTGCTGGTGACCACGGATACCGGCAAGCGCTTCGACGTGACGGCGGTGCTGATCTGTGCCGGCGCCGGAGCTTTTGCGCCGCAGCGCGTCTCGCTGCCCGAGGCCGCAGCGCTGGAAGACCGTCACGTGCATTACGCCGTGCGCGATGTTTCGCGCTTCTCCGGCAAGCGCGTGATCGTGGCCGGTGGCGGCGATTCCGCGCTGGACTGGGCCATGGCGTTGCGCAAGGTGGCCTCGCGCGTGACGCTGCTGCACCGTCGGGAGGGTTTCCGTGCAGCCGATCACACGGTGAACGCCATGCGTGCATCGGTAGCGGCTGGCGAGATGGACTTCGTAGTCGGCATGCTAGGCAGCCTGCAGACCGATGACGCAGGCGCGCTGGCGAGCGCGGGCATCAAGTCGCGCGATGGCGACCAGACGATTGCCGCCGACGAACTCGTGGCGCTCTATGGACTGGTATCCGAACCTGGTCCGATCGCCCACTGGGATCTCGACATGCACGCGGGCCGCATCCATATCGACAACACCACAACCTATGAAACCTCGCGTCGCGGCATCTTTGCGGCGGGGGATATTGCGGTGTATCCGAACAAGCAGAAGCTGATCCTGTCGGGGTTCCATGAAGCCGCGCTGGCGTTGCGCAAGGCGTACCACTACGCCTTCCCCGACAAGGCGCTCGTGCATATGCATACGAGCAACAATCCGGGGTTGAAGGCGAAGTTGACGCAGTAATCTTCTCGCGGAACTAACTCCCCTCTCCCGCGCGCGGGAGAGGGGTTGGGGGAGAGGGCCGGAGGTTCTGCTTGCCAGCTTGTCGCAATTTGAAATGCTAGCCCTCTCCCCCGCCCCTCTCCCGCCATGCGGGAGAGGGGAGAAAACCGCCGGCAAACTAGAGCTCCAAAAACCCCTCGATCAACCCCGCCACCACCTTAGGCTGGTCGTGGTGCAGCATGTGCCCTGCATCCTCCACGATGACCTCCCTGAAGTCCGGGAACGCGCGGAAGCGCTCCCTGAATTCCTCGATGCTCTGCTTGTGGGCGATGTGCTTGAGCGTCTCCGAGTCTCGCGCTTCCACGTGTAGCACCGGCGCTGTGACCTTTTCCCAGATGGCCATGATCTCGTCGATCCGGTACAGCGTGGGATTGGTCATCTTGTGCGCGGCGTCGCCAAGGATCTCCCAACGGCCCTCATCGTTACGACTCGACCAGTGCGCGGCCAGAAAGGCGGCGCGGTCGTCTGGCAGTCGTGGGTTGGTCTTCTGCAGCCGCGCGGCCACCGCGGCCTGGCTCTCGTAGGTTTTCAGCACCGGCGCCTCGCGCAGTTCGTCGAGCCAGCGCGCCAGGCGGCCTGGCGCCTGGTCCGGACGCGTGCGCGTGAGTCCGAAACCCTCCAGGTCCACCACGCGGCGCACCCGCTCTGGCCGCACGCCGGCATAGATGCAAACCACGTTGGCGCCCATGCTGTGGCCCACCAGATCCACCTGCCCTTCCGGCTGATAGTGGTCGAGCAGCGCTTCGAGGTCGGCCACATAGTCCGGGAACCAGTAAGACCGCGTGCCGGGATGGCGCGTGGGGTATTCGGTCTCGCCAAACCCGCGCCAGTCCATCGCAATGACGTGCCAGTCGCGCTGGAGTTCATCGACCAGGAACTGGAACGAGGCCGCCACATCCATCCAGCCATGCAGCATGAAGAGTTTGGCCGCGCCGGGTTGTCCCCAGTGGCGGACGTGCGTGCGCAGCCCACGCAGCGTGATAAATTCGGAACGCGAAGTTTCCGTGATGGTCATGGTGTCTACCCTCGGTGCCCGGGTCTTCTGATGCGCGTGCAGCGGTTGGGTATCCACCGCACAGCCGCCCGGATAAAAAATAGAACGATCGTTCGCTCGGCGGATTATAGCCACAACAGCGGCCCGCCTGCAGCGACACGAACCAGACACACAGGAGACCATGGCATGACCGCCTTGCCGGCCACGCGTCGTGACGACTATCACGCGCTGCATGACTCGTTCCGCTGGAACGTGCCCGAAACCTTCAATCTGGCCGAAGTCTGCTGCGGCCGCTGGGCGCGCGATCCCGCCACGGCGGACCGTATCGCCGTGCACACCGAGCACGAGGACGGGCGGCGTGCCTCCTACACCTACGCGCACATCCAGGCCGAGGCCAACCGGCTGTCTCGCGCGCTGCGCGAGCTTGGCGTGCAGCGCGGAGACCGCGTGGCCATCGTGATGCCGCAACGCATCGAGACCGTGATCGCCGGCATGGCCGTCTACCAGCTTGGCGCCGTGGCCATGCCGCTGTCGATGCTGTTCGGCCCGGAAGCGCTCTCCTACCGCATCGACCATAGCGAAACCCGCATTGCCATTGCCGACGAGACCTCGATCGACAACCTGCTGGCCGCCCGGCCCGATTGTCCGACGCTGAAGACCATCATCGGCGTGGGCAGCGCCATCGGACGGGGCGATGTCGACTGGGACACCCTGCTCGCCGCGCAGCTTCCCGAGTTCACTGCGGAGCAGACCAAGGCAGATGAAGCTGCCGTGCTGATCTACACCAGCGGCACCACGGGGCCGCCCAAGGGCGCCCTGATTCCGCACCGCGCGTTGATCGGCAACCTGACCGGCTTCGTCTGCTCGCAGAACTGGTATCCGCAGGACGACGATGTGTTCTGGAGCCCTGCCGACTGGGCGTGGACTGGCGGCCTGTGGGATGCGCTGATGCCCGCGCTGTACTTCGGCCGGCCGATTGTCGGATATCAGGGCCGCTTCACGGCCGAGCGCGCGTTCGAACTGCTCGAACGATACGGCGTGACCAATACCTTCCTGTTTCCCACGGCGCTCAAGCAGATGATGAAGGCGTGCCCGACCCCTTCGGACAAGTACGACCTCAAGCTGCGCGCGATCATGAGCGCCGGCGAGGCAGTGGGCGAGACCGTGTTCACATGGTGCCGCGACGCGCTCGGCGTGATCGTCAACGAGATGTTCGGCCAGACCGAGATCAATTACATCGTCGGCAACTGCACGGCGCAATACGATGACGACCGCCTGGGATGGCCCGCACGCCCCGGCTCCATGGGACGACCCTATCCCGGCCATCGCGTGGCCGTGATCGACGAGGACGGCAAGCCCTGCCCGCCCGGCGAGGACGGCGAGGTAGCGGTCTGCGCCACCGATATCCACGGGTATCCGGACCCGGTGTTCTTCCTTGGTTACTGGAAGAACGACGCCGCCACGGCGGGCAAGTATTCGGAATATGGCGGCCTGCGCTGGTGCCGCACGGGCGACCTCGCGCGCATCGACGCGGATGGCTACCTCTGGTATCAGGGCCGCGCCGACGACGTGTTCAAGTCATCGGGCTATCGGATCGGGCCGAGCGAGATCGAGAACTGCCTGCTCAAGCATCCGGCGGTATCGAACTGCGCCGTGGTGCCCTCTCCGGACCCGGAGCGCGGTGCCATCGTCAAGGCGTTCATCGTGCTGACACCGGCCGTGGCACGATCCTTCGACAACGACGCGGCGCTGGTAGCCGAACTGCAGCAGCATGTGCGCGGTCAGTTGGCGCCGTACGAGTATCCGAAGGCCATCGAGTTCATCGACCAGTTACCGATGACCACAACTGGCAAGATCCAGCGCCGCGTGCTGCGGCTGCAGGAACAGGAGCGCGCGCAAAAGGCGCAGGGCTCGGCGAGCGCCTAACCTGCCGAGGCTTCGAGCCAGGCCAGTTCATCCTCGTCGAACCCGGCCGCGCGGCGGGCGTCGAGGTTGAACGGGCCGCGCAGCTTCGGCGCCTTGTACTGTTCCGACAGTTGCGCGTAGGTAGCCACCGGTTCCAGGCCGCGCTGCGTGCAGAGCCAGCGGTACCAGTGGTTGCCGATGGCGACGTGGCCCACCTCGTCGCGCAGGATGATGTCGATGATGGCGGCGGCAGCTTCATCGCCCGCCTCGGCCAGTTTGGCGCGGACCGGTGGCGAGGCGTCCAGTCCGCGCGCCTCCAGCGTGCGCGGCACCAGCGCCATGCGCGCCAGCACATCGCCCGAAGTCTTGTCGGTCATTTCCCAGAGGCTGTTGTGCGCCGGAAAATCGCCATAGCTGGCGCCCAGTGTCTCCAGGTGATCCGCCAGCAACGAAAAGTGATATGCCTCCTCGTCGGCCACGCGCAGCCAGTCGCGGTAATAGTCCGTCGGCATCCCGTGGAAACGCCACGCCGCATCGAGCGCGAGGTTGATCGCGTTGAATTCGATATGGCAGAGCGCGTGGATCATGTTGGCCCGGCCTGCCGTGGTGTGGATGGAGCGGCGCCGCGTGACCTGCTGCGGCGGCACCAGTTCGGGGCGCTCGGGCCGGCCCGGGAGTGCCAGGGATGGGTCCGCCACGAGGACGTCATCGGCGTCCACTACGGTTTGCCCGTTACCCAGCGCCGCATAAAGCTGGCGCGCGGCGACGGCCTTGGCCCTGGCATCGGTCATGCATAGCACCGTCAGGGCTTGTCGGCGCGCCGAAAGTGGCGATTCGGCGGGGTGGACGGGTGCAATCACTGGCATAGGCGTAAAATTCGGGAAGCCGCCATTGTAGAGCCTCGCCGGCACGTCGCCGGTGGCGAATCCGGCCCAGCCCCAGGCTCTTTTAATCGGCGCGGCCATCCCCAATTACACGCATCAGGCAGGAGACCCCATGGCGCTTTACCAGCTCGGCGATATCGCCCCGTCCATTCACGAACACGCCTATGTGGCGGCAGAAGCCACCATCATCGGCAACGTGACGCTCAAGGCGCGCGCCAGCGCATGGCCGGGCGTGGTGATCCGTGGCGACAACGAGCCAATCGTCGTGGGCGAGGACACCAATATTCAGGAAGGCTCCGTGCTGCACACCGACCCGGGCCGTCCGCTGACGCTGGGCAACAAGGTGTCGGTAGGCCACCAGGCCATGCTGCATGGCTGCACAGTGGGTGAAGGCTCGCTGATCGGTATCCAGGCCGTGGTGCTCAACGGCGCCGTAATCGGCCGCGAATGCCTTGTTGGCGCCGGTGCCGTGATTACCGAGAACAAGGTGTTCCCGGACCGCTCGCTGATCCTGGGCGCGCCCGCCAAGGTGGTGCGCGAACTGACCGATGACGATGTGGCCAACCTCTATCGCAACGCCGAAACCTATGCGAAGCGACAGGCCGTTTACAAGACCGAACTCAAGCGCATCGGCTAACGCCGAGCGCATCAACGCAAGAAAGACAGACCCGTGACCGCTTCCTCGAATCCCGACACCCTCCAGAAATTCCTGTTCGACGCGGCTCCCGTGCGCGGCGAACTGGTCCGCATGGAGGCCACCTGGCAGGAGGTGTTGAACCGCAACGCCTATCCGGCGCCAGTGCGCCGCCTGCTGGGCGAGATGATGGCGGCTGCGGCGCTGCTGTCGGCCAACCTCAAGTTCAATGGCGCCCTCATCATGCAGTTGCACGGCGATGGTCCGGTGCGCATGCTGGTGGTGGAGTGCCTCTCCGACATGTCGATGCGTGCCACCGCCAAGATCGCCGAAGATGCCGAACTGGCCGATGACGCTACGCTGAAGCAACTCGTCAATGTGCATGGCAAGGGCCGCTTCGCGATCACGCTCGACCCGCAGGACAAGCTGCCGGGGCAGCAGGCTTACCAGGGCATCGTGCCGCTGGCCGACGAACACGGTCCGCTGGCCACCATGACCGAGGTGCTCGAACATTACATGCAGGCGTCGGAGCAGCTCGACACACGGCTCTGGCTGGCCTCGAACGATCAGGTTTCTGCAGGCATGCTGCTCCAGAAGCTGCCGTCGTACGGCGGCACGATCGAAGCCCAGGTTGGGGAAACAGGCGCCCCGCTCGACGAACAGGGCCGCGCGCAGGACCTCGACACCTGGGACCGCGCCTGCCAGCTCGGGGCCACGCTCAAGGAAGAGGAGTTGCTGGCGGAATCGCCCGATACGCTGATTCGCCGGCTGTTCTGGGAAGAACTGGAAAACGCCGGCCTGCGCGTCTTCGAGCCGATGACGCCGCACTTCCAGTGCTCATGCTCGCGCGAACGTGTGGGCGCCATGCTGCAATCGCTGGGCCGCGACGAGATCGAAGGCATCATCGCCGAACGTGGTGAAGTGGAAATCCATTGCGACTTCTGCGGCCAGCGGTATGCGTTCGATCCCGTAGATGCGGCGCAGTTGTTTACGGCGCCGGTGGCAACGGGTGCGGGGGAAGGGGCGAAACAGCAGCATTGATCTGCCGCTTGCCGATGTCTTGCTCCCCTCTCCCATAGGGAGAGGGGAGAAAACCGAGAGCGTAGAGAAACGCACCGTACGGAACCCCACACAGGGTTCCGCGGGTCCAATGGCATGCTTGGTATCTGGCTGCCGAAGGAGTCCGACATGACAGCGACAATTCGTTGCACTTCCCTGCTGACCGCTGCTGCGGCCCTCGCCATCCTTGCCGGATGCGCGGCGCCCGTGCCGCGCGATATGGATGGTGTGCCGGCCACGGCGCGCCTGGCACCGGGATCGATCCCGCCGGCCCCGCTCAGCGAGGCCGAACGCCAACGACTATCTGCCCAGAACCAGCAAATCCTGCGCGAGCAGGCCACGGTGATGGCGAGCGAACAGCAGGCCGCAGCCTGGAGCCGCGCGGCGTACGCGTATCCGAATACCAGCTTCAGCCTGTTCTACGGCGGATGGGGTGGTGGAAATTGGGGCGGCGGCGTGGGAATCAGCTCACCGGGGTATGGCGGATACGGATGGGGTGGATACCCCTATGGCTGGTGGTAAGCGGCGACAGGTAAACGATTCTGGCGTCGTTGCGCGGCCTTGCCAGAACCGCTTCGCTTCGTTTGCCTGTCGCCGCTAGCCGGCTATGGCTTCCGAAAACTAATGACCACCCCGTCCGGCGACTGAGTTCGGCGGAGGCGGCAGTGGCGGCGTGGCGCTGACCTTCGGGGCCGGGGCCACGAACTGGACGAAGACTTCACTGTCCTTGACCATGCCCAGCTCGTAGCGGGCACGTTCCTCGATGGCGCCCGTACCGTCCTGGAGGTCCTTGACCTCCCCTTCCAGCTTGGCATTGCGCAGCTTGAGCGCCTGGTTGTGCGTGGCCTGTTCGTTGACCTGGCGATTCAGGTCCCATACGCGCAGCCAGCCGCCCTTGCCCAGCCAGAGCGGATACTGGATGGCAATCAGCAACACGAACAACAGCAGGGAAATCAGGCGCATCGGGGCACAGGCGCTAGGGACAAGCCCCGCGGACAGGGCGATCTGGATCGGCACCAATGATCCACCAAGCGGCCGAAGATTGCAAAACAAAAGACGCTACAAAGCGAAACAACGACTCAATACTGTTGCAAATGTCGCGCGCCAATGAAAAACGCCGCCCTGAGGCGGCGTTTTTTCTGACATCAGCGCAGGTTGTAGAACGCGCTCTTGCCCGGGTACGTGGCGATATCGCCCAGGTCTTCCTCAATGCGGATGAGCTGGTTGTACTTGGCGATACGGTCCGAACGCGACAGCGAACCGGTCTTGATCTGACCAGCGTTCGTGCCCACGGCGATGTCGGCAATCGTGCTGTCCTCGGTCTCGCCCGAACGGTGCGAGATCACGGCCGTGTAGCCGGCGCGCTTGGCCATCTCGATGGCAGCAAACGTCTCGGTCAGCGTGCCGATCTGGTTGATCTTGATCAGGATCGAGTTGCCGATGCCCTTCTCGATGCCTTCCTTCAGGATCTTGGTGTTGGTCACGAACAGGTCGTCACCCACCAGCTGCACGCGCTTGCCGAGCTTGTCGGTCAGCGTCTTCCAGCCTTCCCAGTCGCCTTCGGCCATGCCGTCCTCGATCGACACGATCGGGAACTTGTCGCACAGGTTGGCCAGGTAGTCGGCGAACTGCGTCGACGACAGCTTCAGGCCTTCGCCTTCCAGTGCATAGACGTCTTCGGCTTCGTGATAGAACTCGCTCGCGGCGCAGTCCAGCGCCAGCAGCACGTCTTCACCGACCTTGTAGCCAGCCTTTTCCACGGCCTGGACGATCGTGTTCAGGCATTCCTCGTTCGACGAGAAGTTCGGTGCGAAGCCGCCTTCGTCGCCCACGGCCGTCGACATGCCCTTGTCGGCCAGGATCTTCTTCAGTGCGTGGAACACTTCGGCGCCGCAACGCAGGGCTTCACGGAAGCTGGTCTGCGACACGGGCATGATCATGAATTCCTGGATATCCAGGCTGTTGTTGGCGTGCGCGCCACCGTTGACGATGTTCATCATCGGCACCGGCATCTGCATCGCACCCGAACCGCCGAAATAGCGGTACAGCGGCAGGCCAGCCTCTTCGGCAGCAGCCTTGGCCACGGCCATCGACACGGCCAGCATCGCGTTGGCGCCCAGGCGGCCCTTGTTCTCGGTGCCGTCCAGTTCGATCAGCGTGCGATCCAGGAACGCCTGCTCGGAAGCGTCCAGGCCCATGATGGCCTCGGAGATTTCGGTGTTGATATGCTCGACGGCCTTCAGCACGCCCTTGCCCAGATAGCGCGACTTGTCGCCATCACGCAGTTCGATGGCTTCGCGCGAGCCAGTGGATGCGCCCGACGGCACAGCCGCACGGCCCATCACGCCCGATTCCAGCAGCACGTCGCATTCGACGGTGGGATTACCGCGCGAGTCCAGAACCTCGCGACCGATGATATCTACGATTGCACTCATATTTCCTCTCAGGACTGTTGAATCTTGCCAATCTGCTGCGTCATGCCGCGTTCAGCATGCCCGACGAATATGTCAGGCGCCTTCCACCACGATCATGTTCATCGTCGCGGCGTGCTCGCGTGAGTTGCGGGCGGCCAGGTATTCCTCGCTCGCGTAGAACACCTTGGCGGCGTCATAGCTGGGGAACTTCAGCACTACCACGCGCGTGGGCGCCCACTCACCCTCGAGCGGCTCGGTCTTGCCGCCGCGTACCAGGACTTCCGCGCCGTGAGCCTGCATGGCCCGCGTCGAAAGCACCTTGTACTGCTCGTATTGCTGGGGGTCTGTCACGTCGACGTACGCGATGATATAACCGGCGGCCATCCGTTATCTCCAAAGCTTTTGTATTGTCTTTCGATACTGTTGCATTCGCTTTGATGCAACCTCAAGCGACACCGCCCGCGACAGGCGCGGGCGGCGGTTACTGCAGGCTGACTCAGGCGCAGGCCGGCCAGCCGAAGTTGTCTTCGAGGAAGCCGGCGCGCTTGGTCAGCGCATCGAGGTCCTTCAAGACGGAGAGCAGTTCCTTCATGCGCGACAGCGGCACGGCGTTCGGACCATCGGACATGGCCTTGCTCGGGTCCGGGTGGGTTTCCATGAACAGGCCAGCCACGCCCGTGGCCACGGCCGCACGCGACAGCACCGGCACGAACTCGCGCTGGCCGCCGCTGCTGGTGCCCTGCCCGCCCGGCAACTGCACCGAGTGCGTGGCGTCGAACACCACCGGCGCATGGGTCTCGCGCATGATCGCCAGCGAGCGCATGTCCGAGACCAGATTGTTGTAGCCGAAGGAGACACCGCGTTCGCAGGCCATGAACACGTCATCGGGCAGGCCAGCTTCGCGTGCAGCGTCGCGGGCCTTGTCGATCACGTTCTTCATGTCGTGCGGGGCCAGGAACTGGCCCTTCTTGATATTCACCGGCCGGCCGCTCTGGGCGCAGGCGCGGATGAAATCCGTCTGGCGGCACAGGAAGGCCGGCGTCTGCAGCACGTCCACCACGGCGGAAACCGGCTTGATCTCGTCGATCTCGTGGATATCCGTGAGTACCGGCACCCCAATCTCGCGCTTCACCGTGGCCAGGATCTCCAGACCCTTCTCCATCCCCAGTCCACGGAACGACTTGCCCGACGAACGGTTGGCCTTGTCGAACGAGGACTTGTAGATGAACGGGATACCCAGCGCGCTCGTGATTTCCTTGAGTTGGCCAGCCGTATCAAGCGCCATCTGCTCGGACTCGATCACGCACGGGCCCGAAATCAGGAAGAACGGCTTGTCGAGGCCAACGTCGAATCCACACAGTTTCATGGCTGTCTCCTTCGTCGCGGGCCGTCAGGCGCCCTTGCGTTGCTGCGAGGCCAGCGCGGCTTCCACATACGCCTTGAACAGCGGATGACCGTCGCGCGGCGTCGAGGTGAACTCCGGGTGGAACTGCACGCCAACGAACCAGGGGTGCATCGACTCCGGCAACTCCATCATTTCCGGCAGGTTCTCGGTCGGCGTACGCGCCGAAATCACCATCCCGGCGCCTTCGAGCTGCGGCACGTAGTGGTTGTTGACTTCGTAACGGTGACGATGGCGTTCGTTGACTTCGGCACCATAGATCTGCGCGGCCTTCGTACCGGCCTTGACCGGCACGCGCTGGGCGCCCAGGCGCATCGTGCCGCCCAGGTCGGAATCGGCCGAGCGTTGTTCGACCTTACCTTCACGGTCCAGCCACTCGGTGATCAGTGCCACCACCGGATGCTCGGTTTCGAGGTTGAATTCGGTCGAGTTGGCGTCCGTCATGCTGGCCACGTGGCGCGCGAATTCGATCACGGCCAGCTGCATGCCCAGGCAGATGCCCAGGTACGGCACCTTGTGCTCGCGGGCATACTGAATCGCGCGGATCTTGCCTTCCGTGCCGCGCTTGCCGAAACCGCCCGGCACCAGGATGGCGTCCAGCGGCTGCAGCACTTCGAGGTGACCCGATTCGAGTTCTTCCGAATCGATGTACTCGATGTTCACGCGCGTTGCGGTGTGCATGCCGGCGTGGCGCAGCGCCTCGATCAGCGACTTGTACGACTCGGTCAGGTCGACGTACTTGCCAACCATGCCGATCGTGATTTCGTGCTCGGGATTTTCCTGCGCCTTGACCAGCTTCTGCCACATCGACAGATCGGCCGGCTTCGGATCAAGGCGGAGTTCCTCGCAGATCAGGCGGTCGAGGCCCTGCTCGTTGAGCATCTGCGGAATCTTGTAGATGCTGTCGGCGTCCCACACCGAGATCACGGCGTCTTGCGGGATGTTCGCGAACAGCGAGATCTTGGCGCGCTCGTCGTCGGGAATCGGACGGTCGGCGCGGCACAGCAGTGCCGTGGGCGAAATACCGATTTCGCGCAGCTTCTGCACCGAGTGCTGGGTCGGCTTGGTCTTCAATTCGCCAGCGCTGGCAATGAACGGCACCAGCGTCAGGTGCACGAAGGCGCAATGGTTGCGGCCCATGCGCAGGCTCATCTGGCGCGCGGCTTCGAGGAACGGCAGCGATTCGATATCGCCCACCGTGCCGCCGATTTCCACAAGTGCCACGTCGGCCTTGCCATCGTGCGAGGCGGCTGCGCCGCGCTCAACGAATGCCTGGATTTCGTTGGTGATGTGGGGAATGACCTGCACGGTCTTGCCGAGGTACTCGCCACGACGTTCCTTGCGGATCACCGATTCGTAGATCTGGCCAGTCGTGAAGTTGTTCGACTTGCGCATCTTGGCCGAGACGAAGCGCTCGTAGTGGCCAAGATCCAGATCGGTTTCCGCGCCATCTTCCGTCACGAACACTTCGCCGTGCTGGAAAGGGCTCATCGTGCCGGGATCGACGTTGATGTAAGGATCGAGCTTGAGGAGGGTGACTTTGAGGCCGCGCGACTCGAGAATGGCCGCGAGCGAAGCAGCAGCGATGCCCTTGCCGAGAGAAGAGACGACGCCACCGGTGACGAAGACGAATTTGGTCATAAACCGAGCTTGCCGGGGAAATCGGGATTATACATGAGACCCCGTGCTCCGCCGACCCGGAATTTGTGACAGCGGCATGTCGGGCCGCCGCCCTTTCCTACGCCTTCCGACCTTCTTTCAGCCTGCCTGGCGCATCCCGTCGATCAGTTCGCGCACCAGCCCAGCGGTCTCCAGCGGGCGCTCCATCGGATAGAGATGACCACCCTCCACATAGCGCAGGCGATCGCCCACCAGCTTGCGCGTGGCACCCAGACCTACCTGTCTCACCTCCTTCGAACGCGTACCCGCAATAAAGCTGACCGGCACCGGTGCTCCATGGGCCACGCGTCGTCCCAGACTGGTCGGCAGCGTGCGGTAGATACGATATTCGACATCGCGATCGAAGCGAAGCCTGCGCTCGGCGGCGCGGCCCGTGGGTTCAGTGCCGAGTTCCGCGTAGTCGCGTAGCACCTCGGGGTCCCAGACCTGGAAATTGCGCTTGGCCTGGAAATGGGTCCAGACCGATTCGGTGTCGGGCCAGTGCGTGCGTCGGTTCTTGGTCACGGCTGCGGGACTTGGTTTTTCGTCGAGTCCCAGTACCTGCGAGGCCCGCAGCAACGAGGCCCGCCAACCGGCGATGATCGGAGAATCGAGCATCACCACGCCCTGCACGCGATGCGGCTGGCGCAGCGCGGCCATCAGCGAGAGAAAGCCACCGAGCGAATGCCCGACGAGCCAGACCTTGCGATGATCGGCCCCGTCGCGTCCGGCCCGCTGCATCTCGCGCAGCAACTCCTCGACGAGGTTCGGCCATTCGCGCGTGACGGGCAGCTTGGGATCGTGGCCATAGCGCTCCACCGCGCGGATCTCGAACGTATCCTCCAGTTGGCCGAACAGCTTGCGATACGTTGGAACCGGAAAACCGTTGGCGTGGGAGAACAGCAGGAGGTCGCGCATGGGGGCTGGGGCGATGAAGAATGAGTTTCGCCGCAGAGTGTACTGCGAGGCCAGGCCCGTTTCGGCTAGGCAAAATCCTCTATCGCCAACCTGCCCCGCTCGAATTTAGTGCTCGCGGCGTGCTCTGACCGGCTGGCCCCAGCGGTCGGCGTCATCGCGCGCCAGCGGAAATTCGGCAGGCTGGGCGGCATCCCATTCGGGATTGCCGATTTCCCCGAACACCTGACGCAGACGCT
This sequence comes from Cupriavidus sp. DL-D2, assembly GCF_039710735.1. Taxonomy (NCBI): domain Bacteria; kingdom Pseudomonadati; phylum Pseudomonadota; class Betaproteobacteria; order Burkholderiales; family Burkholderiaceae; genus Cupriavidus; species Cupriavidus sp. DL-D2. The sequence continues at coordinate 10,167 of NZ_JBDKXK010000019.1, read as the reverse complement.
GGCCCCAGGTGTCGCGGATCATGCGGAAGTACGCGTTGCGTTCGTCGATGTTGACGAAGTGCGTCACGCGCAGCGAATCAGCTTCGTAAACCAGCAGGTCCAGCGGCAGGCCCACCGAGATATTCGACTTCAGCGTCGAATCCATCGAAATCAGCGCGCATTTCGCGGCCTCGCCCAGCGGCAGCGACGGGGACACCACACGGTCGATGATCGGCTTACCGTACTTGGCCTCTCCAATCTGGAAGTAGCAGTTCTCAGGCGTGGCTTCGACGAAATTGCCTGCCGCATAGATATTGAACAGCCGCGTACGCTCGCCCCGGATCTGGCCGCCGAACACGATGCTCACGTTGAAATCGATGCCGGCGTCGCGCAGCGCGTGGGCATCACGCTTGTGCACGGCACGCACAGCTTCGCCCACGATGGTGGCGGCCTCGAACATGTCGCGGGCCGTCCACAGCGAGCGTTTTTCGTCACGCGCCTCGGCCAGGCATTGGCGCACCGACTGGCTGATAGCCAGGTTACCGGCGGTCATCAGCACCATCATCCGATCGCCTGGCTCTTCGAAAACAGTCATTTTCCGGGCAGTGGAAATGGCGTCCACGCCGGCATTGGTTCGGGAATCGGAGAGGAATACCAGGCCGGCATCCAGCCGCATGGCTACGCAGTACGTCATGAAGTGATTGATTGTTGGGGCTGCCGGGGCGGCAAGCTTGCATTCTAGCCGCTCGGCAAGAACGGAGCGTTTGAACGGGCGGGAGAGGGGACTAGGCCACAGGTGCGATAGAGATATCCACTTCCAACGTCTCGCCCGCGCCACCCTCCAGAATGCCCCGGATTGGTGCGGCGGAAGCGTAGTCGCGCCCCACGGCGAGTCGCACATGGCGAGTATCTGTGACACAACGGTGCGTGACGTCGATGCTGCACCAGAGGCCCTGGTCGGCATCGAGGCAAATGTCGGTCCACGCGTGGCTCGCCATGGCCGTGGCGGCCGGATCGTAGAAGTAACCGCTGACATAGCGAGCGGGAATACCGAGCGCGCGGCACGCCGCGACCATCACCTGCGCCTGGTCCTGGCACACCCCGCTGCCCAGCCGGAATGCGTCTGCGGCCGAAGTGCCCACGTCGGTAGTGTTGGCCTTGTAGCGCACACGGGTGGCCACCCCGTCGGCCAGCGCCAGCAACGCGGGCATATCGTGCCCGGCCGCCAAGTACGGCGCGGCAAATCCCTGCAGATCGGCAGGCGCCTGGGTCAGCGGTGTCCCGGTCATGAAGTAAAGCGGCGATACGCGCGCCTCGCCGGCTTCAGGCAAGTCATGAAAGGCATGATGGCCGCCCTCGCCCGTCCTGACCTCCACTTCGCCCGTCGCGGCGATAGCGATCCTGCGGGCCGGGCCCGCCATCGTGAAGTTGTGGACGATATTGCCGAAGCCATCCCGTGCTTCGGTCAGGTTGCCGGGAACGTTCAGGTGCCAGTCCGCAACCGATTGCAGCGGCCCCGAGCGCGGCGCCAGACGCAGTTCATGCACGCTGCGGCGCACGGGCTCGGTGTAGTGATAGACAGTCTTGTGGTGGATCCGATATTTCACGATGCATAGTGCGCGCTACGGCACACCTGCCCTCCAGCGTTCCGCGTCCGGCACATAGGGTGCCGGACGGGTGATCCACTCTGCGCAATCGACTCAGGCAGCCAGCGGCACAAGGAAATCGCGGCTGATACCGTTGCCGAGATCGCCGATGCGTTCCAGGAAGCTGGTCAGGTAGGCGTGCAGGCCGACAGCAAAAATGTCGTCGATGCGCGCGTATTTCAAATCGGCGTGGAGTTTACCAGCCTGGCGCATGGTCTCCGCTGACTGCTGGTTGGCCACCAGCGCCAGGATCGCGACTACCTCGTCCATGCTCGACACCAGCGAGCGTGGCATGTCCGGCCGCAGGATCAGCAACTCCGCCACGCGCTGGGGCGTGATCACGGCACGGTAGATCTTGCGGTAGACCTCGAAGCCCGACACCGAACGCAGCACCGCCGCCCAGTGGTAGAAATCGTTCTGCTCGCGGTTGGGATCGTCGGTGTCGCTGTCGTCGCGACCCGATGCCTGGAACTTGACGTCGAGAATCCGCGCGGTGTTGTCGGCGCGCTCCAGGAACGTGCCAAGCCGCATGAAATGAAACGCGTCGTCCTTGAGCATCGTGCCGAACTGCACGCCACGCGCCAGGTGCGAGCGGAATTTCACCCATTCGAAAAAGCGCGACGGGTCCTGACGCAACTCCCCATCCGCGATCATGCGCTGGACATCGAGCCAGGTGGTGTTGATGGTCTCCCAGACCTCGGTCGTCAATGATCCGCGCACTGCACGGGCATTCTCGCGGGCCGCCCGCAGGCAGCTCATGATTGACGACGGATTGGTCATGTCGCGCACCATGAAGTCGATCACATCGTCACGATGCAGCAACCCGTATTTGTGGTCATAGGCGTGCGTCAACTCAGAAATATCGAGCATGGCCCACCAGCCCTGCTCGGCCATTTCGGCCGACTGCGGCAGCAGCGAGGTCTGGTAGTTGACGTCGAGCATGCGCGCGGTGTTCTCCGCGCGCTCGGTGTAGCGGGCCATCCAGAACAGGTGGTCGGCGGTACGGCTCAGCATGATGGGCTCCCGGCTTGTCGTTGTTCGCGGCGTTCAGCGTTCCAGTACCCAGGTGTCCTTGGTGCCTCCGCCCTGCGAGGAATTCACCACCAGCGACCCTTCACGCAATGCCACGCGCGTCAGTCCGCCAGGCACCATCCGAACTTCCTTGCCAGACAGCACGAACGGCCTCAGGTCGATATGGCGCGGCGCGATGCCCGATTCCACATACGTGGGGCAAGTGGACAGCGCCAGCGTGGGCTGGGCGATGTACTGCTCGGGGCGGGACTTGACCACTTCGCGGAACTGCTCGATCTCGGCACGGGTGGCAGCCGGACCCACGAGCATGCCGTAGCCGCCGGCACCGTGCGTCTCCTTGACCACGAGCTTCTCCATGTTGTCGAGCACGTACTGCAGGTCATCGGGGCGCCGGCACATATACGTGGGAACGTTCGACAGGATGGCTTCCTCGCCCAGGTAGAAGCGGATCATGTCCGGCACGTACGGATAGATCGATTTGTCGTCGGCCACCCCGGTGCCAATCGCGTTGCTGATCGTCACATTGCCGGCCCGGTAGACCGACAGCAAACCGGCCGCACCGAGCGTGGAGTCCGGCCGGAATGCGAGCGGATCGAGGAAGTCATCGTCCACGCGGCGGTAGATCACGTCGATCCGTTGCGGCCCCTGCGTGGTACGCATGTAGAGGTGATCGTCCTCGACAAAGAGGTCGCTGCCCTCCACCAGTTCCACGCCCATCTGCTGGGCCAGGAACGCGTGCTCGAAATACGCGGAGTTGTACATGCCCGGCGTGAGCACCACCACGGTGGGGTCCGCAATATTCTGCGGCGACACGCTGCGCAGCATGTCGAGCAGCAGATCCGGGTAATGCGCCACCGGTGCCACGCGATTGCGCGCGAACAGTTCGGGGAACAACCGCATCATCATCTTGCGGTTCTCAAGCATGTAGGACACGCCCGACGGTACGCGCAGGTTGTCTTCCAGCACGTAGAACTCGCCCTCTCCTGCCCGCACCACATCGATACCCGCCACGTGCGCGTAGATATCGCGCGGCACGTCGATGCCGAGCATCTCGGGACGGTACTGCGCGTTGTTGTAGATCTGGTCAGGCGGAATCACGCCAGCCCGGATGATGTCCTGGCCGTGGTAGATATCGTGGATGAAGCGGTTCAACGCCGCCACGCGCTGCCGCAGGCCGCGTTCCAGGGTCGCCCATTCACTGGCCGGAAAGATGCGGGGGATGACGTCGAACGGAATCGTCCGCTCGGTGCCGCTGTTGGACTCGTCCTTGTCGCCATAGACGGCAAAGGTGATGCCCACCCGGCGAAAGATCAGGTCCGCTTCGGCCCGTTTGTTGTCCATCGCCCCGCCGGACTGCCCGCCCAGCCAGTCGGCAAAGTTGCGGTAGTGGGGCCGCACCGCCCCGGTCGGCAACGCCTGACCGGCTTCGATGCCCGTCAATGTGCCATCTTCCCGCCCTTCCAGCATCTCGTCGAAAAACCGCGCCGCCATGATGGCCGCTCCTTCGTGGAAATGGGCGCCAGCTGCGTGCAGTCTCCTCGCCTGCCGCTTCCGACGACTGTCTGGCGACGCCGCCGGCCTCCCGTTCATTGATGCTTTATCGAGACAACGCTTTCAGCATACCCGCGCCGGCAATTCCCGCAAGGGTTGCATGTGCGAGACATGCACCGGCACGCAAAACGGTTTAGCAAGATGCTTGCCAGGGGACTACGCATGGCAGGAGGTTTTGCTCCCCTCTCCCGCGAAGTGGGAGAGGGGTTGGGGGAGAGGGCTGGTGGCTCTGCTTGCCAGCCACTTCGCAATTTGCACGGTTTGCCCTCTCCCCCGCCCCTCTCCCTGAGGGAGAGGGGAGCAAACCGGAGAGACGCAAACTATCGCGCCGTGCCGCCCGCACACGACGCCGACTCCGGCGGGCAGTTATCCAGTATGTCCTGCACCAGCGCCTCCGGCGTCCGGCGGATATCGAGCACCAGCGCGTCGCGCGGCTCCTCCAGTGTGTCGAACTGGCTTTGCAGCAGGGCCGGGTTGAAGAAATGGTCTTCGCGGACCGACAGGCGGCCACCAATCGTCGATGCATCGCCCTTCATGAACACAAAGGTCACGCCGCCTTCCGGAGGGTTCAGCCGATCGCGGTAGACCTGGCGCAGCGCGGAGCAGGTAAACACATGGGTGCGCCCTTCTGCACGGGCTTCGTCGATAGCCGCCCGCATGGCAGCCAGCCACGGCCAGCGGTCGTCATCGGTCAGCGGCACGCCGGCGTGCATCTTGGCCTTGTTGGCCTCGCTGTGAAACGTGTCGGCATCATGGAAGCCGCAATGCAGGCGCTGCGCCAGCATCTGGCCCACGGTGGTCTTGCCGCTGCCAGAAACGCCCATCAGGATATAAATCATGTCTGCTCCATCGATCATGGTGTCGGATGGTGTCGCCACCCTTGTCGGTAGCCGCCACGAACCATTGCGGTTGCACGGCGGTACCCCAGGCACCGTGGCGCCCGGGGAAACGAATAAGAAGAATCTGAAAACGACGGCCCGGAACGAGCCTGCTGTGTGAACGGATGAACCTATTGTGCGACGGCGACGCCCGTTTGGACAGACGCGGGAACACTCGACATGGCATCCGCTTCGGAGAGGTCCAGCGCGCTGCCCCCTTCCTCGGCAATCCGCGCATGGCGGCGGAACAGGCCGAACAGGCCGCGCCCCATGCTGAACTGCGCGAAATTATCCTCAGGCGCGGCAACCGGCTGGCGCGCTGCAAACTCCGCCTGCACCGAGGCATCGCCCACCAGTTCGAGCGTGCCGGCCACGGCATCCACGCGAATGACGTCCCCGTCACGCACACGGGCCAGCGGACCGCCTGCCAGCGCCTCGGGGCCAACGTGGATCACGGCTGGCACCTTGCCCGATGCGCCCGACATGCGGCCATCGGTCACCAGTGCCACCTTGTGACCAGCGTCCTGCAACGCGCCCAGCCCCGGCGTCAGCCGATGCAGTTCGGGCATGCCATTGGCATTCGGCCCCTGGAAGCGCACCACGGCCACCACATCGCGATTCAGTTCATCGGCCTCGAAGGCGGCCTGCAGCGCCTCCTGCGATTCGAAGACGCGCGCCGGCGCCTGCACCACACGATGCTCGTCGGCCACCGCCGAGACCTTGATCACGCCGCGCCCGAGGTTACCGGCCATCAACCGCAACCCGCCCTCGGCCGAAAACGGCGCCGACGCCGGCGCCAGCACGCTGGCATCGCCGCTGACGGTGGGACCATCGCGCCAGCGCAGCACGCCATCGGTCATCACCGGTTCCTGCGTGTAACGCGCCAGGCCCCGCCCGGCCACTGTCTGCACATCCTCGTGCAGTAGTCCGGCCTCCAGAAGCTGGCCGATCACGTAGGCCACACCGCCTGCTGCATGGAAATGGTTCACGTCGGCAGCGCCATTCGGATAGACACGCGCCAGCAGCGGCGTGACGGCCGACAGACGGTCGAAGTCGTTCCAGTCGATGACAATCCCTGCCGCGCGTGCCATGGCAACGAGGTGGATCGTATGGTTGGTCGATCCGCCGGTTGCCAGCAAGCCGACCATCGCATTGACGATGGCGCGTTCGTCCACGACCTGCGCCAGCGGCGTGTACTCGCGACCCCGCGCGATCAGCACCAGGGCGCGCTGCGCGGCGGCGGTGGTCAATGCGTCGCGCAACCCGCTATCCGGATGCACGAACGCCGCGCCGGGCATGTGCAGGCCCATGATTTCCATCAGGAACTGGTTGCTGTTGGCGGTGCCATAAAACGTGCACGTGCCGGCGCTGTGATACGCGGCGCTTTCAGCTTCGAGCAATGCATCGCGCCCCACCTGTCCCGTGGCGTAGAGCTGGCGCACCCGCGCCTTCTCCTTGTTCGACAGTCCGGTAGCCATCGGCCCCGCTGGCACGAACACCACGGGCAGGTGCCCGAACTGGAGCGCGCCCATCAGCAGGCCCGGCACGATCTTGTCGCAGACGCCGAGCATCAGCGCCGCGTCGAACGTGTTGTGCGACAGCCCAACGGCGGTGCTCATGGCAATGGCATCGCGCGAGAACAGAGAGAGCTCCATACCGGCGTTGCCCTGCGTGATGCCATCGCACATGGCCGGCACGCCGCCCGCCACCTGCGCTACCGCACCCACGGCACGCGCCGCCTCCCGGATCACGGACGGATAGCGCTCATACGGCTGATGCGCAGACAGCATGTCGTTGTAGGCGGTGATGATGCCGAGATTCGGCGCATGCTCCACACGCAGCTTGAGTTTGTCGTCCGAAGGCAGCGCTGCGTAGCCGTGAGCCAGGTTGGCACACGACATGCCACGCAGCGGACCTAGTTCCCGCTGGGCCCGTTCGCAGCGCGCGAGGTAGGCGGCACGGCTGGCACGGCTGCGTTCGACGATGCGTTCGGTAACGGCCGAAACTTCTGCGCGGGCGTGGCCCGGGGTAGCTGGGGACATGGCGGATCGATTCTCGTGGGGGTATCGGGCGGCATATCGGGCGGCAAATCTCGCCCTCCATGCTGTAGATTTTCTACATTATAGCCAGGAGACGATTCCCAACGAAAGCCCGGCATCCTCCCGCATTCGACTTATTCAGCGCATTTTCGCACGAAATTCGGGTAAATCCTGAGGCATCGAGCATCTCATCGGATGCAGAAAACTTCCTCCTAACGTGTAGAATCTCTACAAATTCAAGGGCGACATCATTGAGAGCCGCCCGGCACGACTCCACGCCCACCCTCACCATGCTCGACAGAATCCTTGCCGTCTACGACACGCTGCGTCCCTCCGAACGCCGACTTGCCGATTACGTGACCCGTCACGGCGCCAGCGTCATCCGCCTGACCATGCCTGAACTTGCCGAGCGCGCAGGCGTATCGCAGCCCACGATTGCGCGCTTCTGCGCAGCGCTAGGCTACGATGGCTTCAAGGAGTTCAAGCTCCAGTTCGCCCAGAACGTAGGCGGCGGCATCCCGTTCGTGCATCAGGATGTGGCTGCCAGCGACCGGCCGGCCGACATCGCCGGCAAGGTCTTCGACCGCACCATCGCCACGTTGATGACCGTGCGCAATGCCCTCTCCGCCGACCAGATCGAACACGGCATTCGCCTGCTAGCGGATGCAAGGCGCATCGAGTTTTACGGCTGCGGCAATTCAGGCATCGTTGCACTCGATATCCAGCACAAGTTCTTCCGTCTCGGCATCCCGACCACGGCCTACTCCGATCCGCACGTATTCAGCATGTCCGCCGCACTGCTGCGCCCTGGCGATGTGGCCGTGCTGGTATCCAACAGCGGTCGAACCTGGGATATGCTCACCGCCGCCACGCTGGCTCGCAGCAGTGGCGCAAGCGTGCTGGCACTTACGCACAGCGGTTCGCCCTTGGCCGGACTTGCCGATGTCTGCGTGTTTTCCGATGTCGAAGAAGACAGCGAAGTATTCACGCCGATGACCTCACGCATCTGCCACCTTGTGCTCGGCGACGTTCTGGCGGCCGGCGTGGCACTCGGCCGCGCGGAATCGGTGGCCGGCGGGCTGCAACGCGCCAAGGCCCACCTGCGCGAGCGACGCATTGCCGGGGCGGACCCCGCGCCGCTGGCGCCCAATTCGGAGACCTCGGCAGCGAGCGCAACCACCAGGAAAAAAGCCAGAAAGGCGACCCCATCCACGCGCGCTACGCGGTGATAAACCGCTCGCCTTCCGGTCCTACTCCGGGCCAGGTACTTCGGGTGCATCTCGCCAGTAGCGCCGATGTTGCTGGCGATACGTCGTCACCGTCTGGCCAGCACCCCTTGTCTCGATCGTGATCGCGCCTGCTTCATCGCTCCGGTTGCGCGCGATACCAGCGCGGCCATAGCGCCGCCAGACATCATTGCGCGGATGGCCATAGCGGTTCGCAAACCCCATCTGGAAAATTGCCAGCTCCGGCTGTACCGCCGCCAGGAATGCACGATGCGACGACGTTCCGCTGCCATGATGCGGCACGAGGAGGAAGTCGGCATGCAAGCGATCCTCCTCTGAACGACGCACCAGCGCGAGTTCCTCGCGCACGCCAATATCCCCGGTCAGCAGCGCGCTGCGATGCGGGGTCGACACCCGCAACACACAACTCCGCGCATTGCTGGAGAGCCTGGAATTCTCCAGCGCCGCCAGCGAGGGGTGCAGGATCTCGAATGTCACACCGTCCCAGTCCCACGCTGCGCCGGCGAGGCACGCCTGCCAGTTAGTCTTTCCGGCATCGCTGGTCAGCAGCCGATGGTCCGCGGCACCCGCCGTCAGCCGTTGCGACACCGGCACTGCGGCCAAGACATCCCTCACACCCCCCGCATGGTCGGCGTCTTCATGGCTCACCATGAGCATGTCAAGCCGACGCACGCCCGACGCACGCAGAAAGGGGACGATGACCTGTCCGCCCGCGCTGGTGCCGGACCCATACGCCGGACCGGCGTCGTAGAGCATGGCGTGCTCGCGCGTCTCGACTAGCACAGCTGTCCCCTGCCCGACATCAAGCGCCGTCATCCGGAACTCGCCATGCGGCACTGGCGCCCGACCTGCCGCCAGCATCGGCACCATCAGCACCCCGCCAAGCCAGCGAGGCAGCGCGTGAAGCCGGGCACGAGGCATCAGCACCAGCACAACACCCAGCATGGCCAGACCGAATGCCACCGGCCCGGGATGCGCCGCCTCCCAGACCGCCCACGACGGCGCGGCTAGCCATGCGAGACCCTGCACGAGCCACGCCAGCGCGGCGTGAGCCACCGCCAGCAATGGCGAGGCGACAGCGACCGGCATCCCGGCCGCCAGCAGCGCTAGCGGCGTGACCAGCAGGCTAACCACCGGAATTGCCACCGCATTGGCCAGCCCCGATACCAGCGATACCTGTCCGAACAGCAGCAGCGTCAGCGGCACCAAACCAATCGTCACGGCCCATTGCGTCCGAGCCGCACTGGCAATGCCGGCACCCAGCCGCCACACCCAACCTGCCGGACCGGCCTGCCGTGCCCGCTCTGCGCTCCCATCGCCCTCACGCCGGCTCGCATGCAGGAAGATCACGGCCACGGCCCCAAACGACAACCAGAACCCTGGCGAGAGCACCGCCCAAGGGTCGATGGCCACCGCCACGGCCGCCGCCCACGCCAGCACCACCGACGCTGGTGGCGCCCTGCCACTCCACAACGCCACCGCCGCCACGATGAGCATCGTGACGGTACGCAATGCAGGAATCTGCATGCCTGCGATGGTGGCGTAGGCCAATGCCGTCAACACGGCAACAACGAGCGCGGCTTTCTGGGCAGGCCAGAGGAGGGGGAGGGGTATCAATTTCCAACGGCTCGCGCCGCTCTCCCGCCTGCGGAAGTCCCTTGTGTTTTCTCCCCTCTCCCGCATGGCGGGAGAGGGGTCGGGGGAGAGGGCGCAACGCTTGAATTCGCCGCCGTCGCAACTCGATGCGCCTGCCCTCTCCCCCTGTAGTGGTCAAGTAATCTTGGACACTTTTTCA
>NZ_JBDKXK010000018.1:0-213724 GCF_039710735.1 Cupriavidus sp. DL-D2 | reverse complement strand
GCCTTGGCAGAACAACCGACCTGCTTGACACGGTTGCTCTCCCGCCGTGCGGGAGAGGGGAATAAACCGAGAGAGGTTGTGAAACTCAACCCTGCTCGAAAACCAGCGTCACCCCATTCGCCTCGGCCGCCGGAATCACCGACACAGTCGCCGACGTATCCTCCGCACGTACACCGTTCGCACGCCAGTGCGCCCGCGCCTTTTCCAGATCGTCCGTCACCAGTCGAATTGCCGCATACCCGGACGTAGCGCGTAGCCCCGGCACGTCAGCCACATCGGCCAATTCCTGCGGCGCCGTCACAACAAACGACGCGCCAGCGATATCCAGCATCGCCATCTCGCCGGTCGCGCGAGTGATCGGCGCCCCAGTCAGCGTGGCATAGGCTTCAGCAGTCACAGCGACCTGCCCCGCATCCACTACCAGATACGTCGCCGCAATCGCAGTAGCCCTGTTGGCATGCGCGATCCACTCCGGACGCCACAGCAATTCTGGCGTGCGATGTTCGCAGACGAAGTAGCGAGCGCCGGGCGCGCTATCGAGCGCCGTCACGCGAAACGTGGCCGGGTGTTCGGAGCCATCGTCCAGACGCACCGGACGCGAGAATTCGATGGGAGCGGAAGGCTGGAAGCCCGCGGCGCGCAGCCGGTCGGCCGTGGCAAACGCATCGCGGCTTTTGCACGACATCGCCGCACAGCCATCGCCGCGCTGCTGGGCATCCCAGTAGTACTGACGACTCGGGCTGGGCGCCGTCACATGCAGCAGCTCCAGGTAATCGCGCGCCAGCATGATGCAATGGTTCTGCGAACCCAGCGTGTGAAAACCGCGCGGCGTGAGCGTGAAGCCCAGCGCGCGCCAGCGCGTCACAGCGGCATCGAGATCGTTGCAGACGATGACCGCATGGTCGAACGGCTCAGGCAATGCGTGCATGGCGGCTTCGGTCATTCGAACTGGATGTTGGCCTTGCGGGCCACAGCCTGCCACTTGTCGTGCTCATGGCGCACTAGTTGGCCCAGTTCGGCCGGCGACCCCACGGCGATCTCGAACCCCTGCGCAGTCAGCGCATCCACCACCTTCTGCTGCTTGATCGAAGCGGCGAAGGCGTCGTGCAGACGCGTTACCGAATCAGACTGCATATGCGCCGGGCCGAACACGCCGATCCACGAATACGCCTCGAAACCCTTGTAGCCCTGCTCGGCCACGGTCGGAACTTGCGGCAACTGCTTGATGCGGCTCGTCCCGGTCACGCCAAGTACCTTGATCGTCTTGGCCGCCACATGCGCCTGCACCGCCGCATAGCTGCTGAAAAACACATCGACTTCGCCCGACAGCACGGCCTGCACGGCCGGGCCACCACCCTTGTAGGGTACGTGGAGGAATTTCACGCCGGCCTCGGTGCCGAGTGCTTCCGCCGCGAGCTGGTTCAGGCTGCCGATTCCCGACGAGGCGTAGCGCACGCCATTCGGATTCGACTTCGCCAAATCAACCAGTTCGCGCACGTTCGACGCCGATAGCGCCGGATTCGCAGCAATCACCAGCGGGAAGCGTACCAATTGGGTAATCGGCGTGAAGTCCTTGAAGGTGTCGTACGGCAGGTTCTTGTACGCGAACGGATTGATCGCGTGGGTATCGAAGGCCATCAGCAGCGTATTGCCATCTGGCTTGGCACGCGCCACGTTGCTGCTGGCGATCAGTCCGCCGGCACCCGGCTTGTTGTCGACGACCACCGTCTGACCGAGCGCCGTCTTGAGGCCAGGCTGCAATTGCCGCGCGACGATGTCCACGCTACCGCCCGGCGGGAATGGCAGCACCAGCGAGATCGGTCGGGAGTTCGCGCCTGAATCGGCGGCATGGGCGAGGCCAGACAGCGAGGCCACGGGCATGGCGCTCATCGGCAAGGTTTTCAGCAGCAGGCGGCGCAACCGCAGGCGGTCGTGAGAAGACATCGGAAACTCGGGCTGTACGACCAGAAGGCCGCGGGACAAATGAAAAGGGGCGGCATGCCGCCACCCCGTATTTTGCCCGATGATCGCTCAACTTGTCCGATCACTATCGCTGATCGCCCAGTTATTGGAACAATGACCATACAACGATCGCGCAGGAGTCCCCCCATGACGGAAAAACGGCCGGGACATACCCGGCCGTTTGTGTGGTACCTACCCTGCGTCAGACTTCGGCGCGTTCCTCGCTCTCGCCAGTATCCGGCGGTTCCGGATCGCCTTCGGAGAAGGTCAGCTTGATGTGATCCTCGGCGTCGAGGTCCACGGCCACCCGGCCACCGGTCACCAGCTTGCCGAACAGCAATTCGTCGGCCAGCGCCTTGCGGATCATGTCCTGGATCAGGCGTTGCATTGGCCGCGCGCCCATCAGCGGATCGAAGCCCTTCTTTGCCAGATACTTGCGCAGCTTGTCCGAGAAGCTGGCTTCCACCTTCTTCTCGTGCAACTGCTCTTCCAGTTGCATCAGGAACTTGTCGACCACGCGCAGGATGATTTCCTCGTCCAGCGCACGGAAGCTGATCGTCGCATCCAGGCGGTTGCGGAATTCCGGCGTAAACATCCGCTTGATGTCGGCCATCTCGTCGCCCTGCTCGCGCGCCGTGGTAAAGCCGATCGTCGCGCGGTTCATGGTCTCCGCGCCCGCATTCGTGGTCATGATGATGATCACGTTGCGGAAATCCGCGCGCCGGCCGTTGTTATCGGTCAGCGAACCATGGTCCATGACCTGCAGCAGGATGTTGAAAATGTCCGGATGCGCCTTTTCGATCTCGTCCAGCAGCAGCACGCAGTGCGGCTTCTTGGTAACAGCCTCGGTCAGCAGGCCGCCCTGGTCGAAACCGACATACCCCGGCGGCGCGCCAATCAGGCGGCTGACGGCATGCCGCTCCATGTATTCGGACATGTCGAAGCGCAGCAGCTCGATGCCCATGATGAAGGCGAGCTGCTTGGCCACTTCGGTCTTGCCCACGCCCGTAGGACCCGAGAACAGGAACGAGCCGATCGGCTTGTCCGTCTTGCCCAGACCGGCACGCGACATCTTGATCGCCGACGACAGCGCCTCGATGGCAGGGTCCTGGCCGAATACCACCGACTTCAGATCCCGTTCCAGTGTCTGCAGCTTGCTGCGGTCGTCCTGGTTCACGCTCTGCGGCGGGATGCGTGCGATGCGCGAGACAATGTCCTCGATCTCGTTCTTGCCAATCGTCTTCTTCTGCTTGGACTTCGGCAGGATACGTTGCGCCGCGCCCGCTTCATCGATCACGTCGATCGCCTTGTCCGGCAGATGACGGTCGGTGATGAAGCGCGCAGACAATTCCGCCGCAGCAGTCAGGGCCGATGCCGCGTACTTCACGCCATGGTGCTCTTCGAAGCGCGACTTCAACCCGCGCAGGATCTGCACGGTCTGATCCACGGTCGGCTCCACGATATCGATCTTCTGGAACCGACGCGACAGTGCCGCGTCCTTCTCGAAGATGCCTCGATACTCGGTGAAGGTCGTCGCACCCACGCACTTGAGCTGGCCCGAGGACAGCGCCGGCTTCAGCAGGTTGCTGGCGTCCAGCGTTCCGCCCGATGCGGCGCCCGCACCGATCAGCGTGTGGATCTCGTCGATGAACAGGATCGCGTTCGGATTGTCCTTGAGGGACTTCAGCACGCCCTTGAGGCGCTGCTCGAAATCGCCGCGATACTTGGTGCCGGCCAGCAGCGCACCCATGTCCAGCGAGTAGACCACGGCCTTCTCGAGGATATCGGGCACTTCGTTCTTGGTGATGCGCCACGCCAGGCCCTCGGCGATGGCGGTCTTGCCCACGCCTGCTTCGCCCACCAGCAGCGGGTTGTTCTTGCGGCGGCGGCACAGTACCTGCACCACGCGCTCCACCTCGCTGTCACGGCCGATCAGGGGATCGATCTTGCCGGCCTTGGCCAGGGTGTTCAGGTTCTGGGTGTACTGCTCGAGCGGACTTTCCTTGCCGTCACCACCTTCGCCCTCGGGGTTGCCCTCGCCGTGCTTGGCCGGCTCGGACTGGTCCTTGCGGATGCCGTGGCTGATGAAATTGACGACGTCCAGCCGCGTGACGCCCTGCTGCTGCAGGTAGTACACGGCGTGAGAGTCCTTCTCGCCGAAGATGGCCACCAGCACGTTGGCGCCGGTGACTTCCTTCTTGCCGTTCGAGGTCGACTGCACGTGCATGATGGCGCGCTGGATCACACGCTGGAAACCCAGCGTGGGTTGCGTGTCCACCTCGTCCGTGCCGGGTACGACCGGTGTGTTGTCGGCAATGAAATTCTTCAGGCTTGTGCGCAAGTCCTCGATATTGGCCGCACAGGCGCGCAGCACTTCCGCCGCAGTGGGGTTGTCGAGCAACGCCAGCAGCAAGTGTTCCACGGTGATGAACTCGTGGCGCGCCTGACGTGCCTCGACAAAGGCCATGTGCAGACTGACTTCCAATTCTTGCGCAATCATGCTTCCTCCATCACGCACTGCAGCGGGTGGCCCGCCTGCCGCGCATGGGTTGATACAAGCTCGACTTTGGTCGCCGCGATATCCCTGGTGTAGATACCGCAAACGCCCTTGCCTTCCCGGTGGACGGTCAGCATGATCTGCGTAGCCGTTTCCCGGTCCCTGCTGAAATACTGCTGCAGGATCATCACGACAAACTCCATCGGAGTGTAGTCGTCATTGAGCAGGACCACTTTGTACATCGCTGGCGGCTTGAGCTGCTGCTCCTTCCGTTCGATGACAGTGCCTGCTTCGCGTTGGGGGGTGTTCGCCAGCCGTGTCGCCATGGCGTTTATTCTAACCCTTACTCACAAGTCTGCAATTTGGGGAACAGGACTCTTATTCAAGCCCCGCACCTACGAAAATTCCCGGCGTGCGCCAACGTACAGAGGCGCGGCGGGCACGTCGGGCATGCACTTCCGGGGTGCAGGTGGCGAATTGGCGTACCCCGCTCCGGGGCGCGCCGCCAACCTACGCAAAAACCATGCACCACGCTGGCAAAGCGTACCATCTGCAGCCGTTTCAATCTCGCCACACCCCACGCTCAGTGGGGAATCTGCCGGATTGACAGCCATTGCCTTTACCGAAAGAATCGATCGCACATCCGGTCCGGGCTCGCGAGCCAAGCATACAGACCCGGCGGGGTGCATCCGTGAGCAGGGAGGCCCACGACTGGCGCAGGTCCGACACTTTCGTCCATTTTCCGATGAACGAAAATGGATGACTCGCGAGAAACCGTATTTGCCGTGCATTTGCGCAACTATTCCACCAGAAGAGGCCGCGCAGTGCCCGTCGAACCGCTTTCGGCTGGCCATTGGTTTCCCCGCTTGTAATCAGCTTTTTCGTTGGGGGAGTTTATGGCTAGCGGTATCGTCAAATGGTTCAATGACGCCAAGGGTTTCGGCTTTATCAAGCCGGATGACGGCGAGGAAGAACTGTTTGCGCACTTTTCGGCAATTCAGATGTCCGGTTTCAAGACGCTGAAGGAAGGCCAACGGGTGGAGTTCGAGGTCGTGCAAGGCCCGAAGGGCAAGCAAGCCACGAACATTCAGGAAGCCCACTAAGTGCGCCGCGGCCGAATGCTGCCACAGAGCGGCGTCGGCCCATGCGGATGCGAAGGGGTTCACTCCCCTCGGGACGGGATCCAGCGCCACGCCGGGCAATGATAGGCGTGGTGCGCTGAAAAGCGGTACGCCAGGCATCCGGGAAAGCGCCCGGCACATGTTCACCATGTGCCGGGCGCTTTTTCATGGGGCGTCGCCATCACCGGCATCAGAATTAGAGATTCTGCGATTTTCCGGACAATTGGTAACTTCTACACTCCGCGCACTACCGCCCAGTTTGGAGTGTTCACGATGTTTCCTTTCAAGACCAACCCGCTTGCCGCCTTCGCCGGTACTTTGCTGCTGGCCACAGCGCTGTCCGCCACTGCCGCAGAACATGGTACCAAGTGGTCATACACCGGCGACCAGGGCGCCGAGCACTGGGGTGACCTGTCGCCGTCCTTCAAGGCGTGCAAGGATGGCAAGGCCCAGTCGCCCATCGATATCCAGAACGCCAGGCCCGGCAAGCTTCCACCGCTGGCCTTTCATTATCCGGCGTCCGCCGCCACCGTCATCAACAACGGCCATACGATCCAGGTGGGTCCGCATGCCGGCGGCAATGCCAAGCTGCCCTCCGGCGTCTACCAGTTACTGAATTTTCACTTCCATACCCCGAGCGAAATGACAGTGGATGGCCGCGCCTATCCACTGAGCGCACACCTGGTGCATCGCGATGCGGCCGGTCGCCTTGCCGTGGTTGGCGTGCTGTTCGAGGAAGGCGCAGAGAACAAGGCGCTTGAGTCAATCTTCCAGGTCATGCCTGAGAAAGGTGCCGCGCCGGTGCCACTGAACGAGACGTTCAGCCCGGCAGACCTGTTGCCAGAGGACCTTTCATACGTGGCGTTCGACGGCAGCCTGACCACGCCACCATGCAGCGAAGGCGTGCATTGGCACGTCCTGAAGACGCCGGTGCAGGTGTCGGCCGCGCAGATCCAGGCATTCAGGAAGCTGTATCCGATGAATGCCCGGCCGGTGCAACCGATGCACGATCGCGTGCTCACGTCCAACAACTGATATTTCGTCAGTGATAAAAAACCCCGGTGCGCCTGCGCGCAACCGGGGTTTTCCGTCCGGGCGATCCCGGGACGTCTCTGTCTTTACATATTGTCGATCATCACCTGACCGAAGCCGGAACACGACACCTGCGTGGCGCCTTCCAGCAACCGGGCGAAGTCATAGGTCACCTTCTTCGACTGGATCGATTTTTCCATCGACGCGATGATCAGGTCGGCCGCCTCGGTCCAGCCCATGTGGCGCAGCATCATTTCGGCAGACAAGATCTCCGAACCCGGATTCACATAGTCCTTGCCGGCGTACTTCGGCGCCGTGCCGTGAGTGGCTTCGAACATCGCCACGGAGTCCGACATATTGGCACCCGGCGCAATGCCGATGCCGCCCACCTGGGCCGCCAGCGCGTCGGAAATATAGTCGCCGTTCAGGTTCAGCGTGGCGATGACAGAGTATTCGGCCGGACGCAGTAGCACTTGCTGCAGGAACGCATCGGCGATGGCGTCCTTGACGACGATATCGCGCCCGGTCTTGGGGTTCCTGATCTTGCACCACGGGCCGCCATCCACCAGTTCGGCACCAAACTCGGTGAGCGCGAGGTCATAGCCCCAGTCACGGAACCCGCCCTCGGTGTACTTCATGATGTTGCCCTTGTGGACCAGCGTGACCGACGGCTTGTCGTTGTCGATCGCGTACTGGATCGCCTTGCGCACCAGGCGCTGCGTACCCTGCTTCGATACCGGCTTGACCCCCACGCCCGAGGTCTCCGGGAAGCGGATCTTCTTCACGCCCATCTCGTTCTGCAGGAAGGCGATCAGTTTCTTTGCACCTTCGCTGCCGGCTTCCCACTCGATGCCGGCATAGATGTCCTCCGAGTTCTCGCGGAAGATCACCATATTGGTCTTTTCAGGCTCGCGCACCGGCGATGGCACGCCCTTGAAATAGCGCACCGGACGCAGGCAGACGTAGAGATCGAGCTGCTGGCGCAGCGCCACATTCAGCGAGCGGATACCGCCGCCTACCGGGGTGGTCAGCGGCCCCTTGATCGACACCACGTATTCCTTCACCGCCTCCAGGGTCTCGTCGGGCAGCCAGACATCGGGGCCATACACGCGCGTGGATTTCTCGCCCGCGAAGATTTCCATCCAGGATATCTTGCGCTGTCCGCCATACGCCTTGGCCACGGCGGCATCCACCACCTTGAGCATGACGGGGGTGATGTCGACACCCGTACCATCGCCCTCGATGTAAGGGACAATCGGGTTATTGGGCACATTCAGCGAAAAATCGGCGTTCACCGTGATCTTCTCGCCTGCTGGCACCTTGATGTGCTGATACATGTTCGTCTCCAACTGCCGCTTGGGGAAGTGACTGGCGCCCGGCCAGCACGGCCCGGCGACGCGATTGTGTTGTGCGAGTCATTGTAACGGCCCTCTTCGACTGGTGGATAATGCGCGCCCATGACCCTGATCGCCCTCAACAAGCCCTTCCAGATGATGAGCCAGTTCTCGGCGCATCCATCGCGACCAACGCTGGCCGATTGCATCGACCTGGCCGGCGTGTATCCGGCCGGGCGTCTCGATGCCGATAGCGAGGGACTGCTGCTGTTGACCGACGATGGCCTGCTTCAGACACGCATTGCCGATCCGCGCCACAAACTCGAAAAAACCTATCTCGCGCAGGTGGAAGGCGTGCCCGATGCGGCAGCGCTTGCGCGTCTGCGCGGCGGCGTAGACCTGGGCGATTTCGTGACGCTCCCGGCCCAGGCCCGGATCGTCGACGAACCGGCGTGGCTGTGGGAGCGCCATCCACCGATCCGCTATCGCGCAGCCATTCCCACGACATGGGTCGAAGTGAAGATCCGCGAAGGCAAGAACCGGCAGGTGCGACGCATGACGGCTGCCGTAGGCTTTCCCACCCTGCGTCTGGTGCGCGCGGCAATCGGCAATCTTTCGCTCGCCCAACTCGGTCTGGCGCCTGGCCAATGGTGCGAGGCAGATGTCCGTGCATTAGGACTTTTAGCACCGCGCCTACCTGTCAGACCGCCCATACAGGCGAAAAAGCGGCGGTAATCGCTGGTTACACATGCCGGCACCCGGATCGTCAACGCGCGAAGATTCCGCGCCGTTGTTGCGAATGACACGTCGATAAACGCGTCAAACCCTCCAAAATCCGGACACAAATCCTAGAGGTACTCGCAATGAAAAAACTGATCGCCGCCCTGGTAGTTGGCCTGTTTGCCACTGGCGCCTTCGCGCAAGCCCCGGCGGCTCCTGCTGCTGGCACCGCACCGGCTGCAACCGATTCGGCGAAGCCCGCGAAGACCACGAAGAAGAAGCACACCAAGAAGCACACCTCCAAGAAGGCGGCAGCTTCGACCCCGGCAGCCTGATCTTCCAGACTGCCATCGAAAGGCAGGCACGCTCCGGCGGCCTGCCTTTTTTCATGGCGTGGCTACGGGCGCGGATCGGTTGGCTGCGCTATGCTTCCGCCTGCCGTCGAACTTCCTCCACATCGATTCCGCCATGCCTCAAGTGTTCAAGACCCTGCTGATCGTTGGTGCGATGGGTGCCGCCGCGCTGTCCGCCACGGCGCATGCACAGACCGCACTGCCCGTGATTCCGCTGACCGCAGGCATGTACGCCATCCAGGCCGAAGTGGCCGCGTCACCCGAAGCGCGCGAGCGCGGGCTGATGTACCGCAAGACGATGCCCGCCAACACCGGCATGCTGTTCGTCTTCGAGGACAAGGCCGGGCACTGCTTCTGGATGAAGAACACCAATCTGCCGCTGTCGATTGCGTTCCTGGCGGATGACGGCAGCATCGTCAATATCGAGGACATGGCGCCGCAAACCGAGGACAACCACTGTCCGCGTGCAGCGGTGCGCTATGCGCTGGAGATGAACAAGGGATGGTTCGCGCAGAAGGGCATCAAACCCGGCGCGAAAATCGGCGGCCTGCCGCAGCCGCGGCAGGCGCAGTAGCACCGCAGCAGGACTGCAGCGCGCGCTGCCTAGTCCCGGAAATTGTTGAAGTCCAGCGGGGCTTCGCTGACATCCTTGCGCAGCAGTGCGATGACCGATTGCAGGTCGTCGCGCTTGGTGCCCGTCACGCGCACGGCATCGCCCTGGATGCTGGCCTGCACCTTGATCTTGCTGTCCTTGATCATGCGCACGACCTTCTTGGCCAAGTCGCCCGTCACGCCCTTCTTGATCGTGATGACCTGCTTGACCTTGTCGCCGCTGATCTTGTCGACCTTGCCGTAGTCCAGGAAGCGCACGTCCACATTGCGCTTGGCCATCTTGTTGATCAGCACGTCCTTGACCTGGTCCAGCTTGAAATTGTCATCGGCGAAGACAGTCAGTTCGCCCTCCTTCTGCTCCACGCGGGAATCGGAACCCTTGAAGTCGAAGCGGTTGGTGATTTCCTTGTTGGCTTGCTCCACGGCGTTCTTCACTTCCACCATGTTGGCTTCGCTCACTACGTCAAACGACGGCATCCTGTTTCTCCTGGTATTCCACGGCCCCACCCGGCACACGGCGGAGCTTTCGTAACGGTTACGTATAATCTTGGCCTGCCCCGGCCCGGGGTGCCTCCCCCGACCTTGCATGGCAGATTTCCACGAATTTTATCCCCTGCGCGCCCACAATACATTCGGCTTCGATGTCCGTGCGCGTCTGGCGGCACATATCCGCAGCGAATCGGACCTGCTTTCGGCACTATCCGATCCGCGCGCCGCCAGTCTTCCGATAGTGGTGCTGGGCGGTGGCAGCAACGTGGTGCTGACTGGAGACCTCGACGCCTGCGTGTTGCTGATGGAGATTCCCGGCTACGAAGTTGCACGGCGCGGAGAGAACTGGCTGGTGACCGTTGGCGCCGGCGAGAACTGGCACGCGCTGGTGGGCCGCACCATCGCCGATGGCATGCCCGGCCTGGAAAACCTGTCGTTGATCCCTGGCACGGCCGGCGCTGCCCCGATCCAGAACATCGGCGCCTATGGCGTGGAGCTGCGCGAGCGCTTCAACAGCGTGCGCGCCTACGACCGCCAGGGCGGCGCTTTCGTGACGCTCGATCTTGATACATGCGCCTTCGGATATCGGGACAGCCTGTTCAAGCGTGAGGGCCGCGACCGCTACATCATCACCGCCGTGACGCTGCGGCTACCGGTAGCCTGGCAGCCCGTGTTGAACTACGGCGAACTGTCGCGCGAACTCGAATCGGTGAATCCACCCGATGCCGCGCAGATCCGCGACGCAGTGATCGCGATCCGCTCGCGCAAGCTGCCGAACCCGGCAGAAATCGGCAATGCAGGCTCGTTCTTCAAGAATCCGGTCGTCGAGGCAGCGCTGCGCGACAAACTGCTGGCAGACAACCCTGCGCTGGTCAGTTATCCGCAAGCGGATGGCAGCTACAAGCTCGCTGCTGGCTGGCTGATCGACCAGTGCGGCTTCAAGGGCATCAGTGACGGCCCGGTAGGCGTCTATGACAAGCAGGCGCTGGTGCTAGTGAACCACGGCGGTGGCACCGGCGCGGCCCTGCTGGCCCTGGCGAACCGCATCGCCGACACCGTCGAGGGACGGTTTGGCGTGCGGATCGAGCCAGAGCCGGTCGTACTCTGAGGCTTCTTCGCCCTGAGACTTAATCGAAGTGGCAGACGTAATCGAGCGTCTCGGTCACTTCGATGTCGAAACTGCTGTTGCCCGGCACGTTGAACTGCTGGCCTGCGCCATAGGTCTTCCACTCTTCCGAGCCAGCCAGGCGCACGCGGCAACTACCCGCGTTGACTTCCATGATTTCGGGCGCGCCCGTGTTGAACGTCAACGCAGCCGGAAAAATCACACCCAGCGTCTTGCGCGTGCCGTCGGCGAACAGCACCGTGTGGCTCACGCACTTGCCGTCGAAATACAGGTTGGCTTTCTTGACGACGGACACGTTGTCGAACTGGCTCATCTCACTCTCCTCGAATCGAAAAACGAAACTGTAGACGTAAAAAAGGGAGCCGTCGTGGCCCCCTTTCGCTGGCTCCGGCGGTCGCTCAGTAGCGGCCGCAGAGCAGGTATTCCATCAATGCCTTCTGCACGTGCAGGCGGTTTTCAGCCTCTTCCCAGACCACGCTGCGCGGGCCGTCGATCACGGCGGCTTCCACTTCCTCGCCGCGATGGGCAGGCAGGCAGTGCATGAACAGCGCATCATCGGTGGCGCGGTCCATCATGGCCGTGGTCACCATCCAGTCCTTGAACGCGCGCTTGCGCGCCTCGTTCTCGGCCTCGAAACCCATGCTGGTCCACACGTCGGTTGTCACCAAGTGTGCGCCCTGGCAGGCGTCGAGCGGATTGTCGAACACCTTGACGCGCGGCGCGGCGGTCTGTGGCACCATGGCCGGATCGAGCTGGTAGCCCGGAGGCGCGGAGAAATGGAACGTGAAATCCAGGCGCTCGGCAGCCTGGATCCAGGTATAGGCCATGTTGTTGGCGTCGCCGATCCACGCCACCGTCTTGCCGGCAATGCTGCCGCGCTGCTCGATGTACGTGAAGACATCGGCCAGCACCTGGCACGGGTGGTATTCGTTGGTCAGGCCATTGATGACTGGCACGCGCGAGTGCGCGGCGAATCGTTCAAGGATGTCCTGGCCGAACGTACGGATCATGATGATGTCGACCATGCGCGAGATCACCTGCGCCGCATCCTCGATGGGCTCACCACGACCCAGTTGCGAGTCACGCGTGTTCAGGAACACCGCATGACCGCCAAGCTGGTGCACGCCAGCTTCGAACGACAGGCGCGTACGCGTGGAATTCTTCTCGAAGATCATGGCCAGCGTGCGGTCGTGCAGCGGGTGCCACGTCTCGTAGTTCTTGAACTTCGCCTTCAGGATCCTCGCGCGGTCCAGCAGGTACTCGTACTCCTCGGCATTGAGGTCGCTGAACTGGAGGTAATGCTTGATCGGGGTTTGGCTCATAAAACAAAGAAGGCGGCTCGCATGGGCCGCCTTTCGCGTCGCTTACGCAATGTAGTGGCAACGATCATAAGGGATTATTCCAGCTTTGGCGAGTCCGCGCCGTTATAGCGGGAGTCCCCCGCAGAGGCGGGTGACGCGGCCCGCTGACAGGTTCCCGACAGGAATTCTACGTATGCGCAAGTCTTATATAAGATATAATACCCGCTGATTCACGCGGGGCCCGGCATACCTTGCCACGGCCCGCCGCACGGCATCAAAAGTGCCCCCGCCGACAATACGCCCCGCTTTCCTCATGCCGGCAGCATGCGAACCAATCGCCTGCCGGACGCGTCAAACGGGCGCCCGTCTTGAGCGGGTTTACCGTCGAGTCACAGAGCAGATCCCCGCAGTCCCATGACAACCCCCCAAGTTCGCGAATACTTCATCCAAGGCGTTACCAAGGAAGGCAGGACCTTTCGCCCAAGCGACTGGGCCGAGCGGTTGTGCGGCGTGATGGCGCAGTTCCGGCCGGAAGGCGATACCGGCGACCCCCGCCTGACCTACTCGCCGTACGTGCGACCTGTGATCGTGGCGGGCATCAAGAACGTGGTGGTGGATTCGCGGCTGCGGGACATCGAGCCGAAGGCACTCGACTTCGTGCTGAACTTCGCGCGCGACAATGATTTGCAGGTAGTGGAAGCCTGCTCGGTCGGCGACTGAGCACGCCCTGCTTCTCAAGAGAACCCGGCCAGGCGCCGGGTTTTTTGTTGGCCGAGCACTGGAAAGTGGTGGCGCAAAAAACAAAAGCCCGTCCGAAGACGGGCTTTGCGACTGCTCGGCCGCCATAGGGGCGACCGGGGCAGCTATCAGGCAGCCATCGACTTGATGGCGGCCGACAGGCGCGACTTGTGACGTGCAGCCTTGTTCTTGTGCACGATCTTCTTGTCAGCGATGCTGTCGATGATCGTTTGCGACTGCTTGAAGATCTCAGCAGCGGCTGCCTTGTCGCCGGCCTCGATTGCCTTGCGAACTGCCTTGACGGCGGTGCGCAGACGCGAGCGCAGGCTGGAGTTGTGACCGTTCGCGGCCACGGCTTGGCGCGCGCGCTTGCGAGCTTGTGCGGAATTTGCCATGTATCTCTTCCTGAATTCAGAGTGCGCGCCCGGGGCGACGCAATAATTTGGGACGCAACAATTAAGTCACATCTTGCGACCCGGGATGTTCGACAAACGAATCCTTGGACGCGACTGTCCTTGCGAATCGGCGATTATACACACAGCCCCGCGCCGCAGGCAAGCCTCCCGACAGGTTCCGAACAGAATCGGGCACCAGGGCCGCCGGGCAGCGGCCGTCCGTATAATATGCGCCACATCTGGCGAGCGGAATGCCCGCATAAGCGTGGCGCCGCCGCAACCAAATGACCGTGCAGGCGTCTGAAACGCGTCTGCCACCCGCTCGGCGCCGTCACACGGCCCTGCTCCCTGGTTTCCGATCTTGAACCTGCTTAAAGCACTTGCCACGATCAGCGGCCTGACGATGCTATCGCGCATCACCGGCCTGCTGCGCGAAATCCTGATTGCCCGCGCCTTCGGGGCCTCGGACATGACCGATGCCTTCAACGTGGCATTCCGCATCCCCAACCTGCTGCGCCGGATCTTTGGCGAAGGCGCGTTCTCGCAAGCCTTCGTCCCCATCCTGAACGAGTACCACGGCAAGCGCGGCGACGAGGAAACCCATCTCCTGATCGATGCCGTGGCCACGGTCATGGCCTGGGCGCTGGCCGCGGTATCGCTGCTGGGCGTGATCGGCGCGCCAATCGTCATGACGGTAGTGGCCACCGGCTTCCGGGGCAGTGCCGAGACCTACGACGCCGCCGTGTTCATGACACGGGTGATGTTCCCATATATCGGCCTGATCTCGATGGTAGCGCTGGCTTCGGGCGTACTGAACACGTGGCGCAACTTCGCGGTGCCCGCGTTCACGCCGGTACTGCTCAATCTCTGCCTGATCATCGCCGCGCTGTTTGTCGGTCCTCACATGGCCCAGCCGATCTATGCCCAGGCGTGGGGCGTGCTGGTGGGCGGCGTGCTCCAGTTGCTGATCCAGGTGCCGGCAATGCGCAAGCTCGGCGTGTTGCCGCGCGTCTCGCTGAACCTGCGCGCGGCGTGGGCCAACCCCGGAGTGCGGCGCGTGGTCAAGCAGATGGCGCCGGCGCTGCTGGCCGTTTCCGTGGCCCAGATCAGCCTGATCATCAATACCAATATCGCTTCGCGCCTGGGCGCGGGGGCCGTGTCGTACATCACCTATGCCGACCGCCTGATGGAATTCCCGACGGCGCTGCTGGGCGTGGCGCTGGGCACGATCCTGCTGCCCAGCCTCTCCAAGGCCAACGCCAACGACAACCGCGAGGAGTACTCCGGCCTGCTCGACTGGGGCCTGCGCCTGACCTTCCTGCTGGCCCTGCCTTGCGCGGCGGGGCTGATGCTATTCGGCACGCCACTGACCTCGGTCCTGTTCAACTATGGCCGCTTCGACGCCCATGCCGTCGAGATGACGCGTCAGGCGCTGGCTACCTACGGCGTGGGCCTGCTCGCGCTTATCCTGATCAAAATCCTGACGCCGGGCTTCTATGCCCGGCAGGACATCCGCACCCCGGTCAAGATCGCGATCCTTGTACTGATCATCACGCAGTTGTCGAACTTCGTGTTCGTGCCGCTGCTGGGCCATGCGGGCCTACCGCTGTCGATCAGCTTCGGCGCCATCGTCAACGCGCTGCTGCTGTTCTTTGGACTGCGCCGCCGGGGCTTCTATCATCCGTCGGCCGGCTGGGGCATGTTCCTGCTCAGGCTGGTGGCCGCCATGCTGATCCTGTCGGGCATGCTGCTGTGGTTCGCGCGCAATTTCGACTGGGTGGCGCTGGGCGCCACGCCATGGCTGCGGATCGCGCTGCTGGCGGCCTGCCTGGTACTTGCGGCGGCGGTCTACTTCGGTACACTGTGGCTCATGGGCCTGCGCTATGCGGCCTTCCGGCGCCGCGCCGGCTAGTCAGGAAACACCGTACATGACTTCCACGAAAGTCCTGGATTACTTTGCCAGCCTCGTGGCCGACGACGATGCGATCCCGCTGACGGAAACCGCCCTCGCCATCGCCCAGGATGCCTACCCGGACCTCGACCTGCAGGCGGAACTGGCGGCCATGGATGTGTTGGCCGTCCGGCTCAAGCGGCGCATTGCCGAAGGCACGCCCGCCATCCAGCGCCTGCGCCTGCTGAACCATTTCTTCTATCGCGACCTCGGCTTCGGCCCCAACGCGAACGACTACTACGACCCCGACAACTCGTACCTGAACATGGTGCTCAAGCAGCGCCGGGGTATTCCCATCTCGCTGGCCGTGCTCTACATGGAGCTAGGCCAGCAGATTGGCCTGCCGCTCAAGGGGGTGTCGTTCCCGAACCATTTCCTGGTGCGCATGACGATTCCGGCCGGCGAGGTCGTGCTCGATCCGCTGACCGGCGAAACGCTGTCGAAGGAACAACTGCAGGAAATGCTTGATCCCTACCTCGAACGGGAGGGGATTTCGGACTCGACCGAAGTGCCGCTGGGCCTGTTCCTGCATGTGGCCGGGCATCGGGAAATCATCGCGCGCATGTTGCGCAATCTGAAAGCGATCTATCTGCAGGAATCGCGCTGGCAGCGGTTGCTGGCCGTGCAAAACCGTCTGGTGATCCTGCTGCCAGATTCGATCGAGGAAGTGCGCGACCGGGGCCTGGCCTATGCCAACCTGGAGTGCTTCCGGCCGGCGCTGGAAGACCTGGAAGCTTATGTCCAGGCCCGCCCCGATGCCGCCGACACCACGCAGATCCGCGACCGCATGCCGGCCCTGCGCCTGATGAGCCGCAGCCTCAGCTGATTTGCCGAGGCTGCCAGCTACGTCGGTATCAGGGCTTGCGGTCCGCCGGGCGGCGCGTGCCGCGCACGAGCTTCCACAGGCCGCCGAGCACCAGCGGCACGACGGCCGCGCCGATACCGGCCAGCACGATCAGGTTGAGATACTGCTTGATGAACGGCAGGTTGCCGAAGAAGTAGCCGGCGAACACCAGGCCGAACACCCAGGCCGCCGCGCCGATCACGTTGAACAGCTGGAAGCGTGCGAAGGTCATTTGCGATACCCCGGCCACGAACGGCGCAAAGGTCCGCACGATCGGGAGGAAACGCGCCATCACCAGCGTCTTTCCGCCGTGACGTTCGTAGAAATCATGTGTCTTGCGCAGCGCACGCTGATCCAGGAAGCGCCAGTGCTGGTCGAACACCTTCGGCCCGATCCAGCTGCCCACAAAATAGTTGACCGTGTTGCCGATGACAGCTGCAGCGAAGAGCAGTCCGGAAAGTGCCCACTCGTTCATCGCGCCCGTCGCGCACATGGCTCCCGCGATGAACAGCAGCGAATCACCTGGCAGGAACGGCAGCACCACGAGGCCGGTTTCGGCGAAAACGATGGCAAACAGAATGCCGTACACCCATACGCCGTAGTCCAACACGAACTGGCCCAGAAACTTGTCGACATGAAGAATCATGTCCATCAGGTGCAATACAGTATCCAACGGTGTGTCCCCTTCAATGAATGGCTGACATCATACAAGAGCCAAATTTGGCTGCCGTTACGGAACCGTAATGAGTGTGCCGAAAACGTGTCCGGCCGCACGTATAATCGCCCGCATGCCTGCCGACGCCGCCCGCCCCGAGCTTTCCGCCGCCACCCCCACCTCCAGTAACGCCTTGCGCACCGCGCAACCCGGCCGGCCTATCCGTCCCCTGCCCGATCAGCTGATCAGCCAGATCGCCGCCGGCGAAGTGGTGGAACGTCCGGCCTCGGTGGTGAAGGAACTGCTTGAAAACGCACTCGACGCAGGCGCCACCCAGCTCGGCATCCGGCTGGAAGAAGGCGGCGTGCGGCGCATCGTCATCACCGACAACGGCTGCGGCATTCCTGCCGATGAACTGCCCGTTGCGCTGATGCGGCACGCCACCAGCAAGATCGCCTCGCTCGACGAACTCGAATCGGTGTTGACACTCGGTTTCCGTGGTGAGGCGTTGGCGTCGATCGCCTCGGTCTCGCACCTCGTCCTGACCAGCCGCACGGCCGATGCCGCACACGCCACGCAGATCAGCGCCGATACCGGCCATCTGCAACCGGCTTCTGGTGGTGTCGGGACGATGATCGATGTGCAGCACCTGTACTTCAATACGCCCGCGCGTAGGAAGTTTCTGAAAACGGAACAGACCGAGGTCGGGCATTGCCTGGAGATGATCCGACGCGTGGCGCTTGCCAGGCCCGATGTCACGATCTCCGTTCACCACAACGGCAAGCCGCTCGAACACTGGAATGCCGGCGATGTGGCAACGCGTACCGCGCAGGTGCTGGGCGCCGATTTTGCGCGTGCCCGTTTGCCGCTCGATGAATTGGCCGACGCGCTGCACATCTATGGTTTCGCCGGGCTGCCTACCGCTTCGCGCGGCAGGCCGGACCAGCAGTATTTCTTCGTCAACGGCCGGTTCGTGCGCGACAAGCTGCTGAACCACGCCGTGCGCAGCGCCTATCAGGACGTGCTCCACGGAGACCGCTTTCCCTCGTACGTGCTCTGCCTGGACCTGCCACCCGAACTGGTCGATGTGAACGTGCACCCGTCGAAGATCGAGGTCCGCTTCCGCGAATCGCGCGCCGTCCACCAGTTTGTCTACCACGCCGTGCAGCGTTGCCTGGCACGCCAGGCTGGCGAAGTTGGCGACAGCCTGCATTCGGATACTGGCGATGGTGCTGGGCTGTCGCCAACGGCCAAGCCAGCGGGTGGCGTGCCGGGCGCCGCGCCACAATGGATCAACTACTCCGCTGGCCGGCAGAGCGAACTTGGCATTGCCCAGCCACGCCAGGCCTACCTGGGCATGGTGCGTGACGCCACCTCGGGTGATGGATCACCAGTCGCCCGCTCATGGGAACCTTCCTCGCAACGGCCAGCGTGGCTGGCAGATGCCGAGGCAGCCCGTGCCGATGCGCCGCCCAGCCTGCTCGACCGTCTGCCCGAGCGTCCGTCGGGATTGCCCGTCGATGAAGATGGGGAAGAAGGCGACCACCCGCTCGGCTATGCCATCGCCCAGCTGCACGGCATCTACGTGCTGGCGCAGAATGCGCGCGGACTGGTACTGGTGGACATGCACGCCGCGCACGAACGCATCCTCTACGAACAGATCAAGGCCGGTCTCGATGCGCGCGAGCTCGCCGTGCAGCCACTGCTGATTCCGGTCACGCTGCCCGCCAACCCGGTGGAAATCGGCGCCGCCGAGGAACATCAGGAAACGCTGCAGTTGCTCGGCTTCGACATCGCACCGGTGTCACCCACGACATTGGCCGTGCGGGCCATTCCGGCGCTGCTCAAGCAGGCCGATGCCGAAGCGCTCGCGCGCGATGTGCTGCGTGACTTGCAGTCATTCGGTGGCTCGCGCGTGCTGGCCGAGCGCCAGAACGAACTGCTGGCCACGCTGGCCTGCCACAGCGCCGTGCGCGCCAATCGCAAGCTGACCGTCGAAGAAATGAACGCGCTGCTGCGCCAGATGGAACAGACCGAGCGCGCCGACCAGTGCAATCACGGACGTCCCACCTGGGTACAACTCACGGTCACCGAACTGGACCGCCTGTTCCTGCGCGGCCAGTAATCCTCCATGTCATCGCAGTCTTCTGAATTCCCGCCCGTCGTCTGCCTGCTCGGGCCGACGGCCTCCGGCAAGACGGCCGCCGCGCTGGCGCTGGCCGCGCGCACGCCGGTCGAAATCATCAGCCTGGATTCGGCGCTGGTCTATCGTGAGATGGATATCGGCACCGCCAAGCCCACACCTGCCGAACTCGCCAGCGCGCCGCACCACCTGATCGACATCATTGATCCGCTGGAGAGCTACTCGGCCGCGCAATTCGTGACCGATGCCGAGCGCCTGATTGTCGAGATTCGCGCGCGTGGCCGCACGCCGTTGATCGTCGGCGGGACGATGCTCTATTACAAGGCGCTGACGCAGGGCCTGAACGACCTGCCGCAAGCTGACCCCGCCGTGCGCGCCGAACTCGATGCGCTGGCTGCCGAGCGTGGCTGGCCAGCGCTGCATGCGATGCTGGCCGAGGTAGATCCGGTCACCGCCGCGCGGCTCGCACCCAACGATGCGCAGCGCATCCAGCGCGCGCTGGAGATCCATCGCCTGAGCGGGCAACCGATGTCGGCACTGCTGGCGCGCCAGGCAGATGCCCGCACCTTCACGGGCGCCGCCGATTCACGCTTCCGCGTCATCGCCCTCGAACCCTCGGACCGCGCCGTGCTACACGCGCGGATTGCCGAACGTTTCGACGCAATGCTCTCCGGTGGCTTGATCGCCGAAGTGGAACGTCTGCGCGCACGGGGCGACCTGCACCTCGGGCTACCGTCGATGCGTTGCGTCGGCTACCGGCAGGTCTGGGAATATCTCGATGGGGATTGCGACTATGCGACGATGCGCGAACGCGGCATCGCGGCCACGCGGCAACTGTGCAAGCGTCAACTGACGTGGTTGCGGAGCACGCCGGAGCGCGTCAGCGTGGATTGTCTGCGGGGGGACTATGTTGCGGAGGTGGGGCGGGCGGCGGGGTGGTGAGTTAAATCGACCCCTGGGTGTGCTCCCCTCTCCCGCACGGCGGGAGAGGGGTTGGGGAAGAGGGCCAGCGCGTCGTGCTTGACGAGCTTTCTCGTAGCGTAACCGCCTGCCCTCTCCCCTGCCCCTCTCCCAGAGGGAGAGGGGAAAAACACAATCAGACTACGACGGTCTGCGCCTGCCCTTCGGCGCGAGCCTCGATCGCACCGATCTGCCATACCGCTTCACCAGCGGCTTGCAGATGGCGAATCGCGCGTTCGGCGTCTTCCTTGGCCACGATCACGACCATGCCGATGCCGCAGTTGAACACGCGGTGCATTTCGGCGTCGGCCACGTTGCCTTGTTGCTGGAGCCACTGGAACAGCGGCGGCAGCGTCCAGGCGTCCTTCTTGATGACAGCGGTCAGGTTGTCGGCCAGCACGCGCGGCACGTTTTCGGTCAGGCCGCCGCCGGTGATGTGGGCCATGCCCTTGACCGGCAGGGTTTCGATCAGCGACAGCAGCGGCTTCACGTAGATGCGCGTCGGCGCCATGATGGCGTCCTGCAGGCGCTGACCGTGGAAGTCGGCGTTCAGGTCCGGCTTGGCCACGTCGAGGATCTTGCGCACCAGCGAGTAACCGTTCGAATGCGCACCCGACGAGGCCAGGCCCAGCACCACGTCGCCCGGCTGGATCGTCGAACCGTCGATGATCTTCTTCTTTTCCACGGCGCCGACCGCGAAACCGGCCAGGTCGTATTCGCCGTCCGGATACATGCTCGGCATTTCAGCGGTTTCGCCGCCGATCAGCGCGCAGCCGGCCAGTTCGCAACCATGGGCGATGCCCTGGATCACGGTGGCGGCGGTGTCCACGTCCAACTTGCCACAGGCAAAGTAGTCCAGGAAGAACAGCGGCTCGGCGCCCTGCACGAGGATGTCGTTGACGCTCATCGCCACGAGATCCTGGCCCACGGTGTCGTGGCGGTTCAGTTGGAACGCCAGCTTGAGCTTGGTGCCCACGCCGTCGGTGCCCGAGACCAGCACCGGCTCCTGGAACTTCTTCGACAGTTCGAACAGCGCGCCGAACCCGCCGATGCCGGCCATCACGCCTTCGCGCATGGTGCGCTTGGCAAACGGCTTGATACGGTCGACCAGGGCGTCGCCGGCTTCGATGTCAACACCGGCATCGCGGTAGGAAAGGCCTGCCTGGCCGGCGGTCGGGGATGCGCTCATGAGAACCTGCTTGTCTTTGAGGAGGGTGAAGTGCTGAAATCATCACCAATTAATCACACTCCGATGCCATTGAGGCGAATCGGGCGCGGATCGAGGGCGCGACTCCAGTAAAATCGCGATTTTAACGGATACAGGCTCCCGGCGACCAGTGCCACACCGCCAGCCCTGCCCCGCGTACGCCAAAGTCACGGCTGAAGCCACCTTTTCGCCCTATTTGAAGTTTTTGACTTAATTCGCCCCAGTCACGCGCGCCATGTCTTTGCGACCCTCCCACAAGCAGTTGTCACTCGAACTGGGCAGCCCTCCGCCGTCCACGTTCGAGAACTTCTTCGTGGCCGCCAACCGGGAACCCGTGCAGCGGCTGCGCGAGCTGCCCGGCCTCGTGGCGCGCGAGCAGGCCCATGACCGCCTCTTCTACCTGTGGGGCGAGGCGGGTTCGGGCCGCACCCACCTGCTGCATGCCGTGTGCGACGCCGCGCTGCATGGCGGCCTGAACTGCCGCTACCTGAGTCCGCACCACGCGCTGTCCGATTTCATCTTCGACCCGTCATGCCAGTTGTATACGGTGGACGATGTGGAATTACTGGACGAAGCGCGCCAGATCGCCGTGTTCTCGCTCTACAACGAAGTACGGGCGCATGTGCGCTGTGCGATCGTGGTGGCGGGGAACCTGGCGCCACGTGCCATGCCCGTGCGTGAGGACCTGCGCACCCGGCTGGGCTGGGGGCTGGTCTATCAGCTCGAATCGCTGTCTGACGATGACAAGATGGCCGCCCTTGTCCAGGCGGCGCGCGAGCGCGGGCTCCAGCTCGCGCCGGAAATTCCGCACTGGCTCGTCACGCGCCACTATCGCGACATGCCCAGCCTGATGGCCCTGCTGGACGCCCTCGACATGTACGCGCTGGAGCGCAAGCGCGCCGTGACACTGCCGCTGCTTCGGGAGATGTTTGCCGAATTTCGCGAGTAGATGTCCGCCAGCGCCCTTATCCGGCATGCTGGCACGAAACCCGCTCCCCACCTGCGCCGGGACAACCCGCCCGCCTGTTGCACCTTAATGTAAAATCGCGCCCCATGAATCTGGCACTGTTTGACCTCGACCACACCCTGATCCCGACCGATAGCGACCATGAATGGGGCCGCTTCCTGGTCCGCATGGGCGTCGTCGACGAGGAATCCTATCGTCGCAAGAACGACGAGTTCTATAGCCAATACAAGGCTGGCACGCTCAATATCCAGGAATTCCTGCGTTTTGCGCTGGCCCCGCTGGCTGCCAATCCGCGCGATCGCCTGGACCAGTGGCGTGTGCGCTTCATGCACGAGGTCATCGAGCCCGTCATCACGCCGCAGGCCAAGGCCCTGGTGTACAAGCACCTGGAAGCGGGCGACCTGTGCGCCGTGGTGACTGCCACCAACAGCTTCGTCACCGCCCCGATCGCCCAGGCGTTCGGTATCAAGCACCTGATCGCCACCGAACCCGCCACGCTCGACGGCAAGCCGGAGAGCCCCTTCACGGGCGAAGTGTTCGGCGTACCGAGCTTCCGCGAAGGCAAGATCACGCGCGTCAACAGCTGGCTGAAGAGTTTGGGCGCCAAGTGGGAAGACTTCGGCACCACTACGTTCTACAGCGATTCGGCCAACGACCTCCCGCTGCTGGAAATCGTCAGCGAGCCGGTGGCCGCCAACCCTGACGATCGCCTGCGCAACCGCGCAGCCGAGGCCGGCTGGCGCATCATGGACCTGTTCTGACGTGATCAAGAAGCTCATCAACCGGCTGCTCGGCAAGCCGGGCCCCAAGCAGCGCCGCATCGGCCGCGCCCATACGCCGCGCGTGGTCGGTGTGGACGAACATCGTATCGACCCCACGCTGATCTCGCGCAACGCGGTCAAGGTTACGTCCACGCTCCAGCAGGCCGGCTACCAGGCCTTCATCGTGGGCGGCGCCGTCCGCGATCTGCTGCTCGGCATCAAGCCCAAGGATTTCGACGTGGCGACCAACGCCACGCCCGATCAGGTACAGGCGCTGTTCCGCCGCTCGCGCATCATCGGCCGCCGCTTCCAGATCGTGCACGTGACGTTCTACGGCGGACGCGACCAGGAAATCATCGAAGTCTCGACGTTCCGCGCCCTTGTGGATGCCGTGGCCAGCGAGACGCTGCCCGAAGGCCGCCGCCTGAAGCGCGCCGAGCTCGACACCAAGACGCATGCGATCGACGCCAGCGGCCGTGTGCTGCGCGACAACGTCTGGGGCTCGCAGGCCGAGGACGCCGAACGCCGCGATTTCACGATCAACGCGATGTACTACGATCCGGCCGCGCAGACCGTGCATGACTACCATCACGGCATGGAAGACATCCGCGCGAAGACGCTGCGCATGATCGGTGATCCGGTCACGCGCTATCGCGAAGATCCCGTGCGCATGCTGCGCGTGGTGCGCTTTGCGGCCAAGACCGGTTTCGGCATCGATGAAGATACGCGCGTGCCCATCGCCGAACTGGCGCCGCTGATCCATAACGTGCCGAGCGCGCGCCTGTTCGACGAGATGCTGAAGCTGCTGATGTCCGGCCACGCCTGGGCATCGCTGCAGGAGCTGCGCAAGGCTGGCCTGCACAAGGGCCTGCTGCCGCTGCTGGATGTAGCGATCGAGCAACCGATGGGCCAGCGCTTCGTGCAGCTTGCCCTGGATAACACCGACCGTCGCGTACAGGCCGGCAAGCCGGTTTCGCCGGGCTTCCTGTTCGCGTCGCTGCTGTGGCACCACGTGCTGCAGCGCTGGACCAAGCTGCGCGAAGGCGGCGAGCATCCGATCGCCGCGCTGAATACGGCCATGGACATGGTGCTGGAAAAGCAGACCGGCCAGTTGGCCATCCAGCGCCGCTTCGTGACCGACATGCGCGACATCTGGGGCATGCAGCCGCGCTTCGAGAAGCGCGTGGGCCGCATGCCGTTCCGCCTGCTCGAATCGCCGCGCTTCCGTGCCGGCTACGACTTCCTGCAGCTGCGCTGCGAGGCTGGCGAACAGCCGGCTGAACTGGGCCAGTGGTGGACCGATTTCCAGAACTCGCCGCCGGACGAGCGCGAGGCGCTGATCCAGTCGGTGAAGCCTGCACGTGGCAAGGGCAACAAGGCCGTGGACGCAGGGGGTCCGGAGATGGCGGACGAGGTGGAAGGCGAAGCGCCGGCACGCAAACGGCGCCGTCGGCGGAGTCCCCGGAAATCAGATACAGTGTCTTCCCGCAGCGGGGCGGATTCTGCCGACGGCGACCAGGCCGCGGAGGGGTCACGCCGCGCCCAGCCGGAGGAATAACATGACGCTTGCCTTCATCGGCATTGGCGCCAATATGGGCGATACGCGCCAGGCGCTGAAAGACGCCATCGTGTGCCTGGCCCAGCAGGTCGGCATCACGGTGGCCGCCCGGTCCTCGTTCTATCGGACCGCGCCGGTCGATGCCACGGGCAACGACTACTGCAATGCCGTAGTGAAGGTCGAGACGACGTTCACGGCGGCGCAACTGCTGCGCATCTGTCACCACATCGAGGACCAGTTCGGCCGCGAGCGCCCGTTTCATAACGCGCCCCGCACGCTGGACCTCGACCTGTTGCTGTTCGGCGATGTCTCGATCGATACCGAGACACTGACTGTGCCGCACCCTCGCATCACCGAGCGCGCCTTCGTGCTCGTGCCGCTGCTGGAACTCGATGCCGCGCTCGAAATTCCAGGCCGTGGCCGCGCCGCCGATTTTGTCGCTAACGTCAGCAATCAGCGCATCGAGAAGCTTTCCTCATGCAAATGCACGCGGCTGCAGGAAGGCGGCACGGCGTCGTGAGACGCCTCACTCGCGCTACGCCACGGAGCATCTGAACCATGCTCGACCATCTGCGCCGCATCGTCGTGGAAGGCCCGATCGGATCGGGCAAGACAGCGCTGGCCCAGCGCCTGGCGCAAACGCTGCGCGCCGGCGAACTGCCCGATGGTGCGCGCCATAATCCATTCCTGGAACGCTACTATCGCGAGCCGCAGCGCTATGCGCTGGCCATGCAACTGTCCTGCCTGAATCAGCGCGCCACCCAGCTTCAGCAGTGGCATGCGGCAATGCTTGCCGGCCATCGGATGATCGGCAATTTCCTGTATCCGCGAGACCGTCTTTATGCGTCGCTGACGCTCGAAGCCGACGAGTTGGCGCTCTACGACACGCTGGCGGCACGGCTGCAAGTGCCGACGCAGCGCGTGGACCTTGTCATCATGTTGCAGGCCACGCCGTCGCTGCTGCGCGAGCGCATTGCGCGCCGGGGCCTGCCAGGCGAAACCGGCATCGAGGAACAGTATCTGCAACGGCTCACCGATGCCTACGGCGAGATGTTCCACACATACGATGACGCGCCCGTCATGATCGTCGATACCGCGCACTTCAATCCGGTGGACAACGACGGTGATTTCCGTACACTACTGTCGCGCATCGAGAACATGCGGGGCCGCAGAGCCTTCCTGAATCTCGCTGCGTCCTGAGTCGCTGCAGCACCATACGATAACGACAACGGCCGCCGCCGGTGCGCACCTTCCGCACATTCCGGCGTACAACCTGGCCGCCACTCCTACGGGCACTGCCATGAGTTACCTCCTCGAACCCTCCCGCAAGACCATCACCGCCCCGAAACTGCAGGCCATGCGCGACGCCGGCGAAAAGATCGTCATGCTGACCGCGTACGACTCCAGCTTCGCCGCATTGCTCGACTACTGTGGCGTTGAAATGATCCTGGTCGGCGACTCGCTCGGCAACGTGATGCAGGGCCAGCAGACCACGCTGCCGGTCACGCTCGATCACATGGTCTATCACACCGAGTGCGTGGC
This sequence comes from Cupriavidus sp. DL-D2, assembly GCF_039710735.1. NCBI lineage: Bacteria > Pseudomonadati > Pseudomonadota > Betaproteobacteria > Burkholderiales > Burkholderiaceae > Cupriavidus > Cupriavidus sp. DL-D2. The sequence goes on along the minus strand of NZ_JBDKXK010000018.1, from coordinate 187,456 downwards.
GCGCGGCAACCAGACCGCGCTGCTGGTATCGGACCTGCCCTTCGGCACGTACCCCACGCCCGAGAAGGCGTTCGAGAGTGCCGCCGCACTGATGCGCGCGGGCGCGCAGATGGTGAAGATCGAAGGCGGGGAATGGGCTGCGCCCATCGTGAAGTTCCTCGTCGAGCGCAGCATTCCGGTGTGCGCACACATCGGCCTGACGCCGCAGTCGGTGCACGCGTTTGGCGGCTTCAAGGTGCAGGGCAAGACCGAGGCCGGTGCCGCGCAACTCAAGCGCGATGCACTGGCGCTGCAACAGGCCGGTGCCCAGGTGGTGCTGATGGAAGCCGTGCCAGCCAAGGTGGCAGGCGAAGTGACCGAGTTGCTGACCGTGCCGACCATCGGCATCGGTGCCGGTGTGGACTGCACGGGCCAGGTGCTGGTGCTGCAGGACATGCTGAACATCTACCCTGGCCGCAAGGCCAAGTTCGTACGCAACTTCATGGACGGGCAGACGTCAATCGAAGCGGCGGTGCGCGCGTATGTGGCAGCGGTGAAGGACGGAAGTTTTCCGGCGGTGGAGCATACGTTTGCGGCTTGATTGTTGAATCCCCATTCGGGATTTCGCTCCCCTCTCCCACTTGTCGGAGAGGGGAGACAACAATCAGCGCGGGATGCGCAAGGTGGCCCCCATCACCCCCCGCAGCGCATTCACCACCACCACCTCCTCTGCCCGCAGCACCATCTCCCGCGTGATCGTTGCCTCAACCACAGGTCCATCGATCAGTGCATCGCCCTCTTCCAGCACCACCGCGCGCATGACGCCGGGCAGGATGTCCGCCGACAACGGTGGCGTCATCCACTGACCATCCACCTTGACGAATACCGATGATCGGCCGCCTTCGAGCAGTTCGTCGCGCGTGTTGAAGAACAGCGCGTCGAACGCGCCGTGTTGTTCGGCGGTTTGCCAGCCGGCGTCGTAGGTGGCGCGTGCGCTGAGCTTGTGTCGGCGCAGGACATCTGAGACCGGCAGTCGTTGCGTTGCGAGTTCCACCGCTACGACGCCATCGGGCAAGGCTACCAACGCGCCATGTGCGAAGGTGAGCGTGCCGCGTTTGTCGAGGCTCATCCGCAGTCGCCAGTCGCCATTGCCGAGGCGTGCCGCTTCGGCTTGCAGTGCGGCGCGCGCGGCCGGCATATCGAGCGCAAATCCGAATGCACGAGCCGATGTCGCGATTCGCTGCAGATGCCGCTCGGCATGTCGCACGTCGCCATCGCATGCGTGCATCGTTTCGAACAACGTGAAACCAGGGTCGTGCAGCGTCAGGAAGCGGGCTTTCCAGCCGCACTCGGCAAACTCGTCATCGGCCACGCTGTCATGGACGATGCCGCCGCCGACGCCCATCTCGGCGCGACGCAAACCCTCGGGATTCGCTGCACCCAGCACCAGCGTGCGGATGGCAACGGACATGCCGAAGGCACCAAGCGGCATGCTGTCCGATGGCGCATCAAGCCAGCCAATCGAACCGGTATAGAGGCCACGCGGCGAGTCTTCCAACTCGGCGATGATCTGCATGGTGCGACGCTTCGGCGCACCCGTGATCGAGCCGCAGGGGAACAGTGCCTGCATCAGTTCGCCGAACGTCGTGGCCGGGCGCGCGGTGGCCGTCACCGTCGAGGTCATCTGCAACACGCGGCCGAATGGCTCTACGACGAACCGATCGGGCACGGCCACGCTCCCCGGGACAGCGACACGGCCCAGGTCGTTGCGCAGCAGATCGACGATCATCACGTTCTCGGCGCGATTCTTGGCGTCGGCGGCCAGCGCCTTCGCGGCCTGCCCATCCTGCTGCGCGTCGCCTGAACGTGGCGCGGTGCCTTTCATCGGACGCGCGACGAGATGTCCTTCGCCATCGTGTGCCACGAACAACTCGGGCGATAGCGACAGCACCCATTCGTCACCGGGCAACTGCGCCAGCACACCGAACGGGACCGGCTGCGCGGCACGCAGCGCCGCATAGAACGCCACCGGATCACCGAATGTGCCGAATCGAAGACGCTGCGTGAAATTGACCTGATAGGTATCGCCGGCCTCGATGTAGGCGTGGATGCGGGCGATGGCATCGGCGTACTGCTGCGAGGTCAAGTTGCCGGCGATGTCGATGGCGCCAGCGGGGCCGGACGCCGCACGTTCGTCGACCCACTGGGCCGCCTGGCTCGCGTCGAGCATCGACAGGTTGCGGAACCACAGCAGGCGCAGCGCGCCATCGTGGAACGGCAGGTCATCACCGACATGCACCGGCGCACCGACCAGCGCGCCGCCAAATTCATAAGGGGCGAACAGCGTGACGTGGAGGCCCGCACGCCAGCCTGCATCGAGCAGGATGTCGAGTGTGGCGGTGTCGGCACCGGGCTGGACGCGATCCTCGCGAACGAAGTCGGTGTAGAGGCGCGAGGCGGCTACGCCGGGGGCGTGGGCGTCGTCGAGGAGGACGAAGGGGGTCGTTTGCAAACGGGTTCAGGCGTGGTTGGTGATTCGAACGCTGGCCCTCCCCCCAGCCCCTCTCCCGCACAGCGGGAGAGGGGAGCGAACCCACGGCGATTCGAATGCCATCGGTTTTCTCCCCTCTCCCGCTAGCGGGAGAGGGGCGGGGGAGAGGGCCAGCCTTTCAAACACCCACAATACATAAAAAAACCGGCCACGTTTATCACGTAGCCGGTTTCATCGTTCGCAGCAGTGCGCGATCAGCTGAAGAACCCCTTCACCTTGTCCAGCCAGGATTGCTCTTGCGGGCTGTGGCGCGAGCCGCCATCGTGTACCGAGCGATCGAACTGGCGCAGCAGTTCCTTCTGCGCGTCGGTCAGCTTGATCGGCGTTTCCACGTTCACATGCACGTACAGGTCGCCCGGATAGCCCGAGCGTACGCCCTTGATGCCCTTGCCGCGCAGGCGGAACGTCTTGCCGGCCTGGGTGCCTTCCGGCACCGGGAAGCTGACCCGTCCGTTCAGCGTGGGCACCTCGATGTCGCCGCCCAGTGCCGCGGATGCGAAGGAGATCGGCATCTGGCAGTGCAGGTCGTCGCCATCGCGCTCGAAGACCTCGTGCTGCTTGATGTGGACTTCGACGTACAGGTCGCCCGGGGGGCCGCCGTTGATGCCCGGCTCGCCGTTACCCGATGACCGAATACGCATGCCTTCATCGATACCAGCCGGGATCTTGACCTCAAGGGTCTTCTGCGACTTCAGCTTGCCCTGGCCATGGCACTTGGTACACGGCTTGGGAATGAACTTGCCGCTGCCGTGGCACTTCGGGCAGGTCTGCTGCATCGTGAAGAAGCCCTGCGACACGCGTACCTGACCCACGCCATTACACGTCGGGCAGGTCTCCACCGACGAACCCGGCTCGGCGCCGTTGCCGTGGCAGTGTTCGCAGTCGTCCCAGTGCGGCACGCGGATCTGCGCCTCGTGGCCGTGTGCGGCCTGCTCCAGCGAGATTTCCATGCTGTAGCGCAGGTCGGCGCCGCGATAGGCTTGCGGACCGTTGCCGCGACGTCCACCGCCAGCCTGCTGACCGAAGATGTCGCCGAAGATATCGCCGAATGCCTCGGCAAAGCCGCCGTTGCCGAAACCGCCCGCGCCGAAGCCGCCGGCCATGTTCGGGTCCACGCCGGCATGGCCGTACTGGTCGTAGGCCGCCTTCTTCTCGGGGTCCGAGAGCATCTCGTAGGCCTCTTTGACCTCCTTGAATTTCTCTTCGGCTTCCTTGTTGTCCGGATTACGGTCCGGGTGGTACTTCATCGCGAGCTTGCGATAAGCCTTCTTGAACTCGTCGTCGCTCGCGTCCTTGCCTACCCCGAGCACTTCGTAGTAGTCACGTTTTGCCATGGTGGCTCATACCTGATGGGCCCGGCGGGCCTTGAAACCCCGCCGCGCGATAAGCAAAAAAGCCGAGCGCGGTGTCCGACCGTGGTTTTCACCGCAAGTCAGACCACCGTCGCCCGGCGTCGGGACGGGCAGCGGCGCCGGCATCACCCGCGCCGCCGCCCCCTCCCGCTTACTTCTTGTCGTTCACTTCCTTGAACTCGGCGTCCACGACGTTATCGTCCTGCGGCTGCGCCTGTTGCTGGGCGCCGGCTGCACCGGCAGCGCCTGCGGCACCGGCTTCACCCGCCTGCGCCTGCATGTCGGCGTAGACCTTCTCGCCCAGCTTCTGGCTGACTTCCGACAGCGCAGCGACCTTGGCATCGATCTCGGCCTTGTCGCCGCCGCGTGCGGCGTCTTCCAGTTCCTTGATCGCAGCTTCGATCTTTTCCTTCTCGCCGGCTTCGAGCTTGTCGCCATGCTCGGTCAGCGCCTTGCGGGTCGAGTGGATCAGACCATCGGCCTGGTTGCGAGCGTCAGCCAGCTCGCGGGCCTTCTTGTCTTCCTCGGCGTTGGCTTCGGCGTCCTTGACCATGCGCTGGATCTCGTCTTCCGACAGACCCGAGTTCGCCTTGATCGTGATGCGGTTTTCCTTGCCGGTGGCCTTGTCCTTGGCGCCCACGTGCAAGATGCCGTTGGCGTCGATGTCGAACGCGACCTCGATCTGGGGCGTGCCGCGCGGCGACGGCGGAATGCCTTCCAGGTTGAACTCGCCCAGCAGCTTGTTGCCGCTGGCCATCTCGCGCTCGCCCTGGAACACCTTGATCGTCACGGCCGGCTGGTTGTCGTCGGCGGTGGAGAAGACCTGGGCGTGCTTGGTCGGGATGGTCGTGTTCTTGGTGATCATCTTGGTCATCACGCCACCAAGCGTCTCGATACCCAGCGACAGCGGCGTCACGTCCAGCAGCAGCACGTCGGTACGGTCACCCGACAGCACCGAACCCTGGATAGCAGCGCCCACGGCCACGGCTTCGTCCGGGTTCACGTCCTTGCGGGCTTCCTTGCCGAAGAAGTCGCGCACCTGCTCCTGCACCTTGGGCATACGCGTCATGCCGCCCACCAGGATCACGTCGTCGATGTCGCTGACCTTGACGCCGGCATCCTTGATCGCGGTGCGGCACGGTTCGATCGTGCGCGTGATCAGTTCTTCCACCAGCGATTCGAGCTTGGCGCGCGTCATCTTCAGGTTCAAGTGCTTGGGACCCGAGGCATCGGCCGTGATGTACGGCAGGTTGATCTCGGTCTGCTGCGCGCTCGACAGTTCGATCTTGGCCTTTTCAGCGGCTTCCTTCAGGCGCTGCAGGGCCAGCACGTCCTTCGACAGATCCACGCCCTGTTCCTTCTTGAACTCGGCAATGATGTAGTCGATGATGCGCTGGTCGAAGTCTTCGCCGCCCAGGAACGTATCGCCGTTGGTCGACAGCACTTCAAACTGCTTCTCGCCGTCCACGTCCGCGATCTCGATGATCGAGATGTCGAACGTACCGCCGCCGAGGTCATACACGGCGATCTTGCGGTCGCCCTTCTCGTTCTTGTCCAGGCCGAATGCCAGTGCGGCAGCCGTCGGCTCGTTGATGATCCGCTTGACTTCCAGACCGGCGATGCGGCCAGCATCCTTGGTGGCCTGGCGCTGCGAGTCGTTGAAGTAGGCCGGCACCGTGATCACGGCTTCGGTCACCGGCTCGCCCAGGTAGTCCTCGGCGGTCTTCTTCATCTTGCGCAGCACTTCGGCGGATACCTGCGGCGGTGCCAGCTTCTGGTCACGCGCGCCTACCCATGCGTCGCCGTTGTCGGCCTTGACGATGGCGTACGGCATCAGGCCGATGTCCTTCTGGACTTCCTTCTCTTCGAACTTGCGGCCAATCAGGCGCTTCACGGCGTACAGCGTGTTGCGCGGATTCGTGACGGCCTGGCGCTTGGCGGGTGCGCCAACCAGGATCTCGCCATCTTCCATGTAGGCGATGATCGAGGGGGTGGTGCGAGTGCCTTCGGCGTTCTCGATGACCTTCGGGGCGTTGCCTTCCAGAATCGCGACGCAGCTATTTGTGGTACCGAGGTCGATACCGATGATCTTACCCATAGTGTTCTCTCCTATTGAGCCCTGTCTCTCGTCAGGGACTGCAATTCAACCTGAGTGCGAAATGTGGCCGGTCGAGGCCATTTCAAGGGCGTAATCCGCAATTCCGAGTAATTTTCTCGGCTTATGGCGCCCTCACCCCATTTCGCTTGAAAGTAATTCAAACGTCACTAATCAGGACTTTCTCTCCCGCTGCCACAGCACGTCGGTACCGCCGGCAGCGCGGTTCAACACCCGGGACAGCACGAAGAGCAGGTCGGACAGCCGGTTCAGGTACTGGCGCGGCGCGTCGTTGAGCGGTTCAGTGGCGCCCAGGTCCACCAGCGCGCGCTCGGCGCGGCGGCACACGGTGCGGCAGACATGGGCCTGCGCGGCAGTCCGGCTTCCGCCTGGCAGGATGAACTCCGCCAGCCGGGGCAGCGCGGCGTTGTAATGCTCCAGCCATTCGTCGAGCTGCGCCACCTGAGGCGCCTGCAGCAGCGTGTAGCCGGGAATCGACAGCTCGCCGCCCAAATCGAACAGGTCATGCTGGATGTGGAGCAGCGCGCTGCTCACGTCCGGCGGCAGGCCGTCCTCGGCCAGCAGCACGCCGATATGGCTGTTCAGCTCGTCCACGTCGCCAATGGCGGCGATGCGCAGGCTGTTCTTGCCCACGCGGGTGCCATCGCCCAGGCCCGTGGTGCCAGCGTCACCGGTGCGCGTGGCAATCTTCGACAGGCGGTTGCCCATGCCGGTCTCCTTGGTGTCGGTTGTGATGGTTATCAGAAAGTGGCGCAATTATGGCGCGCTTCGCGCCCGGATTGACCGCTGATCGGCCGTCGGCTGCAAATTGCCGGGCTGGCAGGTGACGCGCACGCCGTGGGGGAGTCGTAGAATAGCGGGCATTCCCTTGCATACAGAGCCGAACGGCCCCGCCGGAGACCCGCATGAACCACCCCACCCCTGCCGCCGCGCTGGCGCGCCGACCGTTTCCGTCCGAGCTGGCCGATGCCCTGACCACCCGCTTTGGCGACCGGTTCACGACCTCGAATGGGGTACGCGAGCACCACGGGCGCGACGAATCGCCCTTTGCCCCCGCCCTGCCCGATGCCGTGGTGTTTGCACACTCCACCGAGGAAGTGGCCGAGGTCGCCCGGCTCTGCAACGCGCACAACGTGCCGCTGATTCCCTATGGCGCGGGCTCCTCGCTCGAAGGCCATCTGCTGGCCGTGGCGGGCGGCGTGAGCCTCGATCTTTCGCAGATGAACCGCGTGCTGGCCGTGCAGCCCGAGGATCTGACCGTGACCGTGCAACCGGGCGTCACGCGCAAGCAGCTGAACCAGGAAATCAAGGACACCGGCCTGTTCTTCCCCATCGATCCTGGCGCCGATGCCTCGCTGGGCGGCATGTGTGCCACGCGGGCCTCGGGGACCAACGCCGTGCGTTACGGCACGATGCGCGACAACGTGCTGGCGCTGACCGTGGTTACCGCCGACGGCCGCGTTATTCGCACCGGCACCCATGCGCGCAAATCGTCGGCCGGCTACGACCTGACGCGCCTGTTCATCGGCAGCGAAGGCACGCTGGGCATCATCACCGAAGTCACCGTGAAGCTCTATCCGCAGCCCGAAGCCATTTCGGCGGCGGTCTGCGCGTTCCCGGCGATGGGCGATGCCGTACGCGCCACCATCCAGACCATTCAGCTTGGCGTGCCCGTGGCGCGTGTGGAGTTTGTCGATGCGCTGGCCATCCGCGCGATCAACCGCCACGACAATCTGACGTTGCCGGAAACGCCGCACCTGTTCTTCGAATTCCACGGCACCGAAGCCGGGGTGCGCGAGCAGGCCGAAACCGTGCAGGAAATCGCGGCCGAGCATGGTGGCAAGGGCTTCGAATGGGCCACGCGCCCCGAAGACCGCTCGCGGCTCTGGAATGCGCGCCACACCGCGTACTTCGCCATGCTGCAACTGAAGCCCGGCTGCAAGTCCGTGACGACCGATGTCTGCGTGCCGATCTCGCGCCTGGCGGACTGCGTGACCGAGACCGAGCGCGATCTCAATGCGTCGTCGCTGCCCTGCCCGATCGTCGGCCACGTCGGCGACGGCAACTTCCACGTGGCGATCCTGGTCGATCCGGACAAGCCAGAGGAAATGGCCGAGGCCGAGGACATCAACCGGCGCATTGTGCAGCGCGCGCTGGCGATGGGCGGCACCTGCACCGGCGAGCACGGCGTGGGCCTGCACAAGATGGGTTTCCTCGTGCAGGAGCACGGCGAGGATGCGCTGGATCTGATGCGCGCCATCAAGGACGCGCTCGATCCGAATCACATCCTGAACCCCGGCAAGATCTTCAACGCCGCGCGCTGAGGCCGGCGCCATGGCATCCGTCTTCCAGCGTGTTCCGCCGCTGCACCTGCTGATTGCGTTCGAATCCGCCGCACGGCTTGGCAGCTTCGCGCGTGCGGCCGAGGAACTCTCGGTCACGCCGAGCGCGGTCTCGCACCGCATCAAGAACCTGGAGGAACTCTGGGGCGAGGACCTGTTCGTCCGCTCCAATGCCGCGCTGCGGCTCACCGCCGCCGGCATGCGCTACCACCGCAATGTCGAGGACGCGCTGAAGTCCCTCAACGAACTTGCGCGCCCCGAATACAACAAGCTGCGCACGCGGCTGCGCGTGGCCATCCCGCCCACGTTCGGCCGCCAGCACCTGGTGCCGCGGCTGCCGGAGTTCCAGGCGCTGCAGCCGCACATCGATCTCGAACTGCACCTGTCCGTGCCGTTCCTGGACGTGAAGGCAGAGGACACCGATGTCGAGATCCGCTACGGCACCGGGCGCTACCACGACCTCAAGACCACGAAGCTGCTGGTAGAGCCGGTGTTCCCGGCGTGCGGCCGCGAATACTACGAGCGCGTGAACGGCTTCGCGATCACCAAGCCCCAGGATCTGCACAATCTGACGCTGCTGCGCAGTCCGCTGGAGCCGTGGCGCCCATGGTTCGAGACAGCCGGCCTGGAGTGGCCCGAGCCGCAGACCGGTGCGCAGTTCAACGACATCGGCCTGATGCTGGAGGCTATCGTGTTCAACCAGGGCGTGGGACTGGTGCGGCAGCGCATGGCGCGGCAGTGGCTGGCATCGGGCCAGATGGTGAAGATGCTCGATGTGGAATCGGTCTCGCCGCACGGCTACTACATCGTCGAACGCGAACAGGCGCCGCTGATGCCCGAAGCGCGCGCGTTCATCGACTGGCTGCTCGGGCTGGACTGGTAGCGGCGCAGCCACTACGCTGGAAGAGGTCTCCGGGCGTGCTGCGTTCTCCACGCGGCATGAACCATTTTGATCGGCCTGCCGTGCCGAATTCATGTGCGTTGACGTGCGCTCGGCGCGTGGGCTGCGCTATAGTCGGCCGTCCCCCTCCCCGGCCGCAGGCACGCAGTACATGCGCCGCGCCCGGTTCGTCACAGGAGTCACCATGAACGCACCGCAAGACGCACAAACCGTGGCGGGCGAATCCGCCGAGGCCCGTCGCGCCTCCTTGCTGGCACAGCTCGCCAGAATCCTGCCCGATGCCGCCATCCTCTGGAAAGCCGAGGACACCGTGCCTTACGAGTGCGATGGCCTGGCCGCGTATCGCCAGGTGCCCGACGCCGTGGTACTCCCCGACACCGAAGCCCAGGTCTGCGCCGTGCTGCGCCTGTGCCACGAACTCGGCGTGCCGGTGGTGCCGCGCGGTTCGGGCACGAGCCTGTCCGGTGGCGCGATGCCAATCGCAGGTGGCCTTGTGCTCTCGCTGGCGCGGTTCAAGCGCATCGTGTCGGTGGATCCTTATTCGCGTACCGCCGTGGTCCAGCCCGGCGTGCGCAATCTCGCCATCTCGGAAGCCGCGGCCGCGCATGGCCTCTACTACGCACCCGATCCTTCCTCGCAGATTGCGTGCTCCATCGGCGGCAACGTGGCCGAGAACTCGGGCGGCGTTCACTGCCTCAAGTACGGCCTGACGGTGCATAACGTGCTGCGCGTGCGTGGCGTGACGATGGAAGGCGATGTGGTGGTCTTCGGCTCCGAGGCGCCCGATGCGCCGGGACTTGACCTGCTGGCCGCCGTCATCGGCTCCGAAGGCATGCTCGCCGTGGTCACCGAAGTCACGGTCAAGCTCGTGCCCAAGCCGCAACTCGCGCAGGTCATCATGGCCAGCTTCGACGACGTGGAAAAAGGCGGCAACGCCGTGGCCGACGTGATCGCCGCCGGCATCATCCCGGCCGGTCTGGAAATGATGGATCGCCCCGCCACGGCTGCCGTGGAAGAGTTCGTCAAGGCGGGCTACGACCTCGACGCCGCCGCAATCCTGCTGTGCGAATCGGACGGCACGCCCGAGGAAGTGGCCGAGGAAATCGGCCGCATGAGCGAGGTATTGCGCGCTTCCGGCGCAACCCGCATCACGGTGTCGCAGTCCGAGGCGGAGCGCCTGCGCTTCTGGAGCGGCCGCAAGAACGCCTTCCCGGCGGCGGGTCGTATCTCGCCCGACTACTACTGCATGGACGGCACCATCCCGCGCAAGCACATCGGTACGCTGCTCAAGCGGATCGAGGAGATGGAACGGAAGTACAGCTTGCGATGCATCAACGTGTTCCACGCGGGCGATGGCAACATGCACCCCCTGATCCTGTTCGATGGCGGCGACGTTGACCAGTGGCATCGCGCCGAGCTGTTCGGTTCCGACATTCTCGAGACCTGCGTGGAACTGGGTGGCACGGTCACCGGCGAGCACGGCGTGGGCGTGGAGAAACTCAACTCGATGTGCGTGCAGTTCTCGACGGCCGAGCGCGAGGCATTCTTCGGCGTGAAGGCCGCCTTTGACCCGGCCAGGCTGCTGAATCCGGACAAGGCCATCCCCACGCTGGCCCGCTGCGCCGAGTACGGCAAGATGCACGTCAGGCGCGGATTGCTGCCGCATCCGGACCTGCCACGGTTCTGAACCACCGGGCAAGGTTGCGGGAAAGCGGCGTGCCGCGTGTTTCCGTTACCCAACCGTCCGATATGCCACAACGCAACCTCAACGCCCTCAACCGCCAACGTCTGGGCCAACCCGAATCGGGCTGGCGCCAGCGCTGGTACACGATCATCTTCGAAGCCGACACGCGCCAGGGTCGACTGTTCGATGTGGTTCTGCTCGTGGCCATCATGGCCAGCGTGGCCGTGGTGATGCTCGACAGCATCCCGAGGATCAACGCGCGCTTCGGCACGCTGTTCACGGTCCTCGAATGGATGTTCACGCTGCTGTTCACGGCCGAGTACATCATGCGGCTGTCCGTGGTGCGACGCCCGCTGCGCTATGTGTTCAGCTTCTACGGCATCATCGATTTCATCTCGATCATGCCCACGTGGGCCTCGTTCTTCGTGCCCGAACTGGCGTTCCTGATCGACGTGCGCCTGCTGCGCCTGATGCGCGTGTTCCGGATCCTCAAGCTCACCGTCTACTTTGAGGAAGCCGAGGTCCTGGCCCGGGCGCTGTCCAACAGCCGCCGCAAGATCTTCGTGTTCCTCGGCACGGTGTGCATCATCACCGTGATCCTCGGGACCGTGATGTACGTGGTGGAAGGGCCCGAGCATGGCTTCACCAGCATCCCGCTCAGCATGTACTGGGCCGTGGTCACGCTGACCACGACGGGCTTCGGCGATATCGTGCCGCGCACACCGATCGGCCAGTTCATCACGTCGCTGACCATCCTGCTGGGCTACGGGATCATTGCGTTCCCGACTGGCATCGTCGGCGCCGAGCTCGCCGCCAGCATCATCAAGCGGCCGTTGACCACCCGCTGCTGCGAGCATTGCCTGACCGAGGGGCACGAGCCCGACGCCAACTATTGCAAGCATTGCGGCACCGCGCTGCCCGAGTATCAGTCCGATTCGAAACTCGAGGGCGCACTCGACAACGCGCCGCCCCCGAAGCGGCCTCGGCGCTGATCCCCAAGCATTCCAATAACGATACCCACGCCCCTCATGCAAGCCACTCTCGACGCCACCCTCGGAGTCTTCCGCGATGCGATCCGCCAGGCCGGCGACAGCCGCACGCCGCTGCGCCTGCGCGGCAGCGGCAGCAAGGACTTCTATGGCCAGGCGCTGGCCGGCAACGTGCTCGACACCCGTGCATACCGCGGCATCGTCGAATACGACCCAGCCGAACTGGTGATCACGGCGCGCTGCGGCACGCCGCTGCGGGAGATCGAGGACGTGCTGGCCGAGCGGCGCCAGATGCTGGCTTTCGAGCCGCCCCACTTCGCCGCACGCGGACAAGCCAGCGAAGCCACGCTGGGCGGCGCGGTGGCCGCCGGGTTGTCGGGACCGCGCAGGCAGTCAGTGGGGGCGCTGCGCGATTTCGTGCTCGGCGCGCAACTGATGGATGGCCAGGGCGAGATCCTGAACTTCGGCGGACAGGTCATGAAAAACGTGGCCGGCTACGATGTCTCGCGGCTGCTGGCCGGATCGCTCGGTACGCTTGGCCTCATCACCGAGGTCTCGCTGAAGGTGCTGCCCGTGCCGTTCGACGATGCCACGCTGCGTTTTGTGATGTCGCAGGCCGACGCCATCGACCAGCTCAACAAATGGGGCGGCAAGCCGCTGCCGATTGCCGCCTCTGCGTGGCATGACGGCGTGCTGCATGTGCGATTGAGCGGTGCCACGGCAGCGGTCTGCGCGGCGCGCGACAGCCTGGGCGGCGAGGTGGTCGACAACAGCCACACCCAACTGCTGTGGTCTGCCTTGCGCGAGCAGACGCACCCGTTCTTCGGCCCGGCGCACGATGCCAACGCCGCGCTGTGGCGCATTGCCGTGCCCACTGTCACGCCGTCGCTGGACCTGCCGGGCGCGCAACTCGTGGAATGGGGCGGCGGCCAGCGCTGGTGGCTGGCGCCCGACGATAGTGCCGCTTCCGCTGACCATGTCCGCGCAGTGGCCCAGGCGGCGGGCGGACACGCCACGCTGTTCCGCAATGGCGACAAGTCAGTGGGCGTATTCACGCCACTGGCCACGCCACTCGCCGCGATCCACAAGCGACTCAAGGCCACGTTCGATCCGGCCGGCATCTTCAATCCGCAACGCATGTACAACGGCCTCTGATCCGGCGCAACACGTCAGACGCACAGGCCCATATAACGATCCCCCACCATGCAAACCACCCTGGCCGAATTCCTGCGCAACACGCCCGAGGGCGAAGAAGCCAAATCGATCGTCGGCAAATGCGTGCACTGCGGTTTCTGCACGGCCACCTGCCCCACCTACCAGTTGCTGGGCGACGAGCTGGACGGCCCGCGCGGCCGCATCTACCTGATGAAGCAGGTGCTCGAAGGCAATCCGGTGACCGAAAGCACGCGGCTGCATCTGGACCGCTGCCTGACCTGCCGCAATTGCGAATCGACCTGCCCTTCTGGCGTGACGTATGGCCGGCTGGTCGATATCGGCCGGCAGATCGTCGACGAGCGGCTGGAAGCCCAGGGTGTACAGCGTCCGCTGGGGCAGCGCGTGATGCGCTGGGCGTTGCGTGAAGGGCTGACGCGTCCGGCGCTGTTCGGCCCGGCGCTGAAGCTAGGGCAGCTGGTTCGTCCGATGCTGCCGCAGACCCTGCGCAACAAGGTGCCGGCGCATCCCACGGCACCCGGCACGTGGCCGCGCAACATCCACGCACGCAAGATGTTGTTGCTCGACGGTTGCGTGCAACCCGCGATGTCGCCCAACATCAATGCCGCCACGGCACGCGTGTTCGACAAGCTCGGCGTGGAATTGATCGTCGCGCCCCAGGCCGGCTGCTGTGGCGCAATCCGCTTCCACACGGGCGACCATCCGGGCGGCCTCGACAATATGCGCGCCAACATCGACGCATGGTGGCCGCAGATCGAAGCCGGCGCCGAGGCCATCGTCATGACGGCATCGGGCTGCGGTGCGATGGTCAAGGATTACGGCCACCTGCTGCGCGACGATCCCCAATACGCCGAGCGCGCTGCACGCGTATCGGCGCTGACGCGTGACCTTTCCGAACTGCTGCCAGCCTTCACCGACGACCTGCACAAGCTCGCCGGCGCCGTCCCGCGCGATGGCCGACGCGTGGCCTGGCATCCGCCCTGCACGCTGCAGCACGGCCAGCAGATCCGCGGCAACGTGGAAGCCCTGCTCACACGCCTCGGCGTGGACGTGCGCCTTTGCGCCGACAGCCACCTGTGCTGCGGCTCGGCCGGTACGTACTCGGTGCTGCAACCGGAACTGTCGTACAAGCTGCGCGATGACAAGCTGGCCAAGCTGCAGGCCACGGCGCCGGAATCGATCGTCACGGCGAACATTGGTTGCATCACGCACTTGCAGAGCGGGACGGAAACGCCGGTGATGCACTGGGTGGAATTGGTGGATCGGATGGTGACTGTGTGATTTTCCCTCTGGTTTTGCTCCCCTCTCCCGCGCGCGGGAGAGGGGAGCAAAACCGTGGGAGACGGGACACCTCATCGGAACCTTGCACGCATCTTGTACGGGAGTACCATGTCGGCAATTTTGGAAATCCCAAGTTGCCCCCATGCTTCAGACGTTTGCCATTCTGCTGGTCTTTCAGACCGTGGGAGAGGTGATCAGCTACGCGCTGCGCCTGCCCGTTCCTGGCCCCGTGATCGGGATGTTGCTGCTGTTCGGCTGGCTGGTGTTCGACAACCGGCTGTTGCCCGTGATCCAGGGTTCGGCCAATGAACTGCTGAAGCACCTGTCCCTGCTGTTCGTGCCCGCCGGTGTCGGCATCATGGTGCACGCCAACCGTATCAGCAGCGAATGGATGCCGATCATCATCGCGCTCGTTGTCTCCACCTGGGTGGCGATCGCGGTTACCGCGCTGGTCACGCGCGCGCTGATGCGCAAGCCGCCTGCCACCCCGACTGTGCCCAACGAGGGAGCGCAGCCATGATGTCTCCGCGCCTCAACGAAATCTGGGTCTATCTGGCAGCAAGCCCGCTGATCGGGCTGACCGCCACGCTGATCGCCTACGTCTTCGCGTTCCGCATCTATGAGCGCGCGCGATTCTCGCCACTGGCCAACCCCGTGATGATCTCGGTGGCACTGCTCGTCACCGTGCTGACCGTAACTGGCACGCCGTACAAGACGTATTTCGATGGCGCGCAGTTCGTCCACTTCCTGCTTGGACCCGCTACCGTTGCGCTGGCGGTGCCGCTCTATACCCAGTTGCCGAAGCTGCGCAGCAACGTGCTGCCGCTGTTGATCGGGCTGGTGGCGGGTTCGTTGGCGGCTGTCGTGTCGGCGGTGGGTGTGGCATATGCGCTGGGCGCGTCGCCAGAGGTCGTGCGATCGCTGGCGCCGAAGTCGGTGACGATTCCGATCGCGATGGGTGTGTCGGAGAAGATCGGCGGACTGCCTTCGCTGACCGCTGTGCTGGTGATGGCCACCGGCATCATCGGCGCGATCAGTGCCACGGGGTTGCTGAACCTGCTGCGCGTGCGCGACTACACAGTACGCGGCTTCGCCACGGGCGTGGCCGCGCATGGCATCGGCACGGCCCGCGCCTTCCAGGTCAGCCAGGAGGCCGGCGCGTTTGCCGCCCTCGGCATGGGACTCAACGGCGTGCTGACGGCCATCCTCGTTCCCGTGCTGGCCACGTTCATGCCGCGCTGAATCTCATCGTTCGATCAGGCGCCCGGGTCGGCAAGTAGCGATTCGATGTCGCCGCGAATCTCGTCGGGCTTCGTCGTTGGCGCGTAGCGCTTGAAGACCGTGCCGTCGCGGCGCAGCAGGAACTTGGTGAAGTTCCACTTGATGGCCTGCGTGCCGAGCAGGCCGGGCTTCTCGGCGGTCAGCCACTTGTAGAGCGGATGGGCGTCGCTTCCATTCACGTCGATCTTTCCGAACATCGGGAACGTGACGTGGAAACGCGACTCGCAGAACGCGCCGATCTGCTCCGCATCGCCCGGCTCCTGCTTGCCGAACTGGTTGCACGGAAAGCCCAGCACATCGAAACCCTTCGTCTGATACGTATCCTGCAACGTCTGCAGGCCCGCATACTGCGGCGTAAAACCGCACTCGCTGGCGGTATTGACGATCAGCAACACCTTGCCGCGAAACTCGTCGAGCGGCACCGGCTTGCCCGACAGCGAACTGGCTTCGAATTCGTAGACATTGGCCATCATGGGCTCCTCGGAATGTGAAACGGGTCAGGCCGAAGAATACTCCGCCTGACCCGTCCAGGGTGAAGGGTGAAGCTTGAACGCTGCCGTACTGGTCAGATAACGTTCAGATGCTCCGTACCTGCACCGAGATCGGTATCGCGATGGCGCGCACTGTGCAGCTTGATCATCAGCCGCAGGTCATTGAGCGAATCGGCGTTCTTGAGCGCATCCTCGTACGTGATCTTCTCAGCCTCGTAGAGCTCGAAGAGCGCCTGATCGAACGAGATCATGCCCTGCTCGCGGGATTTCTTGATGACCTCCTTGAGCTCGGCAATCTCGCCCTTGAAGATCAGGTCCGCCACCAGCGGCGTGCCAATCATGATTTCCACGGCCGGCACCCGGCCCTTGCGGCCCGCGCGCGGCAGCAGGCGCTGCGAGATCATCGCCTTGAGGTTCAGCGACAGGTCGATCAACAACTGGTGGCGCTTCTCCTCGGGGAAGAAGTTGACGATGCGGTCGATGGCCTGGTTGGCATTGTTCGCGTGCAGCGTGGCCAGGCACAGGTGGCCCGTTTCGGCATACTGCATTGCGTACTCCATCGTCTCGCGGTCGCGGATTTCGCCGATCAGGATCACGTCGGGCGCCTGACGCAGCGTATTCTTGAGCGCGATGTGCCACGACTCCGTATCGATACCGACCTCTCGCTGCGTCACGATGCAGTTCTGATGCGCGTGGACGTATTCGATCGGGTCTTCGATTGTGATGATGTGCCCGTACGAGTGCGCATTGCGGTGGTCGAGCATCGCCGCCAGTGAAGTGGACTTGCCCGAACCCGTTGCACCGGTCACGATCACAAGGCCGCGCTTGGACATCACGATGTCCTGCAGCGACTTCGGCAGGTCCAGATCGTCCACGGACGGGATCTGCGTGTTGATCGTCCGCACCACCATGCCGGCCCGGCCCTGCTGGATGAACGCCGACACACGGAAGCGGCCCGCGTTGGGCGCCGTGATCGCGAAATTGCACTCGCGCGACTCTTCGAACTCCCTCACCTGCCGCTCGTTCATGATCGAGCGCACCAGGCCCAGCGCCTGCGTCGGATTCAGCGGCTGCTGCGAGACCGGCGTGATCTTGCCATCCACCTTGATGGCCGGCGGGAATTCGGAGGTGATGAACAGGTCCGAGCCGCGGTTGTTCACCATCAGCTCAAGCAAGTCGTTGATGTACTTCGATGCGGATTCGCGGTCGAGCATAGTCACTCCGTTTCACTTGGAAACTGGTTCAGGAGGGAGCGTAGCGGTTCTGACCCAGGCGCGCGGCCGCAGACAGTACAAACAGTACGGCAAGGCCGCGCAACGACGCCAGAATCCTCCTGAAGCAGTTTCCTCAGCCCATGAAGGCGTCGGGGTTTTTGGCAATCGCCCGCGCATCGTTGTAGTTGATCGACCCGCGCTTGATCAGGTCACTCAGGCCCTGGTCCAGCGTCTGCATGCCCATGCCGCTGGAGGTCTGCATCATCGAATACATCTGCGCGATCTTGTTCTCGCGGATGAGGTGTCGGATGGCCGGCGTGGCGATCATGATCTCGTGCGCGGCAATCCGGCCGTTGCCATCGCGCGTCTTGAGCAATGTCTGCGAAATCACCGCTTCGAGCGATTCCGACAGCATGGTGCGGACCATGTCCTTTTCTTCGGGTGGGAACACGTCCACCACCCGGTCGATCGTCTTGGCAGCGGAGCTGGTGTGCAGCGTGGCAAAGACCAGGTGGCCCGTTTCGGCCGCGGTCAGTGCCAGCCGGATGGTTTCCAGATCGCGCAATTCACCCACCAGGATCACGTCCGGGTCTTCACGCAGTGCCGAGCGCAGTGCGTTGGCAAACGAGTGCGTGTGCGGACCCAGTTCGCGCTGGTTGATCAGGCTCTTCTTGGACTCGTGCACGAATTCGATCGGGTCCTCGACCGTGAGGATGTGGCCCATGTCGCTATCGTTGCGGTGATCCACCATTGCGGCCAGCGTGGTGGACTTTCCCGAGCCCGTAGGTCCGGTCACCAGCACCAGCCCGCGCGGCTTCATGCAGAGATCCGCGAACACCGCCGGTGCCCGGAGATCGTCGAGCGTGAGTACCTTCGACGGAATCGTCCGGAACACGGCGGCGGCGCCGCGCTGCGTGGTGTAGGCATTGACCCGGAAGCGGGACAGGCCAGAGATCTCGAACGAGAAGTCGATTTCCAGCCGTTCCTCGTACATCTTGCGCTGCACGTCGCTCATGATGTCGTACACCATGGCGTGCACATCCTTGTGCGTCATGGCTGCGACATTGATGCGGCGCATATCGCCGTGAATCCGCACCATCGGCGGCATGTCAGCCGAGAGGTGAAGATCGGAAGCCTTGTTCTTGACCGCGAAGGCCAGAAGCTGTGCGATGTCCATCTATAATGACCCCACCCTAAAAACCCGCTTATTGTTTTACTTCTTGATATATATGTTCGCCGGATTATGTCTGTAATCGCCGCCAACTTGCAAGCCGTGGAAAGTGACATCGCGGCGGCTGCACAACAGGCGGGAAGACCCGCTTCGGAAGTCGCCTTGCTGGCCGTTTCCAAGACCGTTCCGGTGGCCAGGATCCGCGAGGCATATGAGGCCGGACAGCGCGCGTTCGGCGAAAACTATGTACAGGAAGGCGTGGAAAAGATCGGGGCGCTGGACGATCTGCGCGGCGGCATTGTCTGGCATTTCATCGGACCGTTGCAAAGCAACAAGACCCGCGTGGTAGCCGAGCAGTTCGACTGGGTACATGCCATCGACCGGCTGAAGATTGCCGAGCGGCTCTCCGCCCAGCGGCCGGCCGGCCTGGCACCGCTGCAGGTCTGCATCCAGGTGAATATCAGCGGTGAAGACACCAAGAGCGGCGTGGCGCCCGATGAAGTGCCTGCGCTGGCCCAGGCCATCGCAGCCTTGCCGAATCTCCAACTGCGTGGGCTGATGGCAATTCCGGCGCAGGCGAACGATCCGGTGGCACAGCGCCGGCCGTTTGCCGATTTGCGCAGGTTGCTTGATCAACTACGCCAATCCGGGCTAAACGTGGACACGCTCTCGATGGGCATGTCTGCAGACATGGACGCGGCCATTGCCGAAGGCGCCACGCTCGTGCGCATCGGTACCGCAATTTTCGGCGCGCGGGGCTGACTGCCCCAACGGGTCCGCGCCGGCCCCCGAACCCATGACAAGAACGCCAGCCGATCCAGCCAATGGCGGCGCGCTGGCAGACCAGGAACTTTGATGCTCGATTCCCTCACCTTTGGCTTCCTTGGCGGCGGCAACATGGCCTCCGCGCTGATTGGCGGCCTGGTGGCCCGTGGCGTACCCGCCGGTTCGATCCGCGTGGTCGACCCCTCCGAAGACGCCCGCAAACGTCTGGCACAGGCGCCGGGCGTCCATGCACTGGCCGCTCCGGACGCCGCATTCGGCGCCAGCGACGTCATCGTGCTGGCCGTCAAGCCGCAGCAGTTCCGCGACGCCCTGGCTCCGCTGGAAGCCCTGCTGGGCGACAGCCTGATCATCAGCGTGGCGGCTGGCATCCGCCTGCAGGACATGGCCCGCTGGCTCGGCCGTACCCGTCTGGTGCGTGCCATGCCGAATACCCCGGCGCTGGCCGGCATGGGCATGACCGGACTGGCGGCCGCCCCGGGGCTGTCCGAGGCCGACCGCGCCATCGCAAGCGCCGTGGCCGAAGCCGTGGGCCAGTGTGTCTGGGTGGACGACGACGACCAGATCGACGCCGTCACGGCCATCTCAGGTAGCGGTCCGGCCTACGTGTTCTATTTCGTGGAAGCCATGGAGCGCGCGGCGCTTGAAATGGGACTCTCCGCCGAACAGGGCCGCCAGCTTGCGGTGGAAACCTTCCGTGGCGCAGCGGCGCTGGCCGCCGAGTCGCCCGAGCCTGTGTCGCTGCTGCGCGAGCGCGTGACGTCGAAGGGCGGCACGACCCACGCGGCGCTGACGGCGATGGATGCGAGCGGCATGAAGGAAGCGTTCGTGAAGGCGATGCACGCGGCTGCAGAGCGCGGCCGGGAGATGGGGGCGGAATTCGGGAAGGATTGAGCGCCCGATTCACTCTCTGTTTTCTCCCCTCTCCCGCACGCGGGAGAGGGGGGCCAAACCGGCGGGATAGGGAAAGCCAAGCGGAACGGGCTACTTGATCCAATACGCCCCAAACGTCCCCGCAAACACACAGGCTCCCAGCCAGTTGTTATGCCGGAACGCGGCGAAGCATTTCATGCGGTCACGCTCGCGGATCAGGGTGTAGTGATAGCCGGCGAGTACCGCCGCAGCCGCCAGCCCCGCGAAGTACGGCCAGCCCAGTTCCAGCAGCAGTCCAGCCCAAGCCATCAGGCCCAGGAACACCGCGTAGCAGATCATGATCGCGGCCACGTCAAAGCGTCCGAACGTAATGGCCGAAGTCTTCATACCGAGCAGCAGGTCGTCATCGCGATCGACCATCGCGTAAGCGGTGTCGTAGGCCACGGCCCAGAACACATTGGCTGCCAGCATCAGCCAGGCCACAAAAGGCACCTGGCCCTGGATAGCCGCGAACGCCATCGGGATACCGAAGCCGAACGCGATGCCCAGATAAGCCTGCGGGATGGCGAAGAAACGTTTGAAGAAGGGATAGGTGCCGGCCAGCACTGCCGCCACCACGGCCAGCCACTTGGTCAGCCCGTTCAGCGGCAGGATCAGCAGGAACGACACCACGGTGAGCACGCCCGCCACCATCAGGGCTTCCCAACTCGCGATCAGGCCGGCGGTCAGCGGTCGTTCCTTCGTGCGCTTCACATGGCGGTCGAAATCGCGGTCTGCCCAGTCGTTCATTGCGCAACCCGCCGAGCGCATCAGGAACGTACCGACGAAGAAAATCCAGAACATCTGCCACGAAGGCGGCCCCCCATCGGCCATCCACAGCGCCCACAGCGTGGGCCAGAGCAGCAGAAGCGTGCCGATGGGCTTGTCGATGCGCACCAGCCGCGCGTAAAGCGCGAGGCGGCTCGGGTGTCGGGGGGCGGCAGAGGGTTGGGACATGGCGGACTTCGTAGCAATCTGTAAAGCAAAAACGCGCCCCGGCATGGTTTGCCGGGGCGCGTCGTACCGGATCAACCGGTCACTGGCCGATGAGGATCAGGCCAGCAGCGAGCGCAGCATCCACGCGGTCTTCTCGTGCGTCTGCATGCGCTGGGTCAGCAGGTCGGCCGACGGCTCGTCGCCAGCAGCATCGATAGCCGGGAACAGCGAGCGCGCGGTGCGCACCACGGCTTCCTGGCCCTCCACGAGCTTGCGGATCATGTCCGTGGCTTCGGGCACGCCCTCTTCCTCGGCGATCGACGACAGCTTGGCAAACTCACGATACGTGCCCGGTGCCGGGTAGCCCAGCGCGCGGATACGTTCGGCGATGGAGTCGACGGCCAGCGCCAGCTCGGTGTACTGCGTCTCGAACATCGTATGCAGGGTGTTGAACATGGGACCCGTCACGTTCCAGTGGAAATTGTGGGTCTTGAGATAGAGGGTGTAGGTGTCAGCCAGCAGCTTGCTGAGCCCTTCCGCGATCTTCTTGCGGTCCTTGTCCGAAATACCAATATTCACGCTCATCTCATTCT
The DNA here is from genome assembly GCF_039710735.1 of Cupriavidus sp. DL-D2. Taxonomy (NCBI): domain Bacteria; kingdom Pseudomonadati; phylum Pseudomonadota; class Betaproteobacteria; order Burkholderiales; family Burkholderiaceae; genus Cupriavidus; species Cupriavidus sp. DL-D2. Next base: position 165,707 of record NZ_JBDKXK010000018.1, on the reverse strand, counting down.
TCTTTGCCATGGTGTTTCAGCTCCATTTTTTGTTCAAGCACGAGGATCGGCGTCCGCCGCCGGTTGCGAACATGATGGCGGACAAGACGGCGATCATTATCGCACCAGGATCACGCCGCGAGGAAGGTCAGACCCCGTGCCGCGTCGAGGAACATCGCCATTGCCCCCAGCGCGACAATCGCCATGCCGATCTCCTTGCGCACCACCTTGCGGCGCAGCCGGGCGGCATCGCCGGTGCGCGCCAGGCGCTGTTCAGTGGCCTGCGCCTGCAATTGCCGGAATTCGGAAACAAAAAGATCAACCATTGCCATGTTGTGCTCCCCATGCGGTCACTGGAGGTCTTGCGCCGCTGCAAGCAGCACCGCAAGACCCGATGGAATGGAGTGTATGCATCAACTACTAATGTGACTATTCGATAATTTAAAACTATTGAATAGGCTGGGGCTATGTTGGCCGGACGGCGTTGGCGGGAAATAAAAAACGGCAGGAGAACCCTGCCGTTGGCAATGGATTATCGAAAGGCTGTCAGGCCGCCACTGCCTCGACGGCGGACGCATCGGAGAGTCGGCGCACGCCGGACAGATCGCACGCGGCCACGGCGCGGGCCAGGGCCTCCATGGCCGGCAGACGCGTGAAACTCTTGCGCCATGCCAGAACCACGCGGCGGTCTGGCACCGGATCGGCAAACGGCACATAGGCCAGCAGGTCGTTACGCGGCTTCAGGTCCGGCACCGACGTGCGCGGCAGCACGGTGATACCCACGCCGCTGGCCACCATGTGGCGAATCGTCTCGAGCGACGATCCTTCGAACGTCTTCTGGATACCGTCGGCGGCCTGCGAGAAGCGCGACAGTTCCGGGCACACGCCCAGCACGTGATCGCGGAAGCAATGCCCGCTGCCAAGCAGCAGCATGGTCTGCTGCTTGAGCTCGTCAGGGTCCACCTTGGCCTGTTCGGCCAGGGCGTGCCCGCGCGGAACAGCCACCACGAACGGCTCGTCATAGAGCGGACGCACGGTCAAACCCGAATCCGGGAACGGCTCGGCCATGATCGCGCAATCGATCTCGCCCTGCTTGAGCAGTTCTATAAGCTTGTTCGTGTAATTCTCCTGCAGCATCAACGGCATTTGCGGCACGGTGTCGATCATCTGCTTGACCAGCGCCGGCAGCAGGTACGGCCCGATCGTGTAGATCACGCCCACGCGCAGCGGACCGGCCAGCGGATCCTTGCCCTGCTTGGCGATTTCGCGGATCGCCATGGTCTGCTCCAGCACACGCTGAGCCTGCGCCACAATCTGCTCGCCAATCGCCGTCACCGACACCTCGGAGGTGCCCCGCTCGAAGATCTGAACGGTCAGCTCGTCTTCCAGCTTCTTGATGGCGACTGACAACGTTGGCTGCGATACGAAGCACGCCTCGGCCGCACGGCCAAAATGGCGCTCGCGCGCAACGGCGACGATGTACTTCAGTTCGGTGAGCGTCATGATTAATCAATTCCGGTTAGGCGATAGATTTTAGCTTCGATTCCGCCGTCTGTCAGATCGACGAAGTAATGTCAGGCATACATCACTTCGCTGACGCATCAAACATTCCGCGAACAACGCTAGGCCTTCAGAAAGTCTTCCCGACCGCCAAGCCAGCGCGAGAGATGCGCCTCCACAGCCTCCGGGAACCGGGCGAGCATCAGCTCAGCAGCTTCCTGCGCGGGATCCACCAGCCAGGCATCGGTCTCCAAATCGGCAAACCGGAGCATGGCCTCCCCCGACTGGCGCGCGCCGAGGAACTCGCCGGGACCACGGATCTGCAGGTCGCGCCGCGCGATCTCGAAACCGTCGGTGGTCTCACGCATCGTGGCCAGCCGTTCCTTGGCCGTGGGCGACAACGGGGCCTGGTACATCAACAGACAGACGGATTCCGCACTGCCCCGCCCCACCCGGCCGCGCAACTGGTGCAACTGCGCCAGCCCGAAACGCTCGGCATGCTCTATGACCATTAGCGAGGCATTGGGTACGTCCACGCCCACCTCGATCACAGTGGTGGCGACCAGCACCTGCATGCGGTTCGCGCTGAAATCTTCCATCACCGCCGCCTTCTCGACGGGCGGCAGCCGGCCATGGACCAGCCCGACGCGCAGGTCGGGCAGCGCGGCCACCAGCGTTTCATACGTCTCCACGGCGGTCTGCAACTGCAACGCCTCGCTTTCCTCGATCAGCGGACAGACCCAGTAGACCTGCCGACCTTCGGCGGCGGCATGATGCACGCGCTCGATGACTTCATCGCGACGCGCATCGTTGACCAGCCGCGTGACGATCGGCGTGCGGCCCGGCGGCAGTTCGTCGATCACGGACACGTCGAGGTCCGCGTAGTAGGTCATCGCCAACGTCCGGGGGATCGGCGTGGCCGACATCATGAGTTGATGGGGCACCTTGTCCGATGGAGCCGTAGCATCGGCTGCCCCCGCCTTGCCGCGCAGCGCCAGCCGCTGCGCCACGCCAAAGCGGTGCTGTTCATCGACCACGGCCAGCCCCAGATTGGCAAAGCGCACGCCGTCCTGAATCAGTGCATGGGTGCCGATCACCAGCTTGGCTTCGCCCGATTCGGCCAGCGCCACGGCTTCGCGCTTCGCCTTCGCCTTGAGGCTGCCCGCCAGCCACGCCACAGGCACGCCCAGCGGCTCCAGCCATGCCGAGAGTTTGCGGTAGTGCTGTTCGGCCAGGATTTCCGTGGGTGCCATCAATGCGGCCTGATAACCGGCATCGATGGCCTGGCACGCGGCCAGTGCCGCCACGATGGTTTTGCCGCTGCCCACATCGCCTTGCAGGAGCCGATGCATCGGGTGCGGCAAGGTCATGTCGGCGGCGATCTCCTCCACCACGCGCTGCTGCGCGCCGGTCAGCTTGAACGGCAACGCGGCCAGGAAGCGGGTCAGCAGGCCATCCGCGCGACGCGGCATTGATGGCGCATTCTTCTCGCGCCGGGCCGCCTGCGAGCGGCGCAGCGATATCTGCTGGGCAAGCAGTTCGTCGAACTTGATGCGGATCCACGCCGGATGCGAGCGATCGGCCAGCGCGGCTTCGCTCTCCTGCGGCGGCGGGTTGTGCAGCAGCCGCAGGCAATCCATCAGTGGCGCCAGCTTCAGCGACGCCAGCGGGCCGCGCAGCACCGGTTGCGGCAATGTCTCGGGCATCGGCGTCCGAGACAGCGCGCCACCAATAGCCTTGCGAAGGTAGGCTTGCGAAATGCCGGCCGTGGCGGGGTAGACCGGCGTCAGGCGATCCGGCAGGGCCTCTTCGGCCACCACGGGGCGCACCGTCGGATGAACCATCTCGGCACCGAAGAAACCGCCACGGATCTCCCCGCGCACGCGCAGCCGCACGCCCTCGGCCATCTGTTTGGTCTGGCTGCCGTAGAAGTTCAGGAAGCGCAACGTGAGTTCGCCGGTGTCGTCGGCAATCTTGACCACGAGTTGCCGGCGCGGTCGAAATGTCACCTCGTTCGAGATCACATCGCCCTCGACCTGCGCCGCCAGCCCAAGCCCTGCGCGCCGGGTGGCCTCGCCGATGGTTTCCAGCGTGGTCTCGTCCTCGTAGCGCAGCGGCAGATGCAGGACGAGGTCGACGGGCCGGCGCAAGCCGAGCTTGGCCAGCCGGGCGGCGGCCGTGGACGGCTTGGCCGCGTTCGGCCCCGACCCATCCTTGGCTGGGGTGGACTTGCCACGCCGGGCCGGTTTGCCGGGGGCCTCAGCGTGTGCGGGTTCGTCGATCGGATCGTTGGCGGTGCCTGGCATCAGCGCGGGAATATGGAGATCACAAGCGGGGCGTGGGCAGCGCGGGGCGCCCAAGCCTTACAATATCGGATTCGCCGATTGTACCCATGCCATGCCGATGCCTGCGGCAGCACTCCGTCACGAGTGCCGCCCGCGCATCGTTTTGCGTGGCCGCGCCGCTTGTCAAACCCATGCTGACTCTGTCCGATTTCGATTTCCCGCTGCCGCCCGAACTGATCGCGCAGTCCGCCCTGCCCGACCGTAGCGCCAGCCGCCTGCTGGTGGTGGATCGGACAGCCCCGGAAGACACTGCCGACGCCGTGCGGATGGTGGATCGGGCATTCAGCGACATCCTCGAATACCTGCGTCCCGACGACCTGCTCGTCTTCAACGACACGCGCGTGATCAAGGCGCGCTTCTTCGGCCAGAAGCCCAGCGGCGGCCGGATCGAGGTGCTGGTCGAGCGCGTGGTGGATACCCACACCGTGCTGGCCCAGGTACGCGCCTCGAAGACACCCGCCGAAGGTAGCGAACTGCTGCTGGCCGACGATGCTTTCGCAGTGACCGTAGGCCCGCGCGTGGACCAGTTCTTCACGCTGCGCTTCCCCGAGCCTGCGCTCGACCTGATCGAGCGCTACGGCCGCCTGCCGCTGCCGCCGTACATCACGCACGACCCCGACGCCTACGACGAAACGCGCTACCAGACCGTGTACGCGAAAAATCCGGGCGCGGTGGCAGCACCCACCGCCGGGCTGCATTTCGACGATGCGCTGTTTGCACGCCTCGACGCGGCCGGTGTGCGCCGTGGCTTCTTGACGCTCCACGTCGGCGCGGGCACGTTCCAGCCCGTGCGCACCGAGAACCTGGCCGAGCACAAGATGCACTCGGAGTGGTTCTCGATCCCCCCCGAACTGGCCGAAGCCGTGCGCGAGACCCGCACGCGGGGCGGCCGCGTGATCGCCGTGGGCACCACGTCGCTGCGCGCGCTGGAATCGGCGGGCGCCGAAGACGGCACGCTGGCCGTGGCCCATGGCGACACCGATATCTTCATCACCCCCGGCTACCGTTTCCGTGTGGTCGACGCGCTGATCACGAACTTCCACCTGCCCAAATCCACCCTGCTGATGCTGGTGTCGGCGCTGGCTGGCGTGGAAGCCATCCGCGCCGCCTACCGCCACGCCGTGGAGGCCCGCTACCGCTTCTTCAGCTATGGCGACGCCATGCTGCTGACCGTGCGCGACCGCCAGAACGCTGCAACGCCCGCTGAATCCCAGGACTAAGAACATGCTCGATTTCGAACTGCTGACCACCGATGGCAACGCCCGCCGCGGCCGCGTCACCCTGAACCACGGCGTTGTGGAAACGCCGATCTTCATGCCCGTGGGCACCTACGGATCGGTCAAGGCGATGTCGCCGCTGGAGCTCAACGAGATCGGCTCCCAGATCATCCTGGGCAACACGTTCCACCTCTGGCTGCGTCCCGGCCTGGACGTGGTGGAAGCCCACGGCGGCCTGCACAAGTTCATCGGCTGGGACAAGCCGATCCTGACCGACTCAGGCGGCTTCCAGGTGTTTTCGCTCGGCGAACTGCGCAAGATCACCGAGGAGGGTGTCACGTTTGCGTCGCCGGTCAATGGTGACAAACTGTTCCTGTCGCCCGAGATCTCGATGCAGATCCAGCGCACGCTCAACTCGGACATCGTCATGCAGTTCGACGAATGCACGCCCTACGAGATCGACGGCCGCCCGGCCACGCACGAGGAAGCCGCGAAATCGATGCGCATGAGCCTGCGCTGGGCCAAGCGCTCGCGCGACGAATTCGAGTCGCTCGCCAATCCGAACGCGCTGTTCGGCATCGTGCAGGGCGGCATGTACGAAGACCTGCGCGACGAGTCGCTGGCCGGTCTGTCCGAGCTGGACTTCCACGGCTATGCCATCGGCGGCCTGTCGGTGGGCGAGCCCAAGGAAGACATGATGCGCGTGCTGGAGCACGTAGGTCCGCGCCTGCCGGCCAACAAGCCGCACTACCTGATGGGCGTGGGCACGCCGGAAGACCTGGTCGCAGGCGTGGCACATGGCGTGGACATGTTCGACTGCGTGATGCCGACGCGCAACGCGCGCAACGGCTGGCTGTTCACGCGCTTCGGTGACGTGAAGATCCGCAACGCCGCCCACCGAAACGATCCGCGCCCGCTCGACGAGCAGTGCGGCTGCTACACCTGCCGCAACTTCTCGCGTGCCTACCTGCATCACCTGCACCGCGTGGGCGAGATCCTCGGCGCACGGCTCAACACGATCCACAACCTGTATTACTACCTGGAACTGATGAGCGAAATGCGCACCGCCATCGAGGAACACCGCTTCGAGGCGTTCCGTCGCCAGTTCGCCGAGAACCGCGCGCGCGGCACCAAATAGCGTCCATGTATCCAAAACCAGACAGGTAGCGGAAAGCCCGGTAGAACTTTTCGCGGCCTGATGGTCGAATACCTGCCCGCCGAGCGGGTGGTCCTCCGGGAACGAGGTATTTCTGTCACGTACTTAAAGTACTTTCGGAGCACCCCGAGCAAACCCGGAATTCGCCCTAGAATGCCCAAGGCGGGACGACAACGGGTGATAGAATGCCCGATTCACTGAATGACCTTTGTGACGGAGAAGTAACGTGCTGATTTCGAACGCTTTTGCTCAGACCGCTGGCGCTGGCGGCGCCGCGGGTGGCCTGATGAGCTTCCTGCCGATCATCCTGATGTTCGCGGTGCTGTGGTTCATCATGATCCGCCCGCAGATGAAGCGGCAAAAGGAAGCCAAGGCCATGATGGAAGCACTGGCAAAGAACGACGAAGTCGTGACCGCCGGCGGCATCCTGGGTCGTGTAACCAAGGTCAACGAGAACTACGTGACGGTAGAAGTGGCGGAAGGCACGGAAATCACCGTGCAGAAGAACGCCGTGACCACCGTCCTGCCGAAAGGCACGCTGAAGTCGCTCTGATCCGGACTGCCTCAATCGTCTGATCCCGGCACGGTCTCCCACGGCAACCGCCGCGCGTGACCGCCCCCTGCGCAGCCGCCTGAACCAGCCCGCGGGTCCACCCGGACCCGGCCCGGAGCTGCCAGGCGGCTGTTTGCCAACCGGTCCGGCCGATCCGGCGCGCACTGCGCGCGACAATCGGCCACGCCAACTGCAACGACTGGCCAAAGATGAATCGTTACCCGCTTTGGAAGTACATCGTGATTCTGGTGGCCCTGGCCATCGGGATCATCTACACCCTGCCGAACTTCTTCGGCGAGGCGCCCGCTGTACAGGTGTCCTCCGCAAAGGCCACGGTCAAGGTCGACCTGGCCATGCAGAAACAGGTCGAGGAAGTGCTGGCCCAGAACCAGCTGCAGCCCGACGGGGTCTTTTTCGATCTCGCCGGCCAGTCCGGCTCGGTCAAGGCACGTTTCCGCACGACCGACGAGCAGCTCAAGGCCAAGGACGTCCTGTCCCGCGCGCTCAATCCCAACGCCAGCGATCCCACCTATGTGGTGGCGCTGAACCTGCTGTCCGGCTCGCCGCAGTGGCTCACCTCCCTGCACGCACTGCCGATGTACCTGGGCCTGGACCTGCGCGGTGGCGTCCACTTCCTGCTGCAGGTCGACATGAAGGGTGCGGTCGACAAGAAGCTCGACAGCCTCTCGGGCGATGCCCGTACGTTGCTGCGCGACAAGAACATCCGCCATTCCGGCATCGACCGTGACGGCGACCGCCTGACCGTGCGCTTCGGCAATGCTGGCGAGGCCGACCGCGCACGCGCTGTCCTGGCCGATAGCCTGCGCGAGCTGGCATTCACCGTGGACGGCAACAACGTCACCGGCGTGTTTACCGATGCAGCCCGCAAGGCCGTACAGGACGCCGCCGTCAAGCAGAACATCACCACGCTGCACAACCGCGTGAATGAACTCGGCGTGGCAGAGCCCGTGATCCAGCAGCAGGGCGCCGACCGTATCGTCGTGCAACTGCCGGGCGTGCAGGACACGGCCAAGGCCAAGGACATCATCGGCCGTACCGCCACGTTGGAAGCCCGCCTGGCCGATCCGGACGCGCCGCGCAACCCGCGTCCGGGCGACCCGGTGCCGTTTGGCGACGAACTGTTCACGCAAGGTAACGGCGCGCCGGTGATCCTGCGCAAGCAGGTGATCTTCACGGGCGACCGCATTGAAAGCGCGTCGGCCGGCTTCGACCAGAACCAGCGCCCCTCCGTCAACATCAAGCTCGATGCACAGGGTGGCCGCACGCTGCGTGACGTGTCGCGCGAGAACATCGGCAAGCCGATGGGCATCGTCCTGTTCGAAAAGGGCAAGGGCGAAGTGCTGACCGTGGCGACGATCCAGTCGGAACTGGGTTCGAGCTTCCAGATCACCGGCTCCTACTCGACCGAAGCCGCCAACGACCTGGCGCTGCTGCTGCGCGCCGGCTCGCTGGCCGCACCGATGGAAATCATCGAGGAACGCACGATCGGCCCGTCGCTGGGCGCGGACAATATCCAGAAGGGCTTTGACTCCGTCGCCTACGGCTTTGCGGCCATGGGCGTGTTCATGATCTTCTACTACATGCTGTTCGGCGTGTTCTCGGTGATCGCGCTGGGCGTGAACCTGCTGCTGCTGATCGCGCTGCTGTCGATGCTGCAGGCCACGCTGACGCTGCCCGGCATCGCCGCTATCGCGCTGGTGCTCGGCATGGCCATCGATGCGAACGTGCTGATCAACGAACGTATCCGGGAAGAGTTGCGCGCGGGCGCGTCGCCGCAGATGGCCATTGCCATCGGCTTCGACCGCGCCTGGGCCACCATCCTGGACTCGAACGTGACCACACTGATCGCAGGCCTGGCGCTGCTGGCGTTCGGCTCGGGTCCTGTGCGCGGCTTTGCCGTGGTGCACTGCCTGGGCATCCTGACCTCGATGTTCTCGGCGGTGTTCTTCAACCGCGGCATCGTCAACCTCTGGTACGGCCGCAAGAAGAAGCTGCAGAGCCTGGCCATTGGCCAGGTCTGGAAGCCGGGCCCCGATACCCCGGTCACCAAGTAAGCCAGGACAGGAACACACATCATGGAATTTTTCCGCATCAAGCGCGACTTTCCGTTCATGAAGCACGCGTTGATCTTCAACGTGGTCTCCTTCCTGACGTTTGCCGCTGCCGTCTTCTTCCTCTGGCACAAGGGCCTGCACCTGTCGATCGAGTTCACCGGCGGTACGGTGATGGAAGTCAACTACCAGCAGACCGCCGATCTCGAAAAGATCCGTGGCCAGGTAGGCAAGCTCGGCTATAGCGACGTGCAGGTGCAGAACTTTGGCACCTCGCGCGACGTGATGATCCGCCTGCCGCTGCAGAAGGGTCCGGACGGCAAGCCCGTGACCTCGGCGCAGCAGAGCGAACAGGTGATGGGCGCACTCACCGCCTCCACGCCTGACGCCAAGCTCCAGCGCGTGGAGTTCGTGGGACCACAGGTGGGCAAGGAACTGGCCACCGATGGGCTGCTGGCGCTGCTCTGCGTGGTGGCCGGTATCGTGATCTACCTGTCATTCCGGTTCGAATGGAAGTTCGCCGTGGCGGGCATCATCGCCAACCTGCACGACGTGGTGATCATCCTGGGCTTCTTCGCGTACTTCCAGTGGGAGTTCTCGCTGTCGGTGCTCGCGGCAATCCTTGCGGTGCTCGGCTACTCGGTCAACGAATCGGTCGTGATCTTCGACCGGATTCGTGAAGCCTTCCGCAAGTACCGCAAGATGAGCACCCACGAAGTCATCGACCACGCCATCACCAGCACGATGTCGCGGACCATCATCACCCACGGCTCGACCGAAATGATGGTGCTGTCGATGTTCTTCTTCGGCGGCCCGACGCTGCACTACTTCGCACTGGCCCTGACCGTGGGTATCCTGTTCGGTATCTACTCGTCGGTGTTCGTGGCTGCGGCACTGGCCATGTGGCTGGGCGTCAAGCGCGAAGACCTGGTCAAGGGCGACAAGAAGGGAGGCGACTCCACCGACCGCAACGACCCGAACTTCGGGGCGCAGGCCTGACGGTCATCGCTGTCATCGACAAAGAAGCGACAAAATAAAAAGGCACCTTCGGGTGCCTTTTTATTTTCCTCCGGGCCGCTACCGGCCGAGCCATCAGACTTCGGTCAGGTTCTCGATCCAGACCGCCAGTCGATCCGACGCAAACGACTCCGTACGGGTGCCGGTGCGCGCCGAAATGGCGTCGCCCTCGCGTACCAGTTGCAGCGCCCCGCCGGCTTCCTCCAGCCACAGCAGCGTAGCCAGCCAGGCAGCGTGTTCGGCCGACACGGCTTCGCCCACCGGATTGGCGACGAACTCGCTCAGCGCTGCGGGCGACGTCCAGGTGATAACGTCGCCATCACGGCGCACGGACGTGCCAAGCGCCTCGGCCAATACCGCCGCCACATCGCCAGCGCCACGGCCCGCCGCGCGCAACGCCGCGAGCCTCAAGCCGACCGCATGGCCAAACGATCCACTGCGCTGGCTTTCCGCGCCGATCACGTCTGCGTAGTCCATGCGCTGCCAGTCCGGCTCGGCATTCTTCGGGCCGGCCAGCGAGGTACCCGACAGGTACGTCTCCACCGGCTGGAATTTTCCAGGACCGATCAGGCTCGCACACAGCGCATGCACCATGCCCACGCGCGTCGCCACGGTCTGCTTCTGCAGCACCATCAGCTTCTCGCGTACAAGCTGGTCGCGCTCGCGGCGCAGCCCGGACAGTTCCAGCGCTTGCTTCAGTTCCATGCGCAGCGCCGTAATGTCCCACGGCTTCTTGATGTAGCGATGGATCTGGCCCTGGTTGACTGCCTCGACGGTCTGGTCGAGCTCCGAGTAGGCCGTGGTCAGGATGCGCACGATGTGCGGGTAGCGCTCGCGCGCATACCGCAGCAGTTCGTTGCCATACTCGCCCGGCATACGTTGGTCGGACACCAGCACGGCAAGGCTCTCGGCGTGGGCATCGAGCAGCGCCTTGCCCTCCTCCACCGACTGGCCGGTCACCACCGGTGCAAGCTGCCCGATGGCGCGCTGGAAATACTTGACTGCGGTAGCTTCGTCGTCGACGAACAGAATCGCCGGGGGTGCCTGCGTCATATTCGGTTCGCTCATCGATCACTCCTGTGCATACGATTCTTGAAATTGGGGAAATCGAGGGTAACGGTGGTGCCTGCGCCCGATGCGGACGCTATCCGGATGCCGCCACCAAAAGATTGCATTACGCGATTACAGAAAATCATGCCCATGCCGCTGCCACCCGCCGAGGCGTGCGTGGTCACCGGGTCCACCAGCAGCCGGCCCATCACCTCGGGCGGGATGCCGGGGCCGTTGTCCGCGATGCGGATTTCCGGCCGGTCACCGGACTCCACGACAAAGCGCAGCAACGGTGCCTCGACATCGGCCAGTGCCCGCAATGCATTGCTCATGACCGACGACAGCACCAGCGCCACGCAATTGGGCAGCGTGAGTACGGGAAAATCACCGATCACATCGACCTGTACCCAACTACGCTGGTTATCGGCAAAAGGGTAGCTATCCAGTAGCGATGCCACCAGCGCGCCCGCACTGACCTCCTGCCCCGGTCCGGACCGGGGCTTGGTACCACCCGCGCTGCTCCGCACCGACTGAAGGAATGACGACAGCACCGCCAGGCAATACTGGGCGTTATCGTGCATCGCACCAGCGGCATGGCCGATCTCGGTCTGGCGCTGCTGGCTCAGTTCGCCACCGACGCGTGACTCGATGCCACGCGCGAAGTTGGCGATGGCCGCCAGCGGCGTATTCAGTTCGTGGGCAAGAAAGGCCAGCGTCTCGTCGATGGCCATCAGCCGCTGCTGGCGCACCGCGCGCTCGCGGAACCGTTCGCCGGCCAGCCGCAGGACATCCCGCGCACCCGCCACGCCAATCGGCTTCTCCAGGATGCGGAAGACCTCGCCGTTGTTCACGGTTTCGAGCAGCACATCCTTGTCCGCGTAGGCCGTGACCAGAATCCGCACGATCTGCGGATACTCCAGCGACACCTGGCGCAACAGGTCGCCACCATCGCGGCCCGGCATCCGGAAATCGGTCACCAGCACGGATATCCGCGCGTGCTCCGCACGCAGGATGGCGATGGCTTCGTCGGCACCCGTGGCCGACAGCACTTCGTACTCGCTGCCCACAGCGCGGGCAAAATACTTGCAGGCCATCTCCTCGTCATCGACGTAGAGAATGGTAGGACGCGCCTGCGTAACTTCGATCATGACAACATCACTCCGCGCGCGGCAGGTCAAAACTGAAGGCAGCCCACTGGCCGACCTCGCTCTCGGCATAGAGCACGCCGTCGTGGCGCTCGATCACCGCATAGCTGATCGACAGGCCCAGCCCCAACCCCTGCCCCACTTCGCGCGTCGTGAAGAACGGTTCGAACACCCGCGCGAGGTTTTCCGGCGCAATGCCGGGGCCGTTGTCGCGCACCGTCACGTGCAGGCGCTTGACGTCCCAGCGCACGGTCGTATGGATCGCCGGTTCCTTCGTGCCCGCCTTGCGCATGGCCAGCGCGGCATTCGAAAACAGGTTGATCAGCACGCCGATGATCGCAGCCTCGTCGCCGAGCACCAGCGTATCCATCGGCATCTCGCGCGTCATCTTGACGCCGCGCAATTCGTGCGCCGTCAGCCGCTGGGACGAGTCGAGCGCCTTTTCGAAAAGGAAAGGTGTGCCCTCCACCTCGGCGCCGGGCTTGCGGTACGCAAACGTCTTCAGGTCGGAGACGATATGCTGGATGCGTTGCATACCCTGCTTGGCATCCACCAGGCACTCCTGGATCCCCGGCTCGTTCTTGGCCGCCGGCTCCTCCATGGCCACCTCGATGGCCATCAGGCAGAAATTCACCGGATTGTTGACTTCGTGCAACAGCCCCGCCGCCAGCGTACCGATGGCGGCCATCTTTTCCTGCTGCAGCATCTGGCCCTTGATATCCACCAGCTTGCGATTGATGACTTCGAGCTCGGTGTTCTTGTCTGCCACCTCGGCCTTGAGCCGGAACAGCATGAAGCGCGCGCGTTCATTGAAGAACGTGTACACGCCGCTGGCAGCCGCCGCGAACAGCAGGAATAGCGAGTTCACGATGAACGTGCCCATCGGCTCGATGCCGCCGGAATGCAGCAGGCAGGCCAGCGCGTAGAGCACGTACGAGAGAATGCCGAACACCAGGTTCTGCCAGAGTCCGAATGGCAGGGCGATGCCCGAGGCGAAGATCGCGAGGTTCAGGCCCACGTAGTAAGGCGACTGCACCCCTTCGGTCTGCGAAATCATCCACGCGATCATGATCTGCGGCAGCAGCAGCCACGACATCGTCAGCCAGGGCGCGAAGCGGCGCCCCGCCTGGCTGTAGAGCGCCACCACCACGCCGGCGATCAGCAACGACACGACGACCCGCGCAATCGCAAAAGGCAGTTGCAGATGCGGGTACTGGCCGTAGTCGAGCCCGACACCAAGGAGCACGAGGGCGATGGCCGTGTAGGCGCCGCCCCGACTGAACGCGAGGCGGAAGTCGGCCAGCTCCGACTGATAGCCGGCATAGAGTTGGTTCGAGCTCATGACCCTGGCAGGCGCCGCCTCTATCTCAGCGGATGGTGGCTTCGGCGAAGACATTGACGCCGGTTTCATCGACATAGAGTCGGTGGGCATGCGAATTCTCCGGCAGCAGCGAGGACATCCCCGCCTCGTCGCGATAGATCAGGTACCACTCCAGCAAATGTTCCATGCCGAATTTCTCGGGATTGTCGGAGTGGACATTGGTGACCAGCATCTCCCCGCCCGGCTTCGATCGCGATGCGAAATAGGACAGCAGACGCGCGCAGACCTTGTCCGAGAGATAGTCGAACAGGCCGGCGCAGTAGACCGCGTCGAACTCCCGCACGCTCGGGTCGTCCATGGCAATCCGGCGCTTGAGCAGTTCATGCACCGACTGATGCAGCATCTCCACCGATACCTTGTGCCCGGCCGCCGCCGCCGATCGCTCGATCGAGCTGCGTGTGTATTCGAGCGTTTCCTCGCTGAAATCGACCAGCTGGAACGACAGCAACTCTGGATTCGGGTACTCGCGCACGAAGCGCTGGATCTCGAATGCCGGCCCGCACCCCACGTTGAGGATGCGGAACGGACGCCCCGCGGCCCGCGCGCGCTCGGCCTGCCGTGTCAGGAAGTCCACCAGCAGGTCGATGCGGTTGCGGTGCGCCGTAGCCACCGCAGCCTTGAGGAACGCGGTGTTGACGATCTGGAAGTACGTGGTCGGACCCTGCTGCGGATCGCTGAGGATCTGGTTCACCATCTCGTAGTCGCCGGCGTAGCCCAGCGGCTTGGTGAAGGTGCGGTACACGAACGGTGCCCGCAGCAGCAGCGGATGCAGCGCGGCCTGCGCATAGGTGCGGTGCACCGGCGCCAGTTCGCTGTCCACGCTCTGTGCTTCACCCTCGAGCCAGTCGAGGTAGGTCTTCACCTTCCCCATCAGCGGCGAGGCCAGTTCGTAGAACACGTCCTCGCGCAGCCGGCCTTCCTTCTTCGGCAGCGACTCGGTCAGGTCCACCTGCTCGACCCAGCGCGAGACTTCCGAGAGGAATGCGCGCATCTCGTTGACCACGATCTGGTAATCGCGCCGGATATTGAAGCGCGTGTCCCAGTCCTGGACAAAGAGATTCGCCTCGTGGGCGACCGACTTGGGCGCGTCGCCCACGTCCGTCAGCTCGCGCCATTCGTCGATCAGCGTCAGCGAGACCACAGCGGTCAGGCCCGTGTTGACGAGACTCATGACGACGGCCTTGCCGAGGTAAGCGTTCTTGGCGCCCATGCGGACGTTCAGTTCGCTGAGTACCTCGCTGACCTGGACAATCGAATAGGGATTGTAGATTTCCATCACCAGCGACTTGCGCTGGAGATTGATAATCGTGCCCCGCACCTGCTCGCCCTGCGAGTTGCGGAAGCTGACTACCGGATCGATTTGCGTTTTGGAGTACACGGTATCGCGCCAGGGGAATTCCGAGAAACACTGCGGGCTCGGCGCCAAGGGGCAGCCGGCCGATTACGGCTCAGGCAAGGGACTTGAGGCGAACTACCAGTCAGGGAATGCAGCCTATGCTCATATCGATGCGCGTGACCTGTTGCGGGAAGGCGCGCACCGGCAGGCTGGCGGAACTGGCCATTGCACTGGCGGGCGCCGCCCCAGAGGGTGGGACTGCGGCGACCCATTGTACTGTGGCTGTTCGACAACGCACAACCGGCCAGTCCAGCCAAATAGTGGGGTATGCCAACACGCATAAAAAATGGGCCGGCATTCCCTGCCGGCCCATGTCTTGGGAAGATGACATCTCCCCGATGGCGCGGATGCACCGAAATATTGCATCGCGCCGTGATCCGTCCTTGTGTACGGATCACCGTCGAACCCAGTCCGAACCTTAGTCCGCCTTGACGGCCTCGACCTGGATCGCCAGCTTCACGTCCTGCTTGAAGCCGTACTTCACACCGTAGTCGATGCCGAAGTCGGCGCGGTTGAACTCGGCCACGGCATCGGCGCCGCAAGCTTCACGCTTGAGCATCGGGTGCTGGATGCACTTGAATTCCTTGATCTCGAGCTTGACCGGCTTCGATACGCCGCGCAGCGTCAGCACGCCTTCCACTTCGGTCGGCACGTCGCCCTTGAACTTCGAGAACTTGCCCTTGTACGTGGCATCCGGGAAAGCCTGTACGTCAAACATCTCCGGGCCCTTGGCGTGCTCGTTGAGCTTGCCGTTGCCGAAATCGATCGACGCCGCATCGATCTTGATGTCCACCGTGCCGGTCTTGGCAGCACGGTCCAGCGTCACCACGCCGCTGGACTTGTCGAACTTGCCACGCCACTTCGACAGGCCGCCCAGGTGGTCGGCTTCGAAGCTCGGGTACGTGTGGGTCGGATCGATGTTGTACGTCGACGCGTTGGCCATGGCGGCGCCGGCGGCGAACGTGGCGGAGGCTGCCGCGGCAGCGGCGATCAGGGTGCGCATTTTCATCTTGAATCTCCCGTCAAAAAGTTGGAGAGGAAGGTCATAAATCGGCCAAGGAGCGGTCAGCGGGACTAAGCCTGCCTCAGCCCTTCTTTGCCGGGGTCACGATATGGAACTTGATCTGGACGTCGTCGGCCACCACGGAAGTGTCCTTCCACTCGCCGTCGCCGATGTTGAACACGGTACGCTTGATCGGCAGCACGCCGTCGAAGACCTGCGCACCGCCGTCCTGCTTGTACGTGGCCGGCACGGTCACGTCGATGGTCTTGCCCTTGATGGTCAGCTTGCCCACCACGTCGTACTTGCCTGCGGCGCCGGCCTTGATGCTGGTGGACTGGAACACGGCCTTCGGAAACTTGCCTGCATCGAACCAGTCCTTGCCCTTGACCTCCTTCGTGGTCTCGGCATCGCCGATCTCGAAGCTCGACACATCGATCTCGACCTTGGCCGACGAGGTGGCGAGCTTGGCGGGATCGAAGTCGAGCGTGGCATCGAACTTCTTGAACTTGCCTTCCATCGGCACGCCAATCTGCTTGGCAACGGCCGTGACCGAGCTCTTTGCGGCATCGATCTGGGCCCATGCCAGGTTGGCGGCCATGCCCGCCGTGGTCAGCAAGGCGGCCACGAGGATTGGACCGGAACGGGACATGCGTTTCATCTGAGACTCCAGTGGTAATGGGGTGATCGGGTGATGGATTCGCGCGGTTCAGCGCAGGAACGGGATCATGCGGCCCAGCGTGCCGTCACGGTCGATGATCTGGTGCTTGATGGCTGCAGCGGCATGCACCACGACAATCGCCGCCATCAGGTAGTTGAGCCAGATATGGGCATTCTGGAGGATCGGCTTCCATGTGTCGCTGGCCTCGATCAGGACCGGCAGCTTCCAGAGCCCCAGGTAGACCACCGGCACGCCAGCAGCCAGGCTGTACAGATAGCCGGTGATCGGGACGACGATGATCAGCAGGTAGAGCAGATGGTGCGCGGCGGCCGCGGCCCGTGCCTGCCAGGCCGGCGTGCCCGGCGCCACGGCCGGTGCGGCATGGGTGGCGCGCCAGATCACGCGCAGCACGGCCAGCACGAAGATCGTTACGCCAAGCCACTTGTGCCAGGAGAACAGCTTGAGCTTGGTGGGCGTGAAACCGGGGATACCGGTCATGTAGAGGCCGAGGCCGAACGCGGCAAAGATGCCGAACGCAATCAGCCAGTGCAGGCCGATCGCCGTAGGCGTATAGCGCGCCGGCGCCCCCGTCGAGGATCCAATGGAACCCATGTCAGTCAATCCCTTCGTTTGTTGCTTTTATTTGTTGCGCCGGCCTGTCTGGCGACCATGCATCATCTAAGACGATCCGCCACGACAATCACGTCAGGCCCCAAGGCCGCCTGCGCCGCGCCATGCGTGACCAGCAATCTTCGCATTATTGGGTGCGCGCCCGATGCTGGGAAGCCCCGAACTTCATGAAGTCGTTCAAATCATTTGATGTGCCGTAATGTCGCACCAGCCAACCGGGAACCGATCGTAGCGCACACCGGTGACAGACGGCACTGGCCGATGGTGTCACCCTGTCCGGCCAGTCGTTGCCCGTTTGAAACCGCGCCAAACAAAAAGGGCCGACCCGAAGGTCAGCCCCTGTTGTCCTGCCGCCACGCTCCTTGCGGAGCGCGAAGGTAATCAGATGCGGTTCGCCAGTTCCACGGCCTTGCCGATGTAGCTGGCCGGCGTCATGTCGAGCAGCACCTTCTTGGCGTCGTCGGGAATCGCCAGCCCCTGCACGAACGTCTGCAACGCTTCGCGCGAGATGCCCTTGCCGCGCGTCAGCTCCTTGAGCTGTTCATACGGGTTGGGCACGCCAAAGCGGCGCATCACGGTCTGCACCGGCTCGGCCAGCACTTCCCAGCAGTTGTCGAGGTCTTCGTTCAGGCGCTCCGGATTGGTTTCCAGCTTGCCCAGGCCGCGCAGGCATGCCTCGTAGGCCAGCAGGCTGTAGCCGAAGGCCACGCCCATGTTGCGCAGTACGGTGGAATCGGTCAGGTCACGCTGCCAGCGCGACAAGGGCAGCTTTTCCGACAGGTGGCGCAGCACGGCATTGGCCAGGCCCACGTTGCCTTCCGAGTTTTCGAAGTCGATCGGATTGACCTTGTGCGGCATCGTCGACGAGCCAATCTCGCCAGCTTTCGTCTTCTGCTTGAAGTAGCCCAGCGCGATGTAGCCCCAGATGTCGCGGTTCAGGTCCAGCAGGATCGTGTTGGCGCGCGCCACGGCATCGAACAGCTCGGCCATGTAGTCGTGCGGCTCGATCTGGATGGTGTACGGGTTGAACGTCAGGCCCAGGCGCTGCTCGATCACCTGCTTCGAGAACGACTCCCAGTCGAACGACGGATAGGCCGACAGGTGGGCGTTGTAGTTGCCCACGGCGCCGTTCATCTTGCCGAGCAGTTCCACGCGCTCCACGCGTTCGATGGCGCGGGCCAGGCGGGCGGCCACGTTGGCCATTTCCTTGCCCAGCGTGGTCGGGCTGGCCGGCTGGCCGTGCGTGCGCGACAGCATCGGCTGCGTGGCATTGAGCTTGGCCAGTTCCACCAGGCGGGCGTGCACGCGCTTGAGCGCCGGGACGATCACGCCATCGCGGGCGCCCTTGAGCATCATGCCGTGCGACGTGTTGTTGATGTCTTCCGAGGTGCAGGCGAAATGGATGAACTCGCTCGCGGCTTCCAGCTCGGCGTTGCCCTTGACCTGTTCCTTGAGCCAGTACTCCACCGCCTTCACGTCGTGGTTGGTGACGGCTTCGATTTCCTTGATCCGGCCGGCATCGGCTTCAGTGAAGTCATCCACCAGCGCCTGCAGCTTCGCTTCGGATTCGGCCGAGAATCTCGGCACGTCAGGCAGGCCGGCTTGGGCCAGTGCGATCAGCCAGTTGACCTCGACCTTGACGCGGTTGCGCATGAATGCGGCTTCCGACAGCCACTCGCGCAGCGCGTCGGCCTTGGCGGCATAACGGCCATCGATGGGGGACAGGGCGGAGAGCGGCGAAAGGGAAGACGTGGACATGCTGGGCAACCGGAGAGAAGAGAAATCGGGGGTTCGTGCGGGGGCGCCGGAACCAGAGGATAGGCGTCGCGAAGGCGGCTCGTGCAAGCGGCGGATGCGCCGCTCAGTGGCCAGGGCCAAAACGCGTAACGCGCGATTTTACCATCGCACCATGGCGCTGTGCGGACCGTCCCATGCGATGGGCGGTGATCGGTGCGACAGGCCGCATTGGCGCGGCATCCGGGCAGACGCGCGGGTATACTCCCGCTCGCCCATCCGTTAGCCTGTTATGAAGTGCATTGGGCACGCGGCCGCGCCTGCCGCACCGTGTGCCATAGAGCGCCGATGCACTTCATAACATGCTCAAGGGGAGAACATGAAGCTGTATGCGTCCCACACCAGCCCGTATGCGCGCAAGGTGCGCGTGGTGCTGGCGGAAAAGAAGATCGACTACCAGATGATCGAGGAGAACGTCTGGTCACCCGACACCACCATTTCCCAGTTCAACCCGCTCGGCAAGGTGCCGTGCCTGGTCATGGAAGACGGCGGCGCGGTCTTCGATTCGCGCGTCATCGCCGAGTATGCCGACACGCTGTCGCCCGTCGGCCGACTGATTCCGCAAGGTAGCCGTGAACGCCTGGAAGTGCGTTGCTGGGAAGCACTGGCCGATGGCCTGCTCGACGCCGCCCTGCTCGTGCGCCTGGAAGCCACGCAACGCCAGCCGAACGAACGCAGCGAAAGCTGGGTAGCCCGCCAGCGCGGCAAGATCGACGCGGCACTGGCCGCGATGTCCGCCGGCCTGGCCGACAAGCCGTGGTGCACCGGCATCCACTTCACGCTGGCCGACGTGGCCGTGGGCTGTGCGCTGGCCTACCTGGACTTCCGCTTCCCGGATCTGGCATGGCGCGAGCAGTACGCCAACCTCGTCGCGTTCCAGGAGAAGATCGAGAAGCGCCAGTCGTTCATCGACACTGCAATTCCCGCCGCCTGACCGGCGTGCCCGGGTGGCCGGCTCCGGCCACCCTCTGCATCCCTGCACTACTGAATAATCCCCCCACCCAGGCACACCTCGCCGTCGTACAGCACCGCCGACTGGCCCGGCGTGACCGCCCACTGCGCCTCGGCGAACGACAGCTTCAGCGCCTCGCCGTCCGCCGACACCACGGTGCACGGCGCATCGCTCTGCCGGTAACGCGTCTTGGCCGCCATCACGGCACCTGCAGCCGGGGGTTCACCAGCCACCCACGAGAGATCGGCCGCGTTCAGTTCCGGCGTCAACAGCCACGGATGATCGTGTCCCTGCACGACATACAGCGTATTCGCCGCCACGTCCTTGCGCGCCACGTACCATGCATCGCCATTGCCGTCCTTGCTGCCGCCCAGACCGATGCCTTTGCGCTGGCCCAGCGTGTAGAAGGCCAGGCCGATATGCTCGCCCACCACCTTGCCTTCGTCGGTCTTCATCGGACCGGGCTTGGTCGGCAGGTAGCGGTTCAGGAAATCCCGGAACGGACGCTCGCCGATAAAGCAGATGCCCGTCGAATCCTTCTTCTTCGCGTTGGGCAGGCCGATTTCCGCGGCGATCTCGCGCACGCGCGTCTTCGGCATTTCCCCGAGTGGAAACAGCGTGCGCGACAGTTGCGACTGATTCAGGCGATGCAGGAAGTAGCTCTGGTCTTTCGTGTGGTCGAACGCCTTGAGCAGTTCGAATCGACCATTCGTCGCCTGCCGCACGCGGGCGTAGTGGCCCGTGGCGATGGTGTCCGCGCCCAGCGACATTGCATGGTCGAGAAACGCCTTGAACTTGATCTCGGCATTGCAGAGGACATCGGGATTCGGCGTGCGCCCTGCCGAGTACTCGCGCAGGAAATCGGCGAACACGCGATTCTTGTACTCGGCCGCGAAGTTCACGGCTTCGACATCCACGCCAATGACGTCGGCAACCGACGCCACATCGAGCCAGTCCTGCCGCGTGGAGCAATACTCGCTGTCGTCATCGTCTTCCCAGTTCTTCATGAACAGGCCGATGACCTCGTAGCCCTGCTGCTTGAGCAGCCATGCCGTGACCGACGAATCCACGCCGCCGGACATGCCCACCACTACGCGCTTGCCGCTCATGATGCCGATCCGGTCGTTGCGGGAGTTGCAGGCGTTGCGACAAGCGCCGCCTCCGCCACCGCAGTGGGATGAGTATGCAGCACATCCAACGCAAAGCGCTTGCCGGCCAGGTAGTCTTCGACGCACGCCATCAGCAGCGGCGTGCGATGCCGGTCGGTACTCGCGCGCAGTTCCTCGGCGGTCATCCAGACGGTGCGTACGATGCCCGCGTCGAGTTGACGGCCGGCGTCGAGCGCGCCGAGGTCACCGGTGAAGGCAAAGCGGATATAGGTGGTGTCGCCCTGATCGCGCGACGAACGGCCGCGGCTCATGTAGCAGCCCACCAGTGCGCGCGGCTCGAAGGTGTGCGCGGTTTCCTCGAGCGTTTCACGGATCACCGCATGGATCAGGCTTTCGCCCGCTTCGAGATGGCCCGCCGGCTGGTTCAGGCGCAGGCCATCCGCCGTTTCCTCTTCCACCAGCAGGAAGCGGCCACCCCGTTCGATAACGGCGGCAACCGTGACACTGGCATTCCATTCACGTGACATGATGCACATTTTTTAAGCAATCCGGCATTTTACCGGTTGCCGTTCGAACGTGCATGGCTCGGGGTGTCACGCAGCCTTGGCGATGACCACAGGCGGCAGCAACGCCATGGCCGCATCGATCTGCGCCGTGAGCGCCTTCGATGCCGGCATCAGCGGACGGCGCACCTCTGCCGTCGCCTGACCGAGCAAGGCCAGCGCCGCCTTCACCGGCGCGGGATTCGGTTCGGCGAACATCAGGGCGATCAGCGGCGACAGTTGTTGGAACAACGCACGCGCGGCGTCGACGCGACCCGTGCGGGCATATTGCAGCAACCGCACGAACAGGTCAGGCCGCACATGCGCGGCGGCCGGCACCACCCCCTGCCCGCCATCCAGCAAATGGTCGAGCATCGATGCATCGTCGCCGCAATAGACGCCGATCAGATCCTGCATTGCCAGCGTGCGCATGTTCGCGGGATCGCATTCCTTGATGGCGACGATCTGCGGATGCGCCGCCAGTCGCCACGCCAGTTCCGGGGAGATCGTGCAGCCGGTGCGCTTGGGCACGTTGTAAAGCATCAACGGCTTGTTGGTGTGGCCAGCGATGCTGCGCATGTGCCAGGCGATCCCCTCATCGGAAACACGCAGATAGTAAGGCGGCGGCACGAGGTAGCCGGCCAGCGGCAGGCGGTCGAGCCTGCGCACCTGTTCGCACACCGCATGCGTGGCCACGCCTCCTACGCCAGCCATCACAGGTATGGCGCCATGCACGGCTTCGGTCACCGACGCCGTCAGCATGAAGCGTTCGGCGTCCGTCAGCAGCCCGCCCTCCCCCGTGGTGCCCAGCACGATCAGGCCATCGACGCCGGCTTCCGCATAGTGCAAGGCCAGCCGTTGTGCTGCGTCCAGATCCACCTGGTCGTTGCGCAGCGGCGTGACCATCGGTAGCCACAAGCCGTCGGTAACGGTGCCACGCTGCGTTTCAGTGCGCGGCATGGTCGGCTCCCAGCACGGTGGCCGCACCGAACTCGGCGGCGGGCAGCGCTTCCATGATGGCGTGCATGGCCGCGTCGCGGTCGGCGCGCTCCACTTCCACATGCAGCGTGGTCTCGCCATGGCGATGATCGACTTGCACCACGTAGATCCGCGCCATGTTGCCGATAGCCCGATGCAGGGTCTGGCGCAGGGCAAAGACCTGCGTCGACGATACGGCGAGGCGCAGGCGGATCCAGGCGTCGTCCGCAACGATCCGGCGTCGCGGTACGGATGCAAAGGCGATGGCGAGACTCGATGACTGTCGCATGAAGCGATGATCCGCGCGTGGCGGATCGTCTGTTGAACATGCCTCCCATGCTAGGGAGGCGGGCATCAATTTGATGCAGCGTTACGGGCGGGGCGCATCAAGAACGCGTAAAAGACCCCGCCATCGGCAACGATCAGAACGTCTTGGTCAGCGAGACGAAGGCCGTAGACTTGCCGAGGTATCGGCCGCGCGTATTCGTGTAGACCGATTGCTTCGCATTGGTGTCGATATATGCCACGGCCACGGAGAAGCCCTGACCAAGATCCTTCGTCAGGCCGATCTTCCAGTCCGCGTACGAGGCATCGCTGAAATGCTGCACGCCCTGGTAGCCCACATGCGCATTCAGCGTCAGGCCCCACACATCGAGCGGCACGTTGGCCGAGAGATCGACGTAGTAGCTGTTTTTGCTGTCGGCGAATCCGAACAGGTTCGTCACGGCATGCGAGTACTTCAGGAACACGGGACCCCAGCCGATGCCGGCGTACAGCTCGGTGGTGTATGGCCGCGTGGCCGTGTACGCGCCGGGGTAGTAGTACTCCAGCACGCCGAGGTCGTAGTTGAAGTCCTGGCCGCCTAGCTGGAACGTGTTCTTGAAGCCGCCGTAGAAATCCATCTCGATCGGCGCAGACACTGACGCGTCAGAATCTCCAAGCCAGCTGATGCTCGAATTCCAGTTGCCCAGATAGAAGCCGCTGGCATGCGCATAGTCGAAGCCGCCCTGAATGGCGGGGCGACGGTCGGTCTGACTGATACCGCGGTAGCGATAGTCGGAGACCACCGAGACATTGGCGGTGAAGGTGTGCGGCGAGGTTTGCGAAGGCGCTTCGGGCGTGGCGGTGGCTTCTTGCGCAAATGCGGTAGAGAACGGGGCGGCGAGGAGGATGGCGGCGGCCAGCGAGGCAGGCACCGAAGTCATCAGGCGGGTGGCAATCATGAAATGGAATAGCGTTGCGTTGGGAATGCGCCCCTTGAGGAGGCGTGGGCGCCACGATACGCAGACGCATATCAAATCGGCATCAAGAAAAGGGACGGTGCCGACACCTTCCGATAAAGACGCTTTTCAACAGGAATCAGCCTTGCATGAAAGGAGTCGTTTCATGCGGAACAAAAATGAGTCGCCGCCGACGCACAAATCTCTGACCGGCCAGCCACCACCGAGCGTAAGTTTCGGGTAAGCTGCGCAAAAATTGGTGCGGGTTTTGCAATGCACCAACGGGCATGGACGTAGCCCCGACAACCAGATTCGAACGACGCCAGACAGGAGAAATTGACGATGCATATCGGTATCCCGCTCGAGACGCGGGCAGGTGAGACGCGTGTCGCCGCCACCCCGGAGACCGTCAAGAAGTACGTGGCTCAGGGCCATCAGGTGACGGTGCAGACCGGCGCTGGCGTACGTGCCAGCATTCCGGATGCAGCGTTCGAGGCGGCTGGTGCGCGCATCGGATCTGCATCCGATGCGCTGGGCGCCGAACTGGTACTCAAGGTACGTGCTCCCGACGATGCCGAGCGTGCGCAGTTCCGGGCCGGGTCCGTGCTCGTCGGCATGCTCAATCCCTTCGATATCGAAAACAACGCCCGCATGGCCAGCTCGGCGATCACCGCCTTCGCGCTGGAAGCCGCGCCGCGCACCACGCGCGCGCAAAGCATGGACGTGCTGTCGTCACAGGCCAACATCGCTGGCTACAAGGCAGTGCTCGTGGCTGCGCACCACTACCAGCGCTTCATGCCGATGCTGATGACTGCCGCGGGTACCGTGAAAGCGGCACGCGTGCTTATCCTTGGCGCTGGCGTGGCCGGCCTGCAGGCCATCGCCACGGCCAAGCGGCTGGGTGCGGTGATCGAAGCCTCCGATGTGCGTCCCGCAGTCAAAGAGCAGATTGAGTCTCTTGGCGCCAAGTTTCTCGACGTGCCCTTCGTCACTGACGAGGAACGCGAGATTGCCCAGGGTGTTGGCGGCTATGCCCGCCCGATGCCCGCTGACTGGATGCGCCGCCAGGCCGAACTGGTCCACCAGCGCGCCATCCAGGCCGATATCGTCATTACCACGGCACTGATCCCGGGTCGCAAGGCGCCGGTGTTGCTGCAGGAAGACACCGTCAAGCAGATGAAGCCCGGCTCGGTCGTAGTGGACCTGGCGGCCGCGCAGGGTGGCAACTGTCCGCTGACCGTGGCTGACGAGGTTGTGGAACGCCATGGCGTGACGCTGATCGGACACACCAACCTGGCAAGCATGGTGGCCGCCGATGCGTCGGCGCTCTATGCGCGCAACGTGCTGGACTTCCTCAAACTGATCATCGACAAGGACGGCCGCTACACGTTGAACCTCGAAGACGACATCGTCGCCGCCTGCCTGATGTGCAAGGACGGCCAGGTCATCCGCGAAGCCGCCTGATTTAATCGCCCCTGATGTTGCCGTGGTGCGCCGAGCCTGCGCGCCACGGTACGCCGCGCCCCGCACGCGTGGGCGTGGCACCGTATTCAAAGCAACGGAGGAGAAGTCGATGGAGATGGTGAACCACACGGTGATCAACCTGATCATCTTCGTGCTGGCAATCTACGTGGGTTACCACGTGGTCTGGACAGTCACACCCGCGCTGCACACCCCGCTGATGGCCGTGACCAATGCAATCTCGGCCATCATCATCGTCGGCGCCATGCTGGCCGCTGGCCTTACCGAAGGCAACGTCGGCCGCATCATGGGCACGCTGGCCGTGGCACTGGCCGCGGTGAACGTGTTCGGCGGCTTCCTGGTGACGCAGCGAATGCTGGAGATGTTCAAGAAGAAGGAGCCAAAGGCCAAGGCCGGGGCTGAAGCCGCCAAGGGAGGTGCGTGATGGAAGCCGTCAGCATGAACCTTGTGACGCTGCTGTACCTGGTGGCGTCGGTCTGCTTCATCCAGGCGCTGAAGGGTCTCTCGCATCCGGCATCGGCCCGCAAGGGCAATGCGTTCGGCATGATCGGCATGGCGATTGCCGTGGTGACCACGCTGGTGCTGATCGTCAAGCTCAAGCACGAGTTCCTTGCGGCGGGCGCGGCGCAATCGTCGGTCACTACGGGCCTCGGGCTGATCTTCGGCGCGCTGGTCGTCGGTGGGGGCATCGGCGCCTACGTGGCGCGCAAGGTCGAAATGACCAAGATGCCGGAACTGGTGGCAGCAATGCACTCGCTGATCGGTCTCGCGGCAGTGTTCATCGCCGTAGCTGCCGTGGCCGAACCGGCCGCCTTCAGCATCACGCCGGCCGGCTCGCATGACATCCCGCTGGGCAACCGCATCGAACTGTTCATCGGCTGCTTCGTGGGTGCCATCACGTTCTCGGGATCGGTGATCGCGTTCGGCAAGCTGTCGGGCCGCTACAAGTTCCGGCTGTTCCAGGGCGCACCGGTGGTCTTCGCCGGACAGCACTGGCTGAACCTGCTGCTGGCCGTGGCGATGGTGGGCTTCGGCATCATCTTCTTCATGACGCAGGCATGGCTGCCGTTCCTGCTGATGCTGGCCATTGCGTTCGTGCTCGGCGTACTGATCATCATTCCGATCGGCGGCGCCGACATGCCCGTGGTGGTGTCGATGCTGAACTCGTACTCGGGCTGGGCGGCGGCAGGTATCGGCTTCTCGCTGAACAACCCGATGCTGATCATCGCCGGCTCGCTGGTGGGCTCAAGCGGTGCCATTCTGTCGTACATCATGTGCCGCGCGATGAACCGCTCGTTCTTCAACGTGTTGCTGGGTGGCTTCGGCGCCGATGCCACGGCAGGCGCCACAGCGGGTACGCAGGCTGCGCGCAACGTGAAGTCGGGTTCCGCCGACGACGCGGCCTTCGTGATGAGCAACGCCGAGACCGTGATCATCGTGCCCGGCTATGGCCTGGCGGTGGCGCGTGCGCAGCATGCACTTAAGGAATTGACCGAAAAGCTCACCGAGCACGGTGTGACGGTCAAGTATGCGATCCACCCCGTGGCGGGTCGCATGCCCGGCCACATGAACGTGCTGCTGGCCGAAGCCGAGGTGCCGTACGACCAGGTCTTCGAGATGGAGGACATCAACAGCGAGTTCGGGCAAGCCGACGTGGTGCTGGTGCTGGGCGCCAACGACGTGGTCAACCCGGCCGCCAAGACGGATCCGCAATCGCCCATCGCCGGCATGCCGATCCTGGAAGCCTACAAGGCCAAGACCATCATCGTGAACAAGCGTTCGATGGCCGCCGGCTACGCGGGTCTCGACAACGAACTGTTCTACATGGACAAGACGATGATGGTCTTCGGCGACGCCAAGAAGGTGGTGGAAGACATGTTCAAGGCCGTGGAATAAGTTGCCGTTAACCCTGCGGACGGCGTCAGGTCCGCAGGGTGAATAAAGCAACGCGCAGACCTGAAATCAATAAAATCGAACTGGTGCGGCCGGCAACCAACGCCGGCCGTTTCCTTTTGTGCGACTGGCTTGCATGCGGGAATTCCGGCGCTATACTGGCTTGCCCCTTTTCCATTCCCCCTTTGCAGCAGGCGGCCAGATTCAATCGCACCATGACATTTACCGCGCATGACAGGAACCTGTCGGTCTTCCATCACCCCGTTCTGACGGTGCTGGTGGACGACAGCAAGTCGTTCATCGACAGCCTTGCATTCCAGATGGATGCATCGCGCGCGGTCGTCAATTTCACGGACCCGCGCGAAGCACTCGCGTGGATTCGCGAAGCCTATGCCACGCGGCATCCGGCCTTCCTCCCGGTGCGCGTCACCCACGACGACCTGACGTTCCTGTCGGAGCGCCGCACGGTGCAGCTCGATGTCGACCGCATCCATCGTCAGATTCACGATGTGCATCGCTTCCTGCAGCCCGGCGTCATCGTGGTCGATTACTCGATGCCACAGATGGATGGCCTCGAGTTCTGCCAGGCACTGGAAGACCTGCCGTGCAAGACAATTCTCCTGACCGGCACGGCCGACGAAAGCATCGCCGTGCAGGGTTTCAATCACGGGCTGATCGATCGCTACGTCAAGAAGCATGACCCGGACATGGTGGCCCGGCTGAACGAGGAAATCGACGCCCTGCAGCAACAGTATTTCGCGTCGATTTCGCGCACGCTGCGCGATTTGCTGACACGGCATTCGTACTCGTTCCTGTCGGACCCGGTCATGGCCGAGCGTGTACGCCAGACGGCGGCGCGCTATGGCTTCGTGGAGTATTACCTGTATCCGAATCCCGTGGGCATGCTGCTGCTGACCGCGCAGGGCCATGCCACGCTGATGGTGATCGAAACGCGCGCCGGCCTGCTGAACCAGGTGGAGTCGGCCGAAGCCTACGAGGCGCCCGCCGCGCTGATCGAGGGTCTGCGCGAAGGCCGTATCGTGCCGTTCTTCTGGCCCGGCAACGGCATGTACACCCCGGCCTGTGTAGACTGGGAACAGTACTGCCTGCCGGCCGAACGTTGCGAAGGCCGCGAGGAATACTTCTACGCCCTGTTCGACCTGCCGCGTCACTTGCTGCAGGAACCGATCGTCAGCCTGCAAAGCTTCCTGTCGGAGTTCTCACGCAATGGGCAGGCAATGACGGGTAGGAACAAGCTGGCTTAGAATCCGCCGCTTGTTTTTCTCCCCTCTCCCGCAAAACGGGAGAGGGGAGAAAACCACCTCACTCCTTCTTCCCCTCCCGATTCCCGCCACGCACCATATCGAACCGGAACAACCGGCATTCGATGTTGCCGTTGTATAGCGGGGTACGGCGCGACTCCTTCAAACGCAGACGTTTCGGCATCGACAGATCGCCTGTGAATACCCATGCCTGCCAGCCGGAAAAATGCTGCTTCAACGTCGTGGCAAAGGCCGCTGCGAATTGGTTGGCTGCCGCTTCCTCGGCTTCGTCCGGCGGAGCGTCATACGTGGGATCGCGACGTTCGCCGCGCACTGCGATACGCTCGCCATAAGGCGGGTTCATGATTGCCAGTCCCGCCTCGGCAAACGGCGGTTGCACGAACCGTGCATCGACCTGTTTCAACTGCACGTCACCGGGCAATCCGGCGCGGCGCCAGTTGGCTTCCGCCATGTAAAGCATGTCGGTGGAGATATCCGAGCCTGCGATATGCAGCGCATCGCCTCGGTTCGCGGCCCGCTCGCGGGCATGCTGGGCATCGCTGCGCAGCGCCTGCCATGCCTTCATGTCGGCGCCCTTGAGCCATTCGAACGCAAACGTGCGGGCCACGCCCGGTGCAATGCCCAGCGCCACCTGCGCGGCTTCTACCAGGAATGTGCCGCTGCCGCACATCGGATCGAAGAACGGACGGTTGGTATTACCCGGCGTCCAGCCCGCCAACCGAAGGATGCCGGCCGCAAGGTTTTCCTTGAGCGGCGCCTCGCCTTTCTCCATGCGCCAGCCGCGCTTGAACAGCGGCTCGCCCGTGGTATCGAGATAGAGCGTGCAGTCGGTCTCGGTCAGGTGCGCGTAGATGCGGACATCCGGGCTGACGGTATCCACACTCGGCCGCTCGCCCAGGCGTTCGCGCATGGCATCGCACACACCATCCTTGACCCGCAACGCCGTGAAATTAAGGCTGCGCAACGGCGACTTGTGCGACGTGATATCAACGCGCAGCGTCTCGTTGGGCGAGAACCATTGTTCCCAGCGCTGCTGGCGCGCCAGCGTGTAGATATCGTCCTCGTGCCGATAGCCGCGCTGCGCCACACGCAGCAGCACGCGGCTGGCAATCCGCGAATGCAGGTTGACCGCGTACGCCGCAGACATGTCGCCGGAGAATGTCACGCCGCCGGGCACATCGCGATGCACCGTGAACGGCGCCGAGGCCACCACAGCCGGGTACTGCGCGATCTCGCGCAACTCCTCGGCCAGTGCCTGTTCAAGGCCGCGTGGGCAGGGAGCGAAAAATGCTTGGGTCATGACGTGTCATCCTGAAACAAAAACGTCCGCAACAGCAGCGGACGGGAAAGCGTGGTGTTGACCGTCTCTCAGACCGCCGCAAGTGCGCGATCGAGGAAATCGAGACGGTCCTGGCCCCAGTACGGCTGGCCGTCGTGGACATACCACGGGGCGCCGAACACATTGGCCGAAATGGCATCCTGCGTATTTTGTGCATAAGCCGCCTGCACGGCCTGTGCTTCACTGGCCTTCAGCAGACTCGCACCGTCGAAATCCAGTTCGTCGGCAATCAAGGACAGCGTGGCAGCATCGGCGATGTTGCGTTGGTCGGCCCAGACACCACGGGTGATGGCGCCGGTCAACTCCAACGCGCGTGCCGTGCCGTGCGCCAGTTGCGCGGCAATGATGAGCCGTGCGGCGGCATCGCCGGATACTGGAAAAAATGTGGGATGCAGGTTGAACGGGATGTCGAGAAACTTGCGCCAGCGCTCGAGTTCGACCAGCCGGTACGCCTGCCGCTGCGGCGGACGCTGTGCCAGCGGTAGCCCGCCCGAAACGGAAAACAGCTTGCCCAGGTCCATCGGCTTGAGCAGCACCTGCGCATCATGGCGCCGGGCGATTTCAACGAAGCGCGCATGCCCCATATAGACATACGGGGAATGCGGCGCCAGAAAATACTCGACCTGCTTGCTCATCACGACCTCATCAGATATCAGGAAAGATCCGACAGCTTAGAACGGCTTTACGACAACCAGAATCACGATGGCCAACAGCACCAGCACCGGCACTTCGTTGAACCACCGATAGAACGTGTGCGAGCGCTTGTTGGCGCCCCGCTCGAACTTGCGCAGCAGCACGCCGCAGCCATGGTGATAGCCGATCAGCACCAGCACCAGTGCCAGCTTGGCATGCATCCAGCCCTGCCCCGTGCCGCGTCCGATGCCATAGCCGAGGTAGAGCCAGAGCCCGAGCACCACGGCAGGCACTGCCAGCATCGTCATGAACCGGAACAGCTTGCGCGCCATCAGCAGTAGCCGCTGTACGCTGGCCGCCTCGGTTTCCATCGCTAGGTTGACAAAAATACGCGGCAGGTAGAACAACCCGGCAAACCACGAAGTCACGAACAGGATGTGAAACGCCTTGACCCAGAGCATCTGTTTACTGCCTCCGCTTAAACGCGAATCTCGCCGTGCCCGAACACGACGTACTTGAGCGAAGTCAGCCCTTCCAGGCCCACCGGACCTCTCGCATGCAACTTGTCGTTGGAGATGCCGATCTCCGCGCCGAGCCCATACTCGAAGCCATCGGCAAAGCGCGTGGACGCGTTGATCATGACGCTGGCCGAATCCACCTCGCGGATGAATCGCATACCCGTGCTGTAGTTTTCGGTCACGATCGAATCAGTGTGTGCCGAGCCGTACGTGTTGATGTGGTCGATGGCCGCATCGAGTCCGTCGACAGTGCGGATCGCCAGCACCGGCGCCAGGTACTCGGTACGCCAGTCTTCCTCGGTGGCATCCACCAGCCCCGAGAAGCCTGCGGCTTCGAGCATGGCGCGCGTTTCGGCACAGACCCGCAGCTCGACACCCTTCTCCTGATAGATGCGGCACAGCGGCAACAGCGCCTGCCGGGCAACCGGACGCGACACCAGCAGCGTCTCCATGGTGTTGCACGGCGCATAACGCTGCGTCTTGGCGTTGTCGCAGATGCGCACCGCACGGTCGAGATCGGCGTCATCGTCGATATAGACGTGGCAGATGCCATCCAGATGCTTGATCATCGGCACGCGTCCCTCCTCGATCAGCCGCGCGATCAGGCTCTTGCCACCACGCGGCACGATCACGTCCACGTATTCGGTCATCGTGATCAGGCGGCCCACTGCGGCCCGATCCGTGGTCTCGATAACCTGCACGGCCTCGGCGGGCAGTCCGGCCGACGATAGCCCTTCTGCCACCAGCGCGGCCAGCGCCGTGTTCGATTCGATGGCTTCGGAGCCGCCGCGCAGGATCGTCGCGTTGCCTGATTTCAGGCACAGCGCCGCGGCGTCGATCGTCACGTTCGGGCGCGACTCGTAGATGATGCCGATCACGCCCAGCGGCACGCGCATCTGCCCCACCTGGATACCGGTCGGGCGGAACTTCATGTTGGAGATTTCGCCGATCGGGTCCGGCAACGCCACGATCTGTTCGAGGCCCGCAGCCATGGTGTCGATGGCCTTGTCCGACAACGTCAGGCGATCGATGAAGGCGGCGTCCTGCCCGTTGGCGCGCGCGCGCTCCACATCGCGTGCATTGACGGCCTTGAGCTTGTCGGCGTCGCGGCGGATCGCGGCGGCAATGGTCATCAGCGCGCGGTTCTTGTCAGCCGTGGAGGCACGCGCCATGGCGCGCGATGCCGCGCGGGCCTGCTGGCCGACGCGGTTCATGTATGCGTGGAGATCGGACTCGGTCATGATGTGTCCGGGCACGAGCCCGGTCTGCTGTGGGTGCGGCACTGCGTGGTGCCACGATTCATGGTGCCGCGATGCTTGGCGCCGGCGCGGCTGCCGGCGAAATTCCATTTGGGTGAGGATGTCAGGCTGGCCGGGCGATCAGCAACGCCAGTTGCAGCAGCCCATCCCAAGGCTCGGCGGGCAGCCCCCCTGCCGTGCCCCCTGCACCCGGTAGGTCTCCCAGTCCCTTGACCTGTCGGTCCAACCGGGCAGCCATGGCCAGCGCCGCTTCCAACTGCGGCATCGACAGCCGCTGGGCCGCCTGCGGCACGAGCCGCTCGCGCGGCCCCCAGACGCGCAGTTCGCGCATCAGCACACCGGCCGGCTTACCGCCCGCCAGCCCTTGCCGGACCTTGGATAATACGCGAATTTCCTCGGTCAGCGCCCACAGCACCAGCACCGTGGCCTCGCCCTCGCCCCGCAGCCCTTCGAGCATGCGTGTCAGGCGCGGCACATCGCCGCCAAGCATGGCTTCGGACAGCTTGAAAACATCGAAACGCGCCACGTTGAGCACGGCATCATGTACCTGATCGAACGTCAGCACACCGGGCGGATACAGCAGTCCGAGCTTCTGGATTTCCTGATGCGCGGCCAACAGGTTGCCTTCCACCTTGTCCGCGATGAACTGCAACGCGCGCCGGCCCGCTTCGCCGGGCTCCACGCGCTGCTGCTGCAGGCCAAGCCGCTCGCCCACCCAGGCGGGCAGCCGGGTGCGATCCACGGCATCCACCTTGATCGAGACGCCTGCAGATTCCAGCGCCTGGAACCACGCCGACTTCGCCGTGGCAAAGTCCAGCCGGGGCAGCGTCACCAACATCACCACATCCTGCGACGGCTGCGCCGCGACAGCGCGCAGCGCTTCTCCACCATCCTTGCCGGGCTTGCCCGTCGGAATGCGCAGTTCCACGATCTTGCGGTCGCCGAACAACGACATCGACTGCTGGGCCTCGACGAGCTGGCTCCAATGGAACCCGCGCTCCGCCACCAGCACCTCGCGCTCCGTAAAGCCGGCATCACGCGCCGCACGCCGCAGCCGATCGGCCGCTTCCAGCACGAGCAGGTGTTCGTCGCCATGCACCACGTAAAGCGGCGCCAGGCCCTTGGCCTGGGCCTGCTTCAGATGTCCGTCGAGTGCGTCGAGCTTGAGTTGCATCGCCAATGCGTGGCCAGAAGGGGGTCAGATCGTCTTGACGGCCGCCAGACGGCGCATCAACTGCTGGACCACATCCTTCTGCATGTCGCGATAAAGCTGCTCTTCCTCGTACGTCTTGGCCAGTGTACTGGCTTCGTTGTACGTCAGGTCCCGCGTCAGCAGCAACGTCGACGGCGGAATCAGTTCCTTGCCCGCGGCGTCGCGCAGTTGGAACACGAACCGCTGGCTCAACCGGAACTCGCGCACCACGCCCTGGGCCGTGATCGAGAGGATCGACTTGCCCCGCGTATCGGCCAGCACGTCGAGGAAGGCATCGGCATCCGCCTTGTCCTCGACGACCTTGGTGTCCGACCCGTTGCGGATGTTGCGGCGCAGGTCGGCGCCCATGAGCGAACCGGCCGGCAGACCGATATAGAGCCGCTTGAATGCGAAGTCGGCATTGCCACGCATGTGGAAGCCGCAGCCAGCCAGCAGGCCGGCCGCTGCCATTGCAGCACCGATGGCGAGAAATCCGCGGCGTCCCATGTCCGGTCGATCCATTCTGTTTCCTGGCTGTTGCTGGCGATATCTGGCGACTTGCGTCAGAGCACCACGTTGACGAGGCGACCGGGCACGACCACGATCTTCTTCGGTGCCGCGCCGTTGGCAAATTTCGCCACGGTCTCGCTGGCCGCGGCCATGGCTTCGATCGCACCCTTGTCCGCGCCGGCCGGCACGGTCAGGCTGCCACGGACCTTGCCGTTGACCTGCAGCACCAGTTCGATCTCGGTGCGCACCAGCGCGGACTCGTCCACCTGCGGCCAGGCGGCGTCGAGCACGTCGCCGGACTCAGCTGCATAGCCGAGTTCGGCCCACAGCCCGTGCGCGATATGCGGCACCACCGGGTACAGCACGCGCAGCAGGATGCTAAAGCCCTCGCGGCGCGCAGCCGGCGATGCGCCCTTGGCATCTTCCAGCGCATTCAGCATCTTCATCGTGGCGGACACCACGGTGTTGTACTGGATCCGCTCGTAATCGTAGTTGGCCTGCTTGAGCACCGTGTACAGTTCGCGGCGCAGGTCGGCATCTCCGGCGACGGGCTTCGTGCCGGCGCCATCGCGAATGGCCTGCGCATTGGCCACGCCGTAGTTCCAAACGCGGCGCAGGAAGCGCGATGCACCCTCCACACCCGAGCCACTCCATTCGAGCTGCTGCTCCGGCGGCGCGGCGAACATCACGAACAGGCGCGCGGTGTCGGCACCGTACTGGTCGATCAGGGCCTGCGGGTCGATGCCGTTGTTCTTGGACTTCGACATCTTTTCCACGCCGCCGATCACCACGGGCTGCCCGTCCGCCTTCAGCGTGGCGCCTTCGGGGCGGCCACGCTCGTCCGTCTTCACATCGACGTCGGCGGGGTTGTACCAGGTCTTCTTGCCCGACACATCTTCACGGTAGTACGTCTCGTTGAGCACCATGCCCTGCGTCAGCAGGTTCGTGAACGGCTCGTCGAACTTGACCAGGCCCATGTCGCGCATGACCTTGGTCCAGAATCGTGCGTACAGCAAGTGCAGGATCGCATGCTCGATGCCGCCGATGTACTGGTCCATCGGCATCCAGTAGTCGTTGCGGCCATCCACCATCGTGGTGGCATCCGGGCACGTATAGCGCATGTAGTACCAGCACGAGTCGATGAACGTATCCATCGTGTCGGTCTCGCGACGCGCGGGCTTGCCGCATGACGGGCAGGTGCAGGCCAGGAAACGCTCGTCCTTGTTCAGCGGATTGCCCGTGCCGTCCGGCACGAGATCTTCCGGCAGCACCACGGGCAAATCCTGCTCGGGCACGGGCACCACGCCGCAGGCATCGCAATGGATCAGCGGAATCGGCGTGCCCCAGTAGCGCTGGCGCGAGATACCCCAATCGCGCAGGCGCCATGTCACCTTCTTCTCGCCCAGGCCCTTGGCGGCGAGGTCGGCGGCAATCGCGTCGACGGCAGCCTTGTAGGCCAGGCCATCGTACTTGCCGCTTTCGATGCAGACGCCCTGTTCCTTGTCGCCATACCATTCCTGCCACGCATCTGTGGAGTACGGCTGGCCCTTGACGTCGATCACCTGCTTGATCGGCAGGTTGTACTTGTTGGCGAAGGCGAAGTCACGCTCGTCGTGAGCCGGCACGCCCATCACGGCGCCGTCGCCGTAGCTCATCAACACGTAGTTGCCGACCCAGACGTCCACCTGCGCGCCGGTCAGCGGATGCGTGACCTGCAGGCCAGTGGGCATGCCCTTCTTTTCCATGGTCGCCATGTCGGCTTCCATGACGGAACCGTGCTTGCACTCCTCGATGAATGCAGCCAGTTCCGGATTGTTCGCGGCGGCGTGCGTAGCCAGCGGATGCTCTGCAGCCACGGCGCAGAACGTCACGCCCATGACCGTGTCGGCGCGCGTGGTGAACACGTACAGCTTGCCGTCCTGGATGGTGTTGCCTGCCGCATCGCGGATGTCATGCGGGAACGCAAAGCGCACGCCTTCGCTGCGGCCGATCCAGTTCTGCTGCATGATCTTGACACGCTCGGGCCAGCCCAGGCCGTCCAGATCGCCCAGCAGTTCCTGCGCGTACTCGGTGATGCGCAGGTAGTACATCGGAATCTCGCGCTTTTCCACCACCGCGCCCGAACGCCAGCCCTTGCCATCGATCACCTGCTCGTTGGCGAGCACGGTCTGGTCGACCGGGTCCCAGTTCACTGTGCCGGTCTTGCGGTAGGCAATGCCCTTTTCCAGCATCTTCAGGAACAGCCACTGGTTCCATCGGTAGTAGTCAGGGCTGCAGGTCGCCACTTCGCGCGACCAGTCGATCGCCAGGCCCATCGACTGCATCTGCTTCTTCATGTAAGCGATGTTGTCGTAGGTCCAGGCGGCCGGTGCCACCTTGTTGTTCAGCGCGGCGTTCTCGGCGGGCATGCCGAATGCATCCCAGCCCATCGGCATCAGCACGTTACGTCCGTTCATGCGCAGATAGCGCGCCATCACGTCGTTGATCGTGTAGTTGCGCACGTGCCCCATGTGGAGCTTGCCCGAGGGATACGGCAGCATCGAGCAGGCGTAGAACTTCTGCTTTTCCTTGCCATCCGGGCCGACGGCAGACTCGGACACCCGGTAGGCATCGATGGCTTGCCAGTGCTGCTGCGCAGCTTGTTCAACGGCGGACGGAAGATATTTGTCTTGCATGGTCGGGACGGCAGTCTGGACACCAGTCCGGCGGCAACAGGCGCGCCGGACGGCCGGGGGATCGGTTTGCGAAAGAAACGATTATAACCGTGGCGCCCGGCCAATCCGGGCTGCCACGGCAATGCGCCAGGGCGCTGGGGCGGCCCGCCGAAACGGGCCCGACATCACTTCAGGCCAAGCACGTCCTGCATGTCGAATAGGCCATTGGGCTTGTCGGCCAGGAAACGCGCCGCGCGCACGGCACCATCGGCGTACGACTGGCGGCTCGACGACTTGTGGCTGATCTCGATGCGCTCGCCGATGCCGGCGAACATCACCGTGTGGTCGCCCACGATATCGCCGCCGCGAATCGTGGCAAACCCGATCGATTTCGGATCGCGCGGGCCGGTGTGGCCTTCGCGGGCATACACCGCGCAGTCGTCCAGATTCCGGCCGACTGCCTTGGCAATCACCTCGCCCATCGTCAGCGCCGTGCCGGACGGTGCATCCACCTTGTGGCGATGGTGGGCCTCGATGACTTCGATGTCATAACCTGTCGAGAGCAGCTTGGCCGCCACTTCGAGCAGCTTGAACGTGGCATTCACACCCACGCTGAAGTTCGAGGCGAAGACCACGCCGATCGACTTCGCCGCATCTTCGAGTGCCTGCTTGCCAGCTGTATCGAATCCGGTCGTGCCGACCACGATCTTCTTGCCCAGGCGTTTCGCCACGGCCAGATGGGCCAGCGTGCCTTCCGGCCGCGTGAAATCGATCAGGCAGTCCGAAGCACCCAGTACCGCTTCGATATCGTCCGAAATCTTCACGCCGGTCTCGCGGCCCAGGAACATGGCCGCATCCTGCCCCAATGCGGCAGCACCCGGAATGTCCAGCGCGCCGGTCAGCGTCACGCCTTCGGTGTTCAGGACGGTTTCGATCAGCATGCGGCCCATGCGGCCTGATGCACCTGCGATGGCGATTTTCATGGTGTACGGGGGTAATTGGGGACAGCGCCCGGTCCACAGGCCGGGCAGTCTGGAAGGAACCGGCCAACGATGTCGTCTATGCGATAGCGTGGGCCCGGTCCGATCAGTTGGCGGGTTTTTCCTGCGCGGCGGGTACGGCCGACGCCGCTGGCGCTTCCGGTGCTGCCGGCGCCGCTTCCGGCGCGGGGGTCGTCGAGGTAGAAGCTGGTGCTGCGGCTGGCGTCGACACGGCCTTGCCCGACGTGTTGTTCCGCTGCGCTGCCTTCATGCCGTCGATCTCGGCAATCAATTCGTATTCCGAAGGCAGTTCATCGCCTTGCCACTTCACGAGCTTGTCGCCGTCGAAGAACACCGTGAACTGGCGCGATTGCACGACCGGGGTGGCGCCGCGACGGAACGAGAAATAATAGTCCCAGCGATTGCCATGGAACACGTCCTGCAGCAGCGGCGTGCCGAGCAGGAAGCGAACCTGATCGCGCGTCATGCCTTCACGCAACTGCGAGGTAGCTTCGCGGGACACGAAATTGCCCTGGACGATATTGATGCGGTAAGGCGTGATGGATTGCACCACCTTGCGCGACGTGCTGTCGTAAGCGGAGCAGGCACCGGCCAGCAGCGCCGCTGCCAGCAGGGAAAATACCAGCGCCGGGCGCGTGGCGGTCGAACGGAATGAACGCATGTATCTCGCTTCCAGACGGGAGTGACTCTGTGCCGGAGCCGGCGCGCTGCACAGTACGTAGCGGCGTCGGGGCACGGCCAGGCGCTTCGGGACACGCCGCCGCAGGGGTGGCGTCCGGGCGTCATGGCACCGGGGCGACATTTGCCGCCAAAACCCTTATGATTCAACTATCCAGACATTGTACTCTAGGGAGTCACGCCCATGCCGAGTCCGGCGGACCTCAAAAATATTGGCCTCAAGGCGACTGTCCCCCGCCTGAAGATCCTCGAGATCTTCCAGACCAGCGAACAGCGGCACCTCAGCGCTGAAGACGTTTACCGTATCCTGCTCAACGAACATATGGATATCGGCCTCGCCACGGTCTATCGCGTCCTTACCCAGTTCGAACAAGCCGGCCTCCTGTCGCGCAACAACTTCGAATCGGGCAAGGCCATTTTCGAACTGAACGAAGGCAAGCATCACGATCACCTGGTGTGCCTGGACTGCGGCCGAGTCGAAGAATTCTTCGACCCGGACATCGAGCACCGCCAGCAGAGCATTGCGCGCGAGCGCGGCTTCGCATTGCAGGAACACGCATTGTCGCTGTACGGCAATTGCACAAAAGACAACTGTACCCACAGACCCAAACGATAAGCCGCGCCGGCGACGATTCCGGCAGCAGGCATGAAAAAACCGGCGCCCAGACGCCGGTTTTTCTTTATCGACTCACCTGACCTTCCCGTCGTTACTCCTGCGGCAAATCCTGCTCGGCCACCACACGTAGCAGGCGGGCTGCCGAGTTCTGTGGCACACCTACGAACTCTCCGACAACCTGACGAAAAAGATTGCGGGCCCATACCAGCATCGGATGGGTATTGCGGCTGCGGTGCCAGAACATGTTCAGGCCCAGCGTCGTATCCAACTCAGCCGGCAACGGGAACGCCTTCAGACCATAGGTCTCGCAGGCCATGTCCTTGGTCAGCGCGTTGACCGTGAAAATCATGTCCGTCTGGGCGGCCAGTTCAGCCTGTGCGCGCCACGAATGCACCGTCAGCGTTGCATTTCGCTTGAGCCCACGCTGCTGCAGCGCGTAGTCGAGCGGAATGAGCGCGGGTGCCGGACGGCCTGCGCCACCGGAATGCGCCATGAAGATATGGCTGCAATCCAGATACTGTTCGAGCGTGCAATCGTTAATGAGCAGCGGGTGGTTCTTGCGCGCGCAAACCCAAAGATTCAGCGAGGTCACCATTTCCTCGACGATCTCCGGATGGCGAGTCGGGAATGGCGAGAAGCCCAGGTCCAGTTCATTGGCGCGCATCGCCGCAACGTCACTTTCCCAGGAATGCGATTCCACGAGGCGGATATGCAGGTCGGGTGCCAGTTGCTTGATGCGCAGCACATACCGGTTGAACACGGTATCGCCCAGCTCGGCTGCAAAGCCCACGCTCAGCGTGCCAGTAGCGATTGCCGGATCGAAATTGTCGGCATCACCTTCGTTGATCGACGACCAAAGATCCAACATGTCCCGAATCTT
This sequence comes from Cupriavidus sp. DL-D2, assembly GCF_039710735.1. Classification (NCBI taxonomy): domain Bacteria; kingdom Pseudomonadati; phylum Pseudomonadota; class Betaproteobacteria; order Burkholderiales; family Burkholderiaceae; genus Cupriavidus; species Cupriavidus sp. DL-D2. The sequence continues at coordinate 126,072 of NZ_JBDKXK010000018.1, read as the reverse complement.
TGGACCCAGCTCCAACGCGCGGGGCGTCGGCGTCAGCCCGTGGGGGACACGGATAAAAAGAGGATCGTCAAAGATTTCGCGCAGTCGGCCGAGCGAATGCGAGACGGCAGGTGCCGTCATGTGCATTTTCTCCGCCACATAAGTGGCGTTTCGCTTACTCAGCAGCTCTGTGAAAATCACAAGCAGCTTGGTATCCACGTTCACCATGATCAGGCCCGGTTATTGTGTTCCACATTCGATGGCCCCACCACTTTCACTGGCTGCACATCAGATATCAACAGATTCTTCCGAGTGTATGAGAAAAAAACGGCAGGGAAAAGCAAATTCGGCATTTCTCGCACTAAGCAAACGGGTTATCGGATGATTTCCAGCGGCTTCCGGGCACATTCGGAACAGATAATGTCAAAAAGCCCACGCGTTCTTATGCGCGGAACTCGCTATATTCGTCGTAGTGGGATGTTTCCGCCTTGCGCTCGGACACATATCCCTGAGATCGCAGAGATATCATGAGTACTCATCGTCACAACGTTGATCTATCCAAAGCCTATCGGCTGCTCAACCACGGCCCCACCGTCCTGGTGAGCGCAGCCCATAGCGGGCAACGCAACATCATGGCTGCCGCATGGGCGATGCCGCTCGATTTCGCACCGCCCAAAGTGGCCGTCGTGCTCGACAAGGCCACATGGACGCGCCAGTTGCTCGAAGCCAGCGGCGAATTCGCGCTGCATGTGCCCACCGTGGCCCAGGTGGACATTACTCAGGCGCTCGGATCGAGTTCCGGCCTGAAGATCTCCGAGGAACATGGCATCGACAAGTTTGCCGCCTACGGACTACAAACGTTTGACGGCAACCTTGTCGGTGCGCCGTTGCTCGAAGGTTGCGCCGCCTGGCTGGAATGCCGCCTGCTGCCCGAGCCCGCTATCCAGAACAGCTATGACCTGTTCCTCGGCGAAGTCGTCGCCGCGCACGCCGACAGTCGCGTGTTCCGGGAAGGCCGTTGGGATTTCACGGGCCACGATTCCCTCCGCACGATCCATCACGTGGCGGGCGGACATTTCATCGTCGACGGCGATGTCATCGATGCGAAGCCGCTGAAACTCTGACCCACAAAAAAACGCGCCCGAAGGCGCGTTTTTCTTGGGACCGCCGCCAGATTACTTGGCGACGACGCGTGCCATTTCCAGGCACTTGTTCGAATAGCCCCACTCGTTGTCGTACCAGCTCACAACCTTGATGAACGTGCCGTCCAGCGCGATGCCAGCTTCGGCGTCAAAGATCGAGGTCCGTGCATCGCCGCGGAAGTCCGTGGCCACGACCTTGTCTTCGGTGTAGCCCAGCACGCCCTTCAGCGCGCCCTGGCTCTGGGCCTTCATCTCGGCACAGATTTCGGCGTACGTGGCCGACTTTTCCAGCTCGACGGTCAGGTCAACCACCGAAACGTCCGAGGTCGGCACGCGGAACGACATGCCCGTCAGCTTCTTGTTCAGTTGCGGAATCACCACGCCCACGGCCTTGGCAGCACCGGTCGACGACGGGATGATGTTTTCCAGGATGCCGCGGCCACCGCGCCAGTCCTTGTTCGACGGACCGTCAACGGTCTTCTGCGTCGCCGTGGCAGCGTGCACGGTGGTCATCAGTCCGCGCTTGATGCCCCACTTGTCGTTCAGCACCTTGGCAACCGGGGCCAGGCAGTTCGTGGTGCAGCTGGCGTTCGAAACGATCGCTTCGCCCTTGTACGACTCGTGGTTCACGCCGTACACGAACATCGGGGTGTCGTCCTTGGACGGAGCCGACATGATCACCTTCTTGGCGCCCGCGTCGATGTGCTTCTGCGCGCCTTCCTTGGTCAGGAAAATGCCGGTCGATTCGATCACGACATCGGCGCCGACTTCGCCCCACTTCAGTTCCGACGGATCCTTGACAGCGGTCAAACGGATCTTCTTGCCATTCACGACCAGCGTGTTGCCATCCACCGACACTTCACCATCGAAGCGGCCATGCACCGAGTCGTACTTCAGCATGTACGCCAAGTAGTCCGGCTCCAGCAGGTCGTTGATGGCGACGACTTCAATGTCCTTGAAGTTCGCGGCGGCGGCGCGGAACACCATGCGTCCGATACGGCCAAAGCCGTTGATGCCGATCTTGATGGTCATGTCTATCTCCTAGAGTGCAATCGATGAAGCCTGGGCCGGTGCCGCCAGCCGGCGCGTCGCACCGGCGGGGCACACGGGAGGGAATTACTGGGCGAGCGTGGCGCGCACGGTGTCGGCCACGTTTTCTACCGTGAAGCCGAAGTGCTTGAACAGCACGCCTGCCGGAGCTGATTCGCCAAACGTGTCGATGCCGACGACCGCCTGGACCTGGTACTTCCACCAGAAATCGGTCACGCCGGCTTCCACGGCGATACGCGGCACGCCGGCCGGCAGCACGCTGGCCTTGTACGCGGCATCCTGCTTGTCGAACACGGTTGTTGCCGGCACCGACACCACGCGCACATGCACGCCTTCGGCAGCCAGTGCATCGGCGGCGCCGATGGCCAGGCCCACTTCCGAGCCCGTGGCGATGATGACGGCGTCCGGCGCCTTCTTGCGCGGGTTCTTCGCATCACGCAACACGTAGCCGCCGCGAGCGATATTGGCGCGCGTCACGTCGTCGCGCTTCTGGAACGGCAGGTTCTGGCGGCTGAAAATCAGGCAGCTCGGACCATTCTCGCGGCGGATCGACTCGGCCCAGGCCACGGCAGTCTCGGTGGTGTCGGCAGTACGCCAGACATCCATGTTCGGGATCAGGCGCAGGCTGGCGACGTGCTCGATCGACTGGTGCGTCGGGCCGTCTTCTCCCAGGCCAATCGAATCGTGCGTGAACACGAAGAGCGTGCGGATCTTCATCAGCGCGGCCATGCGCAGCGCGTTGCGGCTGTAGTCCGAGAACGTCAGGAACGTGGCACCGTAGGGGATGTAGCCACCGTGCAGCGTGATGCCGTTCATCACGGCGCTCATGCCGAATTCGCGCACGCCGTAGTTGATGTGGTTGCCCCAGGCATCTACACGCACAGCCTTGCTGCCGGACCAGTTGGTCAGGTTCGAGCCGGTCAGGTCGGCCGAGCCGCCCAGGAATTCCGGCAGCACGGGCGCGAGCGCCTCGATCGTGTTCTGACTGGCCTTGCGCGTGGCGATGGTCTCTGCCTTTTCTTCGCACTTGGCGAGGAAGGCATCGACAGCCTCGTCGAACGCGCCCGGCAGCTCACCGCGCATGCGGCGCGTGTACTCGCCGGCTTCGTACGGATGGACTTCGGCGTAGGCGGCAAACAGCGCGTCCCAGGCCTTTTCCAGCGCGGCACCGGTATGCTTGGCATCCCACGCGCCATAGACTTCCGGCGGCAGTTCGAACGGTGCATGCACCCAGCCCAGCGCTTCGCGCGTGGCCAGCACTTCGGCGCCGCCCAGCGGGGCACCGTGCACGTCGTGACCGCCTTCCTTGTTCGGAGCACCCTTGCCGATCAGCGTGCGGCAGCAGATCAGCGTTGGCTTGTCGCTGGCCTTGGCCTGCGCGATGGCATTGTCCACCGCCACGGCGTCATGGCCGTCCACGCCGCGAATCACGTTCCAGCCGTAGGATTCGAAACGCTTCGGGGTATCGTCGGCGAACCAGTGCACCACGTCGCCGTCGATCGAAATGCCATTGTCATCCCACAGTGCAATCAGCTTGTTCAGCTTCAACGTGCCAGCCAGCGAGCAAGCCTCGTGGCTGATACCTTCCATCAGGCAACCATCGCCCATGAACACATAGGTGTGATGGTTGACGATGTCGAAGCCCGGACGATTGAATTCTTCGGCCAGCAAGCGCTCTGCCAGCGCCATGCCCACGGCGTTGGTAATGCCCTGACCCAGCGGACCGGTCGTGGTTTCCACGCCCGGCGTGATGCCGTATTCCGGATGGCCGGCCGTCTTGCTGTGCAACTGACGGAAGTTCTTCAGTTCTTCCACCGGGAGGTCGTAACCCGTGAGGTGAAGCAGCGCGTAGATCAGCATCGAGCCGTGACCGTTCGACAGCACGAAGCGATCGCGGTCGGCCCACTGCGGATTCACGGGGTTATGCTTCAGATGCCGGCCCCACAACGCCACGGCGATATCCGCCATCCCCATCGGCGCACCGGGGTGACCGGAGTTGGCTTGCTGGACGGCGTCCATGGCAAGCACGCGGATGGCGTCGGCCATCAGTTTGACGGGCTGGTTGGCGAAAGGACTTGTTGCGGGATGGGCGAGGGCAGACATGCGAGAACCTGACGGCGGGAAAACCGCAATTTTAGCAGAAGCAGGCGGCATTTCCGGGCGCGAAGGCGCGTCCCGAAGAGGCCATCAAACCTGGACGGAATGGCTGGCACCCGGTACGGGCACCACGCTGGGCGAGATCACTGTCCTGGCGGCCACGCGTTCGGCGTACCAGCAGGTGGAGATCGGCGAAAACCCAGGCCTGGGGCGGATCTTCCGGCTGGACGGCGTGGTGATGAGCACCGAGGCCGATGCCTTCATCCTGCACGAACTGATGTCCGTGCCAATGGCTGCTGTGCACGGTACGCCACGTAGCGCGCTGGTTGTGGGCGGCGGCGATGGCGGTTCGGCCTTCGAATTGTTGCGAATTCCCACAATGCGGGATGTGGTGGTGGCCGAGCTGGATGCGGAGGTTGTGCGATTGGCGCGCGAATGGCTGCCCGGCATCCATCGCGGAGCGCTCGACGAACCGGGTGATCCACGCCTGCATCTCGCCATCGGTGACGGACTGGGCCTAATGGAAGCATTCGCCCGTACCGGCCGCCGTTTCGATCTCATCGTCTACGACCTGACCGAGGCCGACGACGGCAGCCCCGCGGCCGCGCTGTTCACCACGCACGGGTTGCAAACGGCGCGCAGATGTCTGGCGCCGGGTGGCGCGCTCTCGCTGCATCTTGGCCCCCTGCTCCATCGTCCCGACGCGGCGCGGTTGCTGCTGTCGCGCCTGCGGCAAGTCTTTCCGAATGTGGCGCCGCTAGCCGCCTATGTGCCGGCGTACGGCGCGCTGTGGGGCATCGCGCTGGCAAGCGATACGCTGGACATTGCCGCCGCACCTGCCGCGTCCATCGCGGCTCGGCTGCGGCAATGGCGCCTGGACACGGCACTGCGCGCCTATCATGCAGATCTCCACCCAGCGCTCTTCTTGCATCCTCGCCATCTGCAGCCGATCTTCGACAGCGCCAGCCGACCCGCGTAACATGCACTTTCCTCCCGATCGCCGCCGAGCGGCCGGGACTTCCTCCGAGCCACCCTCCGGGAGACCAGCATGCCCAGACCGTCCAACACGCCCTGGCTGACGCCCTACCTGACGGTTGCCAGCGGCCGCGCCGCAATCGATTTCTACCAGCGCGCGTTCGGCTTCACCGCCGGCCATGTGGTCGACGAGAACGGCGTTCCGACCCACGCCGAATTGCACTACAAGGGCGAGCTTGTCGTGATGTTCGCGCCCGAAGGCGCATGGGGCAGTACCGCGCGCACGCCCCGCTCCCTTGGCGTCGAGGCGTCTCAGACGTTCTATGTCTATTGCGACGATGTCGATGCCATGTATGCGCAGGCCATTGGTGCCGGCGCGGTCAGCGTGATGGCGCCCGCCGACCAGTTCTGGGGCGACCGTTACTGCATGGTCGAGGACCCTGACGGCTACCGTTGGGGCTTCGGCACGCCGCTGCCGAAGGCCGCGGACGTCGATCCCTCGTCCGAATCCTGATCTTTCTTTCCTGATGCCACCTAGATTTTTTGTCGATGCAGCGCTTGCTGCCGATACCGTCGTGGAGTTGCCCGACACCGTCGTACGTCACGTCCATGTGCTGCGCCTGTCGCCCGAAGACCCCATCACGCTTTTCAACGGTCAGGGCGGCAGCTACAGCGCCACGCTCGCGGAGATCGGCAAGCGCAGCGCATCGGCCCGTATCTCCGCCCATGACGCCACCGAGGCCGAACCGCCTTTTGCGGTGACGTTGGCGCAGGGTCTGGCAGGCGGCGACAAAATGGACTGGCTGATCGAGAAAGCCGTGGAGCTTGGCGTGGCGGCGATCCAGCCGCTGCAGGCCCAGCGCTCCGTGGTGCGGCTATCCGGCGAGCGGGCTGCCAAACGCCAAGCCCATTGGCAGGCCCTGATCGAGGCGGCGTGCGAGCAATGCGGACGTAACCGCTTGCCGGCGCTGGCGCCGGTGTCTACCTTTGATGCATGGCTTGCGGCGGCGCCTGCTACGGGCAACCGGCTGCTGCTGTCGCCGCGTGCCGTAGCGCCCCTGCCCGAGCTTGCACGAACTCACGCCGATGCCTGGCGTGCCAAGGGCGTGACGTTGCTGATCGGCCCCGAAGGCGGGCTGTCGCCCGAGGAAGAAGCAGCGGCGCGCCATGCCGGTTTCATCGGTGTGTCGCTGGGGCCGCGTATTCTGCGTACCGAGACGGTGGGCCTCGCGTGCCTCGCCACGCTGAACGCCATCCTTGGCGGATTCTGACCAGGACAGGTCAAAGGAGTCGAATATGGGACTACTCGATAGCGTGCTGGGCGGAATGCTCGGTCAGGGCGGCGGCCAGCAACAAGCCGGCGGCGGAGGGATGAATCCCAAGCTCATGATGGCGCTGGGCTTGCTGGCGATGCTGGCGATGCGTAACAAGAGCCAGGGTGCGGATGGCAGCGTTGCCCCCGCCGACGCCGGCGATGCGGCGGGCGGTGCCCTCGGCGGCCTGGGAGGACTCGGCGGTCTTGGCGGCATGCTCGGCGGCATGCTGGGTGGCGGCAGCGCCCCGGCCCCGGGCGGACTCGATCTCGGATCGCTGCTGGGCGGACTGCTCGGCGGTCAGGGCGATGCCACGAACTCGGCGCAGGCGATGGGAGCGGCCGCTGGCGGTATCGGCGCGTTGCGCGACATACTCGGCCAGGCCGGGCTGGGCCAGCAGGTCGATTCCTGGATCGGCACCGGCGGAAACGAGGCCGTCAGTGCAGCCGACCTGCAGGGTGCGCTGGGCAATACCGGTGCACTGCAGTCGCTGGCCGAAACGACCGGGATGTCTTCCGACGACGTGGCGGCGAGCCTCAGCGAAGGCCTGCCGGAACTGATCGACCGGTTGACGCCGGGCGGCCAGCTACCGCCTGCAGCCTGAGCCGGTGCAGCGCTGGCGCAGGACGCAAAAAAGCCCGCTGGTGACAGCGGGCTTTTTCATTGCGGCCGGGGAAGGCGTTCAGGCGAACGAGTAGAACACCCGGAACTGCACCTTGCGCTCCAGCCAGAATTCGGCGGCGTCACGGAACACGTCCAGCAGCACCTCACGCGCTTCCTTGTCGAACTTGAGCGCAATCGGCAAGCCTTCGAGCACGATTACAAAACCGGGTTGCGGACCGGCCTTGTAGATCATGTCGGTCAGGCAATCGGACAAAGCATCGAAGTTCTTGCCGAAATGCTTCGGAAACGTGAACTCGGTGGCGATGCGCTCCAGGATCTCGGCCTTGCTGGCGCAATCGGCGCAGTTGGCGTAGAGGAAGTGCTGGTTCAGCGCCGTGGCCGCCTGGGCCAACTCCGGCACGCGGAACGCGCGGATCGACTGGACGATGTTCGGGCGCACCGTCTTGAACAGATTCATGGCTCCCTCGTTGGTACCGTCGTCAGCCCACGTGGCAATGGCCGGCGAGCAGGTAGGCGGCAGTGGGTGCGTCAGATCCTGGCGCGGCATCATCAGCACATTGTCGTAAAGGTTCTGGGCCTGATGGTGGGCCCTCTGCCAGCCATCTCCGGCGCCGCGCTCCTCGCGGGCGGCAAGGGCGTCGCCCAATCCGAAAATGTCAGTCATCATTTGGTTATCCGTTTGAAACTGTTGTAGTGGTCTTCCGTGTAATAGCAGTCGTTGGCGGCGCGTTGATCACCACCGCAAACAATCCGCTTGGCTCCCCGATTCCGGCTCTTGCTGTTCTTGACGGTGTATTCGCGGTAGTAGCCACGAGATTGCGTCGGCAGGTGCCGTTCGTAGTTGCCGAACCGCGAACCATCCTTGTCATACGGAAACGGGCCGCCCGACTGGATCAGCTCCAGCGTCTGCCGCGCCTCGTTTGGCAACTGCGGGGCCGCGATGGTTCCCACCACCCCTTCCACATCCGCCACGGACGACCGCTTCGCGACGGCGCCCTGCGGCGACATCGCCAGCGCGACGGACAATGCCGCACCGGCCAACGCGCAGCCCAGGCTCCGCGTCAGGTTCAGGGACTGCCAAGTTGACTGCCGCTGCGACTGGCTCGCGAGATTCCGGGGACCCACGTTATCGAAAATGATTGGGGAAAGTGGCGGGGCGCGCGTGGACGAACGCCTGCATTCAAAGGCGTAAGGTTACGCGGATGTCGCGCATTAATCAATCCCTGCGCTCTGGACCGCCGAAATTCCTCAATTGTTTCAATGTGTTATTGAAATGTGTGCGCATACTAACCTTGCGGACAAGACAGGCTGGCGCACATGAAAAAAGCCGGGCAAGCCCGGCTTTACGACGCGGCATCGGCAATGACTTAGCCGATGCGCGTGATGCGAAGAGAATATCGCTGCGTGTCAGACCTTGGCAGCGGCATCCACCACGACCAGAGCGGTCATGTTGACGATACGACGCACCGTGGCCGACGGGGTCAGGATGTGCACCGGCGCCTTCACGCCGAGCAGGATCGGACCGATCGCCACGTTGTTGCCGGCCGCCACCTTGAGCAGGTTGTACGAGATATTGGCGGCGTCGATGTTCGGGCAGACCAGCAGGTTGGCTTCGCCCTTGAGCGAACCGTCCGGCACCAGTGAATCTCGCAGCTTTTCGTCCAGCGCGCTGTCGCCATGCATTTCGCCGTCGACTTCCAGTTCCGGTGCACGCTCACGCAGGATGGCAAGGGTGTCGCGCATCTTGCGGGCCGACGGTGCTTCGGACGTACCGAAGTTCGAGTGTGACAGCAGGCCCACCTTCGGCTCGATGCCGAAACGCTTCAGCTCCTCTGCAGCCATGATCGTGATCTCGGCCAGCTCGTCGGCGGTCGGGTCCACATTGACGTGCGTATCCACCAGGAAGATCTGGCGGCCCGGCAGGACCAGACCGTTCATGGCCGCGTACACCTTGTTGGTGCCGCCGAGTACCTGGTCGATATAGCGCAGATGGGCAGCCGTGGTACTGACCGTGCCGCAGATCATGCCGTCGGCCTCGCCCTTCTTCAGCAGCATCGCGCCGATCAGCGTGGTGCGGCGGCGCATTTCCAGCTTGGCGTACTGCTGCGTGACACCCTCGCGGGCCATCATGCCGTAGTACGTGTCCGAATAGTCGCGGAAGCGCTCGTCGTGCTCGGGGTTCACCACCGTGAAATCCGTACCCATGCGCAGGCGCAGGCCAAAGCGTTCGATGCGGTGCGCCAGCACAGCCGGACGACCGATCAGGATCGGGTTCGCCAGCTTTTCATCGACGATCACCTGCACCGCACGCAGCACGCGCTCTTCCTCGCCCTCGGCAAAGACGATGCGCTTCTTCTCCATCTCCACCTTGCGCGCAGCCGCGTAGATCGGCTTCATCAGCGTGCCCGAGTGGTACACGAACTGCTGCAGTTGCAGGCGGTACGCGTCCATGTCCTCGATCGGGCGCGCGGCCACGCCGGACTTGGCGGCGGCCTCGGCCACGGCCGGTGCGATCTTGACGATCAGGCGCGGATCGAACGGTTTCGGGATCAGGTATTCCGGGCCGAACGACAGGTCCTGGATACCGTAGGCCGAGGCCACGATATCGCTCTGTTCCTGACGGGCCAGTTCCGCCACGGCGTTCGCGGCGGCGATTTCCATCTCACGGGTAATCGTGGTGGCGCCGCAGTCCAGCGCGCCACGGAAGATGAACGGGAAGCACAGGACGTTGTTGACCTGGTTCGGATAGTCCGTGCGGCCCGTGGCCATCACGGCGTCCGGGCGGATTTCCTTGACCAGTTCCGGCATGATTTCCGGATTCGGATTGGCCAGCGCCAGCACCAGCGGCTTCTCGGCCATCTTCTGCACCATCTCCGGCTTCAGCACGCCAGCGGCGGACAGGCCCAGGAAGATGTCGGCGCCGTCGATGACTTCGGCGAGCTTGCGCTTGTCGGTCTTCTGCGAGAAGCGCGCCTTTTCCGGGTCCATCAGTTCGGTACGGCCTTCATAGACCACACCGGCCAGGTCCGTTACCCAGATGTTCTCGATGGGCAGGCCCATGTCGACGAGCAGGTCCAGGCAGGCCAGCGCTGCGGCGCCAGCGCCCGAGGCCACGAGCTTGACCTTGGAAATGTCCTTGCCAACCACCTTCAGGCCGTTGATCACGGCGGCGCCCACCACGATGGCGGTGCCATGCTGATCGTCGTGGAAGACGGGAATCTTCATCCGCTCGCGCAACTTGCGCTCCACGTAGAAGCACTCCGGCGCCTTGATGTCTTCAAGGTTGATACCGCCGAACGTGGGTTCCAGCGAGGCAATGATATCGACGATCTTTTCCGGGTCCTTCTCGTCGATTTCGATGTCGAAGACGTCGATGCCTGCAAACTTCTTGAACAGGCCGGCCTTGCCTTCCATGACCGGCTTCGACGCTGCGGCGCCGATGTCGCCCAGGCCCAGCACGGCCGTGCCGTTGGTGATCACGCCCACGAGGTTGCCGCGCGCGGTGTAGCGGAAGGAATTGGCCGGATCGGCAACGATTTCCTCGCAGGCAGCGGCCACGCCCGGCGAATACGCCAGGGCCAGGTCGCGCTGGTTCGACAGCGGCTTGGTGGGGGTGACTGAAATCTTTCCGGGGGTCGGAAACTCGTGGTACTCGAGTGCGGCCTTGCGCAGCGCCTCACGCTGCTGCTGTTTCAGATCGTCTTGGGACGGGGGCTGCTGAGGGCTTGTCATCTGCGCATCTTCCGATCGGTGGAGCCACACTGAATAACACGGGCGATGAGTACGGGCCGGCTCCACGAACCCGTTTGTCTCCGCCTGGGGCGCTATAAGAATTGCGCATTTTATATTGTGAAATACTCTTTCACAATAAGCGTTTTGCGCGGGGCACCTTTTCGATTCGGTACAATATGCCGCATGCCGGTGGGCTTGACCAGCCGGAATGTCTCAGCATTTCCACTGGTCTTCGAACTCCATCCCCCACCATCCCCGCCCGCCAACGGGTCATCCCACGCTCCATGCCTGCCCCGAGTCCCGCCTCTCCGGCCGTCCAGCCTGCCCAGCTCTCCGAATTCGACCTGATTCGCCGTTTCTTCACGCGCCCGGTACGCAAGGCTGTGCTGGGTGTGGGCGATGACTGCGCGCTGATCGAGCCGCGCCCCGGCCACCAGATCGCCATCAGCTCCGACATGCTGGTCAGCGGCCGCCATTTCTTTCCCGACGTGCCGCCGCACTCGCTGGGACACAAGGCCCTGGCGGTCAATCTGTCGGATCTGGCGGCGATGGGCGCCGAGCCGCGCGCCTTCACGCTGGCGCTGGCGCTGCCCGAGGCGGACCCCGCCTGGCTGGAGCCGTTCGCGGCCGGCATGCTGGCGCTGGCCGATGCGCACGGCTGCGAGTTGATCGGCGGGGATACCACCAAGGGACCGCTGACCATTTCGATCACTGTGTTCGGGGATGTGCCGGCGCGCCAGGCGCTGCGCCGTGACGCTGCGCGCCCCGGCGACGATATCTGGATTTCCGGCACGCTTGGCGACGCACGACTGGCGCTCGGTGATTGCCGTGGCGAATGGCTACTGCCCGAGCCCGATTTCACCGTGATCCGTCCTCGCATGGACACCCCTACGCCGCGCGTGGCGCTGGGGCTGGCGTTGCGGGGCGTGGCTCACGCCGCGCTCGATATTTCCGATGGCCTGATCGGCGACCTGGGCCACATCCTCAATCGCTCTTCGGTGGGTGCGATCATCGATGTGGACGCGCTGCCACGGTCTCGCATCCTGTCTGGCCAGCCCCTGGCGTGCCAGCGCGAGTGCGTGCTGGCCGGTGGCGACGACTACGAACTCTGCTTTTCGGCACCGATTGGCGCCCGTGAAGCCATTGCCGGCATCAGCCGCCAGCTCGATCTTCCTCTTTCGCGTGTCGGATCAATCACCCCGGAGGCGGGCCTGCGCATCGTCGATGGTGACGGTAATCCGTTCGACTACACCGGCACATCGTTCGACCACTTCGCAGCGCCCTGATACCTGCCTGACACGGGCCGCAAGCCGTGTCATGATGCCGCCATGCGCGTAGCGGGAGCCACCGCGTGCGCGCAATAGATAACAAATACAGACGAGCTATTTCTTGATGTCCGCCTACCCCCCCGGTGCCGCGCCGAGCGACCCCGTAGAACCCGTCACGCTGGAAGCTGGCCAGACTGCCAGAATCACGCGCCCCACCGCGCGCTTCATGCTGGGCCATCCGGCTCGTCTGATCGCACTCGGGTTCGGCTCCGGCCTGTCGCCCGTCAGCCCCGGCACGGTGGGCACGCTCTACGGCTGGCTGTCGTTTGTCGTGATCTCGATGTGGATCGAACCGACGACCTGGCTGTACATCATTGCCGCCGGTTTCGCCATCGGGATCTGGGCCTGCCTGCACACGGCGCGCGACATGGGTGTCTACGACCATGGCAGCATGGTCTGGGACGAGATTGTCGCGTTCTGGCTGGTGCTGGTGTTCGTCACGCCAACCGGCTTCTGGGGCCAGTTTGCAGCCTTCGCATGGTTCCGTTTCTTCGATATCGTCAAACCGGCGCCAATCCGCTATTACGACCGCACCCTCAAGGGACCGGGCTTTAACGGCGCGTTCGGCGTGATGTTCGACGATATCTTCGCGGCGTTCTACACGCTGCTTGTGTTCGCACTGTGGCGTTCGATCTGAGCGCCGCCCGCTTCCGCACCGTTTATCCACTTAGAGCCGCGCCATGTCAGTCAGCCGCCTGCTAGACCAGCTTGCCATCCAGGCCGGAACCGTCCTCGCGGAACGTTCTCTCATGCTCGCCACGGCAGAGTCCTGCACGGGCGGACTGGTCGCCGCTGCCATTACCGATGTGTCGGGATCTTCGGGATGGTTCGAGCGCGGCTTCGTGACCTATTCGAACGAAGCCAAGTCGACGATGATCGGCGTGCCCGCCAAGGTGATCCGCGACCACGGGGCGGTCAGTGAAGAGGTGGCGCACGCCATGGCCGAAGGCGCGCTGCTGAACAGCCGTGCGCAAGTGTCACTATCGATCACCGGCGTGGCCGGACCCAACGGGGGCACACCCGAGAAGCCGGTAGGCATGGTCTGCTTCGGCTGGAGCAACCGCATCACCACCCGCACCGACACCCAACGCTTCAAGGGCGACCGCGCCCAGATCCGCAGGCAGGCGGCGGAGCATGCCATGCGCGGGTTAATCGAGATGATTCGGAACGAGGAGTAACTCTGACAGCTGCTCGGAGTGCTCCCCTCTCCCGCCATGCGGGAGAGGGGAGAAAACCATCAGCAGGAGAGGCCCCGCTGGTTCAACCGTGCCGGTACCGGTTAATCAACTCCCTGGTCTGCAGCGCCGCATTGCGCGCTGCCACGGCAAAGTCCTTGTCCCGGCTCGCATAGAGAATAGCGCGCGATGAGTTAATCATCATGCCGGTGCCGTCAGCCGTGCGGCCAGCCTTCACGGTGGCTTCGATGTCGCCACCCTGGGCGCCGATGCCGGGGATCAGCAGCGGCATGTCGCCGACGATCTGGCGCACCTTGGCGATCTCGTTCGGGAACGTCGCGCCGACCACCAGACCCATCTGTCCATTGGTATTCCAGCGCTCGCGGGCGGCTTCGGCCACCACCTGGTAGAGCGGCTTGCCGTCGACCTGCAGGAACTGCACGTCCGAGCCGCCCGGGTTCGACGTGCGGCACAGCACGATCACGCCACGGCCCGGATGCGCCAGATACGGCGACATCGAATCGAAACCCATGTACGGGCTGACCGTCACCGCGTCGGCCTTGTAGCGGTCGAATGCCTCGATGGCGTAGTGCTCGGCCGTGGAGCCGATATCGCCGCGCTTGGCATCGAGAATGACCGGAATCCCCGGGTGCGCGTCATGGATGTACTCGATCAGTTGCTCGAGCTGGTCCTCGGCGCGCTGGGAGTGGAAATAGGCGATCTGCGGCTTGAATGCGCAGACCAGGTCGGCGGTGGCATCGACGATTTCGCGGCAGAACGAGAAAATCGCCCCGCCAGTGCTGGTCAGGGACACCGGCAGCTTGGCCGGGTCCGGATCCAGACCGACACACAGCAGGGAATCGTTACGCTGCCATGCGGCGGACAGCTGCTCGGTAAAAGTCATGAGGGGCTCGGTAAATCTGTATCGGGGGTGACGCCAATTCTACCCGCTGGCCCAACCCCTGGCGTGCTATTGTCTGCAGCTTCCGCTTAAAAGAGCGACAGTCTGCGTCGCCACGTCCCATGCAACTCGACCGCCGCGGTCTTCTCCTCCTCGTATTCCTCACCCTCGCCTGGGGCCTGAACTGGCCGATCATGAAAATCGGCGTCGCCCACTTCCCCGCCATGGGCTTTCGCCTGCTCTGCATGGCCGGCGGGCTGGTGGCATTGGGCCTGGCGCTGAAACTACGCGGCGATTCGCTGAACATTCCGCGTGCCACATGGCCCACGGTGGTCAAGCTGGCCATCCCGAACATGGTCATCTGGCACTTGTTCGCGATCTGCGCAGTCAAGATGCTGTCTTCGGGCCGGGCAGCCATCCTGGGCTACACCATGCCGATCTGGGCCGTGGTCTGGGGGCTCCTGATCTTCCGCGAACGCATCGCGTTGTCAGCATGGATTGGCATCGGCTGCGCGCTGACCGGCACCGTCCTGCTACTGTCCGGCGAGATTGCCGCGCTGACCGGCAGCCCGGCCGGCACGCTGCTGATGCTCGTGGCCGCCGCAGGCTGGGGCTTCGGCACCCAACTGATGAAACGCACCCCGCTGGACGTGCCCATCGGGGCGCTCACGTTCTGGATGCTGGCTGTCACGCTGCCGTTCCTCGCCATCGGCTCGCTGCTGTTCGAGACCGGCTGGCGCATGCCCACCGCCATCGAATGGGGTGCCATCGTCTACAACGCCGTGGTGGTCTTTGCGTACTGCCACCTGGTGTGGTTCGCGCTGGCGCGCAGCCTGCCACCAGTGGTGTCGAGCCTGTCGATCATGTTCATTCCCGTGGTCGGCGTGTTCTCCGGCATGTGGCTGCTGGGGGAGACGCCGCACTGGCAGGATTACGCAGCCATCGTGCTGATGTTCGCGGCATTGTCGTCTGTCATGCTGGCGCCGTTGCTGCGCCGGGGGCGCTGAGCGCCATCCGTACAACACCCTAGATTTCGCTTAACAAGCCCCCCCGCGTTGGATTACACTCGCGGCCATCAGAATCCCGGAGAAAGTACGTGGGCAGTAGCATCGGGTGTTCGGGTTGTCGCGACAATATCGCGCCATCGTCGGATGCCATGTCACTGCGGGCTGCGTAACGTCGAACCGGGCTGGGCCATCGCCCTGCCCTTCGCCGCGCTTGCCCGCAGACACCTGCGGGTGAGTGTCTTTCCGTTTCCCCCAGCGGCGGCCGCCACGGCTGCCGTGTCGCGCTTCGGATCTTCCCTCTCCCCGGCCAGCCAGCCATAACCAGGCAACAGGCAAACGCCATCGCCTTGCATCGCCACGCCCCTATGGCCGCGTGCATGCAGCGCGATCACGCTTGCCGGCCGCCCCATGGTTGTTGCCGATGCCGTGCCTGCGCCTGTCTCCGATGCCTCGACACAGCGCAATCAGTCACAAGGAAGTCTAGGGATGATCAATCTGTTCGTCCTGCAGAAAGGTCGGCTTGCCCAGGAGCAGGTCGACGAGCGCAATGAGCTGCTGCAGCACAAGCCCATCTGGATCGACGTGGTCAGCCCCGACGACGAAGAACTCGCGTGGATCAAGGAAGCCTACGGTGTCGTCCTGCCCGAACTGGAAGACCTGGGCGACCTGGAAGCGTCGGCGCGGTACTTCGAAGGTGAGGACGAGAATATCCACATCCGCACCGATTTCCTGCTCGACGAGGAGGAAGCGTCGCGTAACGTGCGCGTGGCCTTCGTGCTGACGCGCGATGTCCTGTTCTCCATCCACGACGAAGACCTGCCCGTGTTCCGGCTGGTACGGCTGCGCGCGCGGATGCGTCCCGGTTCGGTGCGCAACGCCAAGGACGTGCTGATGGATCTCTACGCGACCGACGCCGAATACTCGGCCGATTCGATCGAGGAGATCTACGAGCGCCTGGAAGAAGCCAGCCGCCGCGTGCTGGCCGAGAACGTGACCGATGCCGCCGCGGCCGATGTGCTGGAAACCATCGCCCGCGAGGAAGACCTGAACGGCCGCATCCGTCGCAATGTCATGGATACGCGCCGCGCGGTGTCCTTCCTCATGCGCAGTCAGTTGCTGTCAGCCGAGCAACAGGACGAGGCCCGCCAGATCCTGCGCGATATCGATTCCATCGAAAACCACACCGCGTTCCTGTTCGACAAGATCAACTTCCTGATGGACGCGACGGTCGGTTTCATCAACATCAACCAGAACAAGATCATCAAACTGTTCTCGGTGGTGTCGGTGGCACTGATGCCGCCCACGCTGATCGCCAGCATCTACGGCATGAACTTCAAGCTGATGCCGGAACTGGACTGGGCCATTGGCTATCCATGGGCGATCGCGCTGATGGCGGTGTCGGCCGCGATTCCGTTGGTGTATTTCAGGCGCAAAGGTTGGCTCAGCTAAGGGCGTGGCTCCCCTCTCCCGCCAGCGGGAGAGGGGAGCCAATAGCAGCGGATATCGGTACTAATCCGGCAGCGTCGCCGCGCCCATCCGTCTGGCGATGATCGACGCCTTCACGCGGAAGTTCACGCGTACGTTGGCGCAGTATTCCTTTTTGTCGAAGCATTTCGGCGCGGGCAGCGCTGCGGCGAGTCTTGCGGCCTGGCCTACGGTCAGCTTCGATGCCGAGGTGCGGAAGTAGTGCTGCGCGGCGGCCTCTACGCCGAACACGCCCTCGCCCCACTCCACTGAATTCAGGTAGATCTCGAAGATGCGCTGCTTGTCGAGCCACAATTCGAGCATCCACGTAATCGCCAGTTCCTGGCCCTTGCGTACGTAGTACTGCTCCGATGCGAGGAACAAATTCTTGGCCAGTTGCTGCGTGATCGTGGAACCGCCACGCACGATATGCCCGCGCTTTTTGTTGCGCTCCCATGCGTCGAGCATGGCATCGAGTTCGTAGCCGGGATGGTTGACGAAGTCAGCATCCTCACTGGCGATGACCGCGCGCTTGATGTTGCGCGACATCTGGTCGTAGCCCACCCACTGGTGATCGACCTTGCAACTCCAGACGTTGAACCCGCACAGCCGCCACTGCTCCGCGCGCATGAACGACGTGGACGAGGGATTCAGGTATTGCCACGCGCCAATCTGCAGGAAGAAGTACACCTGCATCGCCAGCACGCCGATGATCAGGCATTCGCCGAAATAGCCGATCCAGCGCAGCGGATTGGCGGCGCCGGACAATCTGGCCGAGGGCCGGGCGGTAGTGCTGCGCTGGCGGGCCAAGGCCGGCGTCTTTCAGCGATCGGCTTCGGCCTGCAGCGCAGCGCGCAGATCGGCCAGTACCGGTGCCGTGGCGGGCCGGACGCCGCGCCAGTTGTAGAACGCCTCGGCGGCCTGCTCCACCAGCATCCCCAGGCCATCGGCGGTCTGCGCGCCGCACCGGGCCGCGTGCGCGAGGAACACGGTCGGCTTGGCGCCGTACATCATGTCGTAGGCCAGCACACCTTCGCCAAGCAGGAAATCCGGCATCGGCGGCACTTCGCCCTGCAGGCTGCTGGCCGATGCGTTGATCACCACGTCGCAGCGCTCGTCCTCGGATAGCGCGTCGAGTGCATCCAGGCCACCGGCCCAGAGTTCCACCCCGTACTGGTCCGCTGCCTCGACGAATTCCTCGACCATATCGCTGGCCTTCTGCGCGGTGCGGTTGGCCACCACGATCCGCGACGGACGGCACTCGATCAGCGGCAGCATCGCCCCCATGGCCGCCCCCCCGGCGCCCAGCACGAGGATGCGTTTGTCTTCCAGCAGCACGTCGAGGTTGTCCTGGATATCGCGCACCAGGCCAATGCCATCGGTGTTGTCGCCATGGATCAAGCCATCCTCGATCCACATCGTATTGACGGCGCCAGCGGCTTCCGCACGCGGCGTCAGGCGGTCTGCCAGATCATAGGCCTCCAGCTTGAACGGCGTGGTCACGTTGAAGCCGTGGCCGCCTTCGGCCAGGAACTTGCGCACGGTGTCGGCAAACGCATCGAGCGGCGCTTCCAGGCGATCGTATTGCACCGCCTCGCCAGTCTGGCGCGAAAAGGCGGCGTGGATCGCCGGCGAGCGGCTGTGCGAAACGGGATTGCCCACCACGACGTAGCGGTCGGCGGATTGCTGTTCTGCGGTCATCAGCGTCCTTGCAGCCGGACGTCCAGCCCGCTGCGCGTAAACTTGAAAGTGGAAATGACTTCGAGGATGTCCTGCTTCGACTGCATCTCGGGCGTGAACGCGCCGAATGGCGCCGCCGCACGGACAATGGCCACGGCCTGACGGTCAAGCGCGGGATCGCCCGAACTCTTCGCCACGTCGATGGCCTCGATGTTGTAGCCGTCCCGGTTATAGCCGAGCTTGCCCTGGCGGTTGACGTTGATCACCAGGATCAACTGGCCATAGATGGGCTTGCCGTTTTTCTGCGGGAAATCGCTGGTGCCGCGTATCTCGATCTTGCGACGCAGACGATCGTAATACTGCGCATAGTCCACGGCCTGGGCGCTCGTGGCCGTCAGCTGCATGCGCTTCGGCCGCTTGGCATAGTGCTCGAGATTGCGGCCGATTTCCGCTTCCAGCCGGGCCATCTCGGTCGTGCTCGTGCGGTCGTCCTGCCCTCGCACCGGCGCCTCGGTTGGCTTGTCGCCGGGCTTCAGGGGCTGGCTGCGTACCGACGGCGCGGCCTCGCGTGACTGCGTCATCAGGCGGCGCTGCTCTTCCTCGAGCTGTTCGAGCCGGCGCTGCGTGAGCTGCATCAAATCGCCGTCGCGGGACTCGGTCTGCGCCGGCAGCGGCGTGGTGGCACGCTGCGCATCGTGGTCGCCGCCGCCATCGAGATTGGCCTGGGCCAGCACCGTCGGATTACGCGGCTTCTCGGCAGATTTGGAGTTGACCAGCACCACGTCGAGCTGCGGGTCGGAACGCTTGATCTCGAAGACTTCCGGCGCGGCGAACCGCACCATCAGCAGCACCGCATGAATGACTAGCGAGACGACAATCGCCTTGGCCAGCGTGCCGCTGGATTGCCACCAATCGCGCGGGTGGCGGGGAGCAGAGAGAACGGCGTTCACTGTGGTCAGAGGCTTGATGGAAGGCGAAAGGCGATCGGGCAGCGATCGTCGGACAGAATCGATACGTGCCGGCCACCCCACGGCGGGGGGATGGCCGGCGCAGACTCAGATTGTACGGGAGCCGCCCTGTTTGTCGAAGCGCTCAGGCAGCCGGACCGGGATCGGTGTCGCGTGGCGCCGACGCCTCGTCATCCGTCCCTTCGGGCGCGTCTTCGGCAGCGGCTTCCGCAGCATCCTCCGCAGCGGCTTCAGCGGCGGCTTCGGCCGACACCTCCGCCAGCACTTCATCGCCCTCGTCGCCCTCGTCGCCTTGATCGTTACCCGCCAGCTCTTCCTCGGGCAGTTCGCCTTCGCCGGCGAATACCTCAAGCACCCGACAGGAGACTTCGAGCGTGATCTCGTCGGTGGCGCCGATTTCGAGCAAAACCTGGGTGCCGCGCGCGGCCTGCGCCAATTCGGGCACGCGGGTCACCAGCGGAATCTCGGAGAAGCGCACCGCGCCTTCCTTGAGCGTGGTGGCCATCAGCTTGTCGCGGTTTTCCTGCTTGAGCCAGCGCAGGCACCAGTAACGTTCCATCGTGGACTGGTGATCGGCATAGGCCGCATACGTGCCTTCGAAATCCGCCACGGCGGCCAGCAGATCCGCATCCTTGGGCTTGAACGGAGCGACGAGCTTGGCGGTCACGCCATGCTGGGCCACGGCCAGGATTTGCCACTGGTTCACCAAGTCGACGTAGCGACGCAGCGGCGAGGTGCTCCACGCGTATTGCGCCACGCCCAGCCCCTCGTGCGGCGCGGGATAGGTCTGCATGCGCGTGCGATGCATGCCCCACGCTTTCTGCGTGCGGTAGATGCCCGGCACACCGTTGTCCGCCAGCAGCTTGCCCCACGTGCTGTTGGCCAGGATCATCAGCTCGGCCACGATCTTGTCCAGCGGCGATCCACGGCGGCGCTGCTCGATCCGCACGCGCTCGCTGCCATCGTCCTGCCGGTCGATGTAGAAATTGAAGTCCGCGCGGTTGTGCGATTCCGGACGCAGGCCGCTGGCGAGTCGCGCCTTCTGGCGCTCGTCGTGCAGGAAATTGGCCAGCCGGTACAGCTCGGTCAAAGCCTCGCGGAAGGGATAGTCGCCGGTGCCTGCGGCCAGCGCGGCCTCGGTGACCACATCCTCCAGCAGGTTGTGGCGCAGGTTGGCGGCAATCGGCACCAGTTCGGCACGCGATTCGCTGCCGAGGATGGTCATGCCATCGATGCCGTTCGGGTCGATGGTCACGTACAGCGACAGGGCCGGGCACGTGCGCCCTTCCTGCAGCGTGTAGCGATCCACCACGCTGTCGGGCAGCATCGTGATCTTGTCGCCAGGGAAGTACACCGTGGACAGACGATGACGCGCGATGGTGTCGAGCGCCTCGCCACGGCGGATGCCCAGGGCCGGTGCTGCGATGTGGATACCGATGCGCAGCTTGCCGTCGCCGAGAGGCGTCACCGACAGGGCATCGTCGATTTCGGTCGTGGTGACGTCGTCGATCGAGAATGCCTGCACGTCAGCGAGCGGCAGGTCATTCGGCGGCTCCGGCACGTCCACGTCGGGGAAGCCGGTGCCCTTCGGGAAGCAGTCTGCCAGGAACTTGGCTTCATGCAGCGCGCGCGGGCTTTCCACGCCGCCCACGGCCACCATCAGGCGCATCGGCGACATGCCCTGCGCCGTGCAGGCTGCATCCATCGCCTTGTATTCGAGGCTGTTCTTGTCGGGCTTGAACAGCAGTTGCAGCACCTTGCCGCGGAACACCTCGGGCAGCTTGCCGTCCTTCAGCTGCGCCTCGTACTCCGCCTGCAACAGCAGCTGCTGCTTCTTGCGCTCGACCGCCGCCAGCGCGGCCTTGAGTTGATCTTCCGGCGCGCGCGCATAGCGGCCACGGCCCTTGCGCCGGAAGTAGACGGGGTTGCCATGCAGCGCCATGGCCAGCGCGGCCTGCTGCACCGCGCCCGCATCGGCGCCGTAGTATTCGGCGGCGAGTTCGGCAAAGCCGAATTCCTCGGCCGGCGCGCATTCCCACAGGAAATCGAGATCGATCTCGGCGGTCAGGTCGCCGGTTTGCCGCACCATTTCGATTGCCGACGGCTGGGCGAACTGCAGCAGCACATCCTTTGCCTTGACCTTGGTGCGCTTGCCAGCGGGCAACTCCACCTGGTAGGCCTCGCCCTGTTGGGCAAGGACGGTGCCGGCGCGGATCTCGCCGCCTTCTTCGAACAGCAACTGCATGGATTGGACTTTCACAAGGGCCGGAACACGCTGCAACAGTGCGCGTTGGCGCACTTGAAGTCAGACGGCTCGGGCTGGATATTCGACCCGGGATGATACCGCACCGCGCCTTCGGCCAACGGGCCACAGGCGCGGCACTTCCAGGTCAGGGCCGCGCGTCCTGCTCCGGCAGGGCGCGGAAGGTATCGATACGGCGCGGCAGCCGTGTGCCGCCTGCGCCAGTACTGGGCGGTGCAGGCCGGCGCAGAAGATCCGGCAGAAAGACTTCCGTGACCAGCATGGCGCCGCCATCGCGCCGAAACACCGAGCGTCGCGCCGGCAACATCGGCACTGCGGCCAGGGCCGGCAGTACGCGCTGCAATGCCTGACGGAGCGGATGGTGCATCGACAGCCGGGCGAACTGGAATGGATCACGCCGCACGCGCGGGTCCACGAACAGCGCACCGCCCAACGGCCGGTTACCCAGCCCGCGCAGGAACGGCCAGTCGCGCCGCGCACGGTACGGATCGACGATGGTGTGTGCGAAGACCGCCGGTACATCGTCACAGATCAACAGCACTTCGCGGGTGATGACGGGCACGGGCCGGATCAGCCCCAATGCCTGCCACTCGTCCGCGAACGGCAAGGCCGGCGTCTGGGCAAGGCGGGTCACGCGAAACTGCGTCGCGGCCGACATCAGGCGGGCCGTCAGCGAGCCCTCCCCGACGATCCAGCGGCGCTGGTTCACGGGAATCGCGGCGTCATACGGTAAATGAGCGTGCCAGGCGGCGCGCAGCCCTTGCAGGGCCGTCATGCCGACCGTCATGCGTGCAGGCGTCCGTCGGGTGTGTAGCCGCAGAACGCCAGCACGTCGTCGACGTACTCGTCGAATTCCGAGATACCGTGGTCGCTGCCTTCGATGATCTTGATACGCGCACCCGGGCAGGCTTCGACCATCTCGCGATAGTCGAGCACTTCGTCACCGGTCGCCGCCAGCAGGTAGTAGCGCTCGGGCTGGGTGATGATGTCCACCCGCAGGTCGAGCAATTCCTGCAGATGCTCGCGCTTGACCGTCACCGAGCCGCCGCCGTGGTAGAGCGGCTGCTCGCCCAGGTACTTTTCCAGGTCAGTCCACGGGTGGATGGCGGGATTCAGCAGCACGGCGCGGCAGCCATGCTGCTCGGCCAGCCAGCGCGCGTAGAAACCACCGAGCGACGAGCCGACGATGGCGATATCGGTCTCGCCGCCGGCCCGCGCGCCGCGAATCGCAGCTTCCGCCTGAGCAATCGCCTGCGATGGCGAAACGTTGAGCACGGGGCAGGCGAAGTATTTCTCCAAGCCCCACTTACGCATTCGCTCCTGGACGAGCCGGGACTTCATCGATTGCGGCGAGGAACGGAAGCCGTGCAGGTACAGCAGCATCTTTGCTCTCGCCTCTTATGCGTTGTCGGTGCCGGCGTTGGCCGCGCCGATCGCATCGAGCAGCTTCTGATGCACGCCGCCAAACCCGCCGTTGCTCATCACCAGCACCTGATCGCCCGGCCGCGCCGCGGCACGCACGGCCTCGACCAGCGTCGGCAGATCCTGGAAGGCGCGAGCCTTGTCGCCCAGCGGCGCGAGCGCATCGCCCAGGTTCCAGCCCAGCGCGTCCTTGCCCGATGGCGCGCCATATCCAAACACGAGATCGGCGGCTTCCAGGCTGGCGGGCAGTTGCGCGGCCATGACGCCGAGCTTCATCGTATTGGAGCGCGGTTCGAGCACGGCCAGGATGCGGGCGCTGCCCACGCGGCGGCGCAGGCCGTCGAGCGTGGTCTGGATCGCCGTGGGGTGATGCGCGAAATCGTCATAGACGGTCACGCCATGGGCGACACCCCGGACTTCCATGCGGCGCTTGACGTTGGCGAAGCGGCCCAGCGATTCGATGGCCTGCGCGGGCGGCACGCCGACATGGCGGGCGGCAGCAATTGCCGCGATGGCGTTCATGCGGTTGTGGGTGCCCTGGAGGTCCCAGACCACGGTGCCGACCAGTTCGTCGTGGAAGAACACATCGAACGCATCCTTGCCGGTCGGTGCAGGCGCCTTGGCATCGCCTTCGCGCCAGTCGCCCACGCCGAACTGCTCCACCTCGCTCCAGCAGCCGCGCTCCAGCACACGGGCCAGCGCGGGTTCCACGCCATTGACGATCACGCGGCCCTGGCCGGGCACAGTGCGCACGAGGTGGTGGAACTGCGTCTCGATGGCGGCCAGATCGGGAAAGATGTCGGCGTGATCGAATTCCAGGTTGTTCAGGATGGCCGTGCGGGGACGGTAGTGAACGAACTTGCTCCGTTTGTCGAAAAAGGCCGTGTCGTACTCGTCGGCCTCGATGACGAAGAAATCGGAGTCCGTCAGCCGGGCCGAGATACCGAAGTTCTGGGGCACCCCACCCACCAGGAAGCCCGGGTTATAGCCGGCATCCTCCAGCACCCAGGCCAGCATCGACGTGGTGGTGGTCTTGCCGTGCGTGCCCGCCACGGCCAGCGTCCACTTGCCGTTCAGCACGTGCTCGCCCAGCCACTGGGGGCCCGACACATACGGCAGGTTGCGATCGAGGATGGCTTCCATCAGCGGATTGCCGCGCGACACCACATTGCCGATCACGAACAGGTCCGGTTCCAGCGACAGTTGCTCCGGATCAAAGCCTTCGATCAGGTCGATGCCCTGGGCTTCGAGCTGGGTGCTCATGGGCGGATAGACGTTGGCGTCGCAGCCTGTCACGCGGTGTCCCGCCTGACGGGCCAGCACGGCCAGGCCGCCCATGAACGTACCGCAGATGCCAAGGATGTGAATATGCATGGAGATGCTTCGGAAGCTTCAGAAAATGCGTGGATCCGCAGCGGCGACTGCCGCCGGGAGCAAAGAAGGGTCTGATTGTACCTGCATGCCCCGGGTTCCCGGGCCTGCGGCGGCTGGCCGCAACCGGGGTTGCGCGCAGTCAGCGTGGCAGCCATGCGGGTATCATCGGGCCATGTCCCGACGTATGCCCTCCGACCCCGCCCGCCTGCGCGAGGAAATCGCCCAGGCCGCTGCCCGCATGATCGCCGAAGACGGCGCCGACTACGCCACGGCCAAGCGCAAGGCTGCCCGCCAATTGCTGGGCGACGTGCGCGTGGCCGGCGAATGGCTGCCTGACAACGTGATGATCGAGGAAGAAGTACGCGCTTACCAGGCGCTATTCCAGGGTGAAAACCAACCCCGCATTCTGGCGCTGCTGCGCCGGCTGGCCGTGCTCGCCATGGACGATCTGTCGCCATTCCGCCCCTATCTGGCGGGTGCTGTCCTCAACGGCACCGCCACCGAACACTCCGATGTCTATATCCAGTGTTTCTGCGACAGCCCCAAGGACGTTGCGCTGCACCTGCTCAATGCCTCGGTCGACTTCGACACCAGCGAATCGCGCCACTTCGCCGGCAAGGGCGATGTGGAGACGTTGAGCTTCCTGTGGCGCGGGCAATGGCCGGCGTCACGCGAGACCCGTTTGCTGGCCGGGGAGGTGCGCGAGGCACTGGGTGCGCCGGTGGGCATCCACATTGCGCTGTACGATGCGGACGATGAACGCGGCGCACTGCGCGCCGACGCCACCGGGCGCGTACCCCGTGCCGATGCCAACGCGGTGCGTGCCCTGATCGACAAGGCCGCGGCGGATAGCTGACCCGCACTGCCGATTACCGACTGCCCGGTAACTACTATCTATATAGACACTATGACTGCAACCTCCTCGCCCTCCTCCCGCCGAACGCCTGTCGCCGTCTGGATTGTCCTGGCGATCGTGGCCGCTGTTGCGGGTGCACTCGCCGCGCATTTCGTCATGTCGCCGAAGCCAGCATCCGATACGGCCGTGGAATCGCTTTTTCAAGCAAAGATGCCCGATCCATCGGGTACGGCACTCGATCTGTCGGCATTGCGTGGCAAGACGCTGGTCGTGAATTTCTGGGCCCCGTGGTGCGGCCCTTGCGTCGAGGAAATGCCGGAACTAACCGCGCTGCACGGCGAGTACGCGGCACGCAACGTGGAATTTGTCGGCATTGGTATCGATTCCGCCACCAATATTCAGGAATTCCTCAAAAAGGTGCCGGTCAAGTACCCGCTCGCGGTGGCCGGCTTCTCTGGCACCGAGCTTGCCAAGCAGTTCGGCAACGCCCAGGGTGGCTTGCCGTACACCGTGGTCATCACGCCTGACGGTGCCGTGAAGTACCGCAAGATGGGACGTGTTCATGCCGAGGAACTCCGCAAGGAATTACCAGGCGCTTGAGGCAGCGTGAGGCGAGGGAGTGACAGAGTCGGGCGTGGTGAGCAGGAGGCGGTTCCTTTTTGATACATCTGCATCCGAACTACACGCTAAAGTCGCCGATCTGCCACCAACTCACAGCCGATCAACGAGAAATTGCTGATTTGTGCCGAGAACGCCCCGTGATCGGCGGCGTGTGCTTGGAAATCGACACGCCTCTTGTATCCCACGCTAGACAAATCCCTCTAAGCTACGGTAATCTCCGCGCAATTTCGTTGAACTGGTCGAGCCGCAGTGTCCACTTCCCTTACCGTCAACCGCTCCGCCCGCTACCGCAAGGTGCTGGTCCTGCATGGACCAAACCTTAACTTGCTGGGCACCCGTGAGCCACAGACGTACGGGCACACGACACTGGCAGATATCGACGCAGCGCTGCGCAATCGGGCTGCCGAGACGGGTATCGAACTGGATACGTTTCAGTCCAACCATGAAGGTGCGCTCGTGGATCGCGTGCAGGCTGCGCGTGGCGAAGGCGTGGACTTCATCGTCATCAATCCCGCTGCATACACGCATACCAGTGTGGCCCTGCGGGATGCGCTGGCTGGCGTGGCGATCCCGTTCGTCGAGGTCCACCTGTCCAACGTGCATCGCCGCGAGCCGTTCCGCCATCATTCGTATTTCTCCGACCAGGCTGTCGGCGTGATCTGCGGACTGGGCTGGCAAGGCTATCTGCTCGCGCTGGAATATGCGCTGGCGCAGGAACAGGCAACACCGGGCAGCTAGTTCGCTCCCTATATAGATACAGAGACAACCGGGGCCGCCACGCGCAGCGTGGCTGGCCTATCAATGACTCAACGCCGGCACTCCCTGCTGTTTGCAGGAGGATGGCCGGGCAACCCGATTCTGGAGGATAAGAAGATGGACCTGCGCAAGCTGAAGACGCTGATCGACCTGGTGGCCGAATCCGGTATTTCGGAACTCGAAGTGACCGAGGGCGAAGGCAAGGTACGCATCGTCAAGCAACCCCCGCAGGTCGTGGCCGCCCCGATGGCCATGCCGCAGATGCAGGCGCTGCCGGCTGCAGCCGCCGCACCGGCCGCTGCCGCGCCAGTTGCCGCCGAAGCCGCACCGCAGGCACCCGCCGGCCACATCGTGACGTCGCCAATGGTGGGCTCGTTCTACCGCGCACCGTCGCCGGGTGCCGCGCCGTTCGTGAACGTGGGCGATACCGTCAAGGAAGGCCAGACCGTCTGCATCATCGAAGCCATGAAGCTGCTCAACGAAATCGAGTGCGACAAGGCCGGCGTGATCAAGGAAATCCTCGTCGAGAACGGCCAGGCCGTGGAATACGGCCAGCCGCTGTTCGTGATCGGCTAAACCGGCCCGGACCGGTTGCAGTGGACGGCCGCGCGGATACGTTTCCCGGCCGTCAGCGTCGGCCCGAGGCGCCTTCAAGGTATGCCCGGGCCCGCCCCTGATCTCGCAGAGAGAGACCATGTTTGAAAAAATTCTGATCGCGAACCGTGGCGAAATCGCCCTTCGCATCCAGCGCGCCTGCCGCGAGCTGGGTATCAAGACCGTGGTGGTGTACTCGGAAGCCGACAAGGAAGCCAAGTACGTGAAGCTGGCCGACGAAGCCGTCTGTATCGGCCCGGCCCCTTCGCCGCTGTCGTACCTGAACATGCCGGCCATCATTTCGGCCGCCGAAGTCACCGACGCCCAGGCGATCCACCCGGGCTACGGCTTTCTCTCCGAGAACGCCGACTTCGCCGAGCGTGTGGAGAAATCCGGCTTCGTCTTCATCGGCCCGACCGCCGACAGCATCCGCCTGATGGGTGACAAGGTGTCGGCCAAGCAGGCCATGATCAAGTCCGGCGTGCCGTGCGTGCCGGGCTCCGAAGGCGCCCTGCCCGACGACCCCAAGGAAATCCTGGCCACCGCGCGCCGCGTGGGCTACCCCGTGATCATCAAGGCTGCCGGTGGCGGCGGTGGTCGCGGCATGCGCGTGGTCCATACGGAAGCTGCGCTGATCAACGCCGTCAACATGACGCGCGAAGAAGCCGGCCGTGCCTTCGGCAATCCCGAGGTCTACATGGAGAAGTTCCTCGAGAACCCGCGCCATGTGGAAATCCAGATCCTGGCCGACCAGCACAAGCAAGCCATCTGGCTGGGCGAACGCGACTGCTCGATGCAGCGCCGCCACCAGAAGGTGATCGAGGAAGCGCCGGCTCCGCACATTCCGCGCCGCCTGATCGAACGCATTGGCGATCGCTGCGCCGAAGCCTGCAAGAAGATCGGCTACCGTGGCGCCGGCACGTTCGAATTCCTGTACGAAAACAACGAGTTCTATTTCATCGAAATGAACACGCGCGTCCAGGTCGAGCACCCGGTCACCGAGATGATCACGGGCATCGACATCGTGCAGGAACAGATCCGCATCGCCTTTGGCGAGAAGCTGCGCTTCCGCCAGAAGGACGTGCAGCTGACCGGCCACGCCATCGAGTGCCGCATCAACGCCGAGGACCCGTTCAAGTTCACGCCGTCGCCGGGCCGCATCACTGCCTGGCACATGCCCGGCGGTCCTGGCGTCCGTGTGGACTCGCACGCGTATGATGGCTACTTCGTGCCGCCCAATTACGATTCGATGATCGGCAAGATCATCACGTACGGCGCCACGCGTGACCAGGCCATCGCCCGCATGCGCATTGCGCTGTCGGAGATGGTGGTGGACGGCATCCTGACCAACGTGCCGCTGCACCGCGAACTGATGCTCGACGCCAACTTCGTGGAAGGCGGCACCAGCATCCATTATCTTGAACACCGCCTGGCCCAGAAGGCCAACGCGTCGGGCGGCAAACCCTGACGCGTGGCCTGCGGGCCGGCCCTGCAGTAGAAAAGGAATCCCGTGGCTTTCCAGGAATGTGTGATCGAAATTGCGCAGGAACAGGCTGAAGTCTGGTCCGACGCATTGTTCGACCTCGGCGCGTTGTCGGTCTCGGTGGAAGACGCCGATGCCGATACGCCCGACGAGCAACCGCTCTTCGGAGAGCCCGGGATGGAGCCGACGCGGCTCGCCTGGAACCGTTCGCGCGTGGTGGCGCTCTTCGACGAAGAGACCGATCCCGCACTGGTGGTCACGGCAGCTGCGAATCAGCTCGGAGTCGACCCAGTGCCGGCGTTCACGCTGCGCGCCGTGGAAGACCAGGACTGGGTGCGTCTGACCCAGTCGCAATTCGAACCGATCCGCATTGGTGAGAAGATCTGGGTCGTGCCGTCCTGGCACGATGCGCCCGACCCCGACGCTGTCATCCTGGAACTCGATCCGGGCCTGGCGTTTGGCACGGGCAGCCACCCGACCACGCGCTTGTGCATGCAATGGCTGGAGCAGAACGTGCGGGCAGGCGAGACCGTGCTCGACTACGGCTGCGGCTCGGGCATCCTGGCCATCGTGGCGAAGAAGCTCGGTGCCGGCGATACGGTGGGCATCGACATCGATCCGAATGCCGTGGACGCGTCGCGCTATAACGCCGAACGCAACCGCGTGGAAGCCAGCTTTGCGCTGCCGGAAGCGGTGTCCGAAGCCACGCACGATCTGGTGGTGGCAAATATCCTGTCCAACCCGCTCAAGCTGATGGCCGCGATGCTCAGCGCACGCGTGCGTCCGGGCGGGCGGTTGATCCTGTCCGGCGTGCTGGAACGGCAAGCCGACGAAGTGGCCGCGTCCTACGCGCCGTGGATCGCCATGTCGGTATGGCGCAGCGAGGAAGGCTGGGTGTGCCTGCACGGCACGCGTCCGGCAAACATCCCCCAACAATCCTGATCCTTCACTATGGCTGCTGCCAAGCTCGTTACGCGCTGTCCGGCCTGCCGCACCGCGTTCCGGCTTGTCGCGGACCAGTTGCGGCTGCGCCAGGGCCTGGTGCGCTGCGGACAATGCGACACCGTCTTCGACGCGCGCGAACACCTGATCGAGGTGCCCGTGCGCACGCCCGGCGCAGCACCGACGCCCCCGTCCCCAACTTCGCCTGCGAACCCTGCAGCACCTGACACCGCACCCGCCACCGCAACAGCCTCAGCCGTGACGATGGCTGCCGCGCTGGCGCACGCGGAGCGGATGCAGGACAGCGTGCGGGCCCGCGAACAGGAAGCACCGTTCGACCCCGGCTTCGATCCCGGCTACGAAGTGCCCGCGCTCGACTCGCCGACGACGATGATGTCGGAACCCGAGGTCACGCCGCCCGCTGATGAACAACCGGCGACGGAAGACCGGCTGGAGACGGAGTCGGAAGGTGAGCCGGAGGGCGAACCTGCACCTGTGCCTTCGCCGGAACCGGAACCGGAAGCAGAACCAGAACCTGAACCTGAGCGACCATCGGACCCCGACGAAACCGAGGCTTCGGTCCCCGACGCCGACGATCTCTACGCGCCCCGCAGCGCACCGCCGGTGCCGTGGCCGATTCTGGACCATGGGACGTTCGACGACGACGAGTCTCCCAGCGCCGCACCTGAAGCGACGAGCCCGCAAAGTTCGCCGAGTTCGCCAGGTTCGCATTCGTCACTGGACCCGGCAGCCGCATTCGCTCCGCAGAATCCATCGACCCAGCCACCATCGGGCGCCTATAGCGCCAAGGCAAGCTGGCCCGCGCTGTTTCCAGCGGAAGCGCCTCACGCGCCCCACGCGTCGCAATCGGTGCCGGCGCCAACATCGGTGCCGGACCTGACCATCGATGGGATATCCCCGCCAGATGCGCCCCCGCCGCCTGCTCCCATGGACGTCGTGCCCAGTGCCAGCGGCTTTCTTCGCGTGGCAGATCCGACCGATCCCGAAGCCGAGGCGTGGGCAGCACAGGCCAAGGATGTCATCGAGCACGATCTCGGCGTTACCCTGCGCGATGGCACGCCCGATGCCGTAGCACGCGAAACCACCACGCGCCACTGGCTGCGTCCGGACGCTTCTGCGCCGTCATCAAACCCGTCGGGCCCGGGCTTCGCGCCCGACTTCCTTCGCCATACGCGCGGGCGCGAACAAGCTCGCACGCCGGCCAGGACCGTGTCGCGACCGAAGAACACGCGTGGCTGGAAGGTCGCTGCGGTCGTCGTGTTGGCGATCGGCGCAATTGCGCAGACTACCTATCTCACACGATCGTATCTTGCCGGTAGCGTACCGATGTTGCGGCCATTGCTCGAAGCCGCCTGCGCGCCGCTCGGTTGCGAGGTGCCGCCGTGGCGTGACCTTGAATCGCTACGCATTGAAAGCTCCCAGTTGCAGAAGCAGGACGAAGGCACCGACGCCTACCAGCTGGCCGTCACGCTGCGCAATCAAGGGCGTGCGACCACGGCCCTGCCCGCTATCGAACTCGTTATGACGGATCTGCAGGACCAGCTACTGCTGCGCCGTGTGCTGCAGCCTGCCGAGTATCTGGAGGCGGCACAGCGCGGCTTTGCCGCAACGGGTCTGCGCGCGGGCAGCGAGCTACCGGTTCGGGTACGATTCCGGACGCAGCAGGCGGCAGCTAACTACCGTGTGCTGATCTTCTACCCCTGATTTTCCATCGCCCCCGCCACGCCGGCCGGCAATGTACTGGACCGGCGGGCCGTATTTCATCCATTCCATCAGGAGAACGCACCATGAGCAACGTGACCCTCGGCGGCAACGCCATTGAAGTTGGCGGCAAGTTTCCCCAGGCTGGCGACAAGGCCCCGGCCTTCTCGCTGGTTGGCAAGGATCTGAAGGATGTGACGCTTGCCGATTTCGCCGGCAAGCGCAAGGTGCTGAACATCGTCCCGAGCCTGGACACGCCCGTGTGCCAGGCATCGGCGCGCAAGTTCAACGAAGCCGCCAGCAACCTGACCAACACCGTAGTACTGACGGTATCGGCCGACCTGCCGTTTGCCATGGGCCGCTTCTGCACCGCCGAAGGCCTGGCCAATGTGGTCACGCTGTCGACGATGCGCGGCGCGGAGTTCAAGAACGCCTACGGCGTGGACATCAAGTCGGGCCCGCTGGCCGGCGTATGCGCACGTGCCGTCGTGGTGGTGGATGAGAACGATACGGTCAAGTTCAGCGAACTGGTTGCCGAAATCAAGCAGGAACCCAACTACGATGCTGCCCTGGCCGCGCTCAAGTAAATCTGTGCGGTAGGACACAATCGATTGTTACCCATCCGCCCGTCATGCACGGGCGGAATTATTTAATTTACTTGTTACGGCCCTGAGTGCGCGGGCCACTTGGAGAAGAAATGTCCAGCCTGATCTGCGGCTCCGTTGCCTACGACACCATCATGACGTTCGACGGGCGCTTTCGCGAACACATTCTCCCGGATCAGATTCACATGCTGAACGTCTCCTTCCTGGTGCCGGGCATGCGTCGCGAGTACGGCGGCTGCGCCGGCAACATCGCGTTCACACTGAAGATGCTCGGCGGCGATCCGGTCGTGATGGCCACGGTAGGCCAGGATGCCGGCCCGTACCTGGATCACTTCCGCGACCTCGGCATCGGCACGGACCACATCCGTACGCTGCCCGATACCTTCACCGCGCAGGCCATGATCACCACCGATCTGGAGAACAACCAGATCACCGCTTTCCACCCGGGTGCGATGAACCAGTCGGCGCTCAACAGCGTGCGGGACACCGTGAAGTCGGGCCAGCGTCCGGCACTGGGCATCGTCGCCCCGGACAGCCGCGAGGGCATGCTGCACCACGCACGCCAGTTCGCCGAGGAAGGTATCCCATTCATCTTCGACCTGGGACAGGGCATGCCGCTGTTCAACGGCGAGGACCTCCGGCAGTTCATTGAACTCGCCAGCTACGTGACGGTCAATGACTACGAAGCGCAGGTCATGTTGTCTCGCACCGCATGGACCAGTGCCGACATCGCCGCCAAGGTCCGCGCGTTCATCGTGACGCACGGCGAACGTGGCGCCACCATCTATGCAGATGGCCAGCAGCACGCCATCCCGGCGGTGCAGGCCGAACGCGTGGTCGATCCCACGGGGTGCGGCGACGCCTTCCGCGGCGGTCTGCTCTACGGCATCGAGAATGGCCTCGACTGGCCAACCACGGGTCGCCTCGCCTCGCTGATGGGCGCCCTCAAGATCGCTCAGCAAGGGCCGCAGAATCACTGGATTTCGCGTGAAGAGATCGGCAGCCGGTTCGAATCGGCGTTCGGATATCGTTACGCGTAAGATGGAAACGATGCACCGCGCGCATCGGACCTGAAACACGAACGGCGCGGCATTCAGACGGGAGTTGCCATGAATCAGATCTTCCGAATTGGCGGCGTGGCGATACTGGCCACGGCAGCATTGGTCAGTGGCTGCGCCAACTACTCGAACTCCGGCAGCGTCTATTCGCCGGGCCAGGCACAGCGCGAGCAGGTGGTGCGCTACGGCGTCGTGCAAGGCGTGCGCGAGGTGATGATCCAGGGGGCATCCACCGGCGCCGGCACCATTGCCGGCGGTGCGATCGGCGGCGTGGCAGCAGGTAGCACCATCGGCAGCGGTGGCGGTTCCGTAGCGGCTGGCCTGCTGGGCGCCGTGCTTGGTGGACTGGCTGGCAGCGCCGCGGAGAATCGCATCACCCAGCGCCGTGGCCTGGAAATCACCGTACAGTTGGAAGACGGCGACGTGCGCGCCATCACGCAGGAAGCCGACGAGATGTTCCGTCCCGGCGATCGCGTCAGGTTGCTGTCATCGGGCGGCGTGACGCGCGTGACGCACTGATTCCCTTATCCGTTCTAAAACAGACGCCGCGTGCCCTCGGGCCGCGGCGTTTTGTCTTTCCGCTTCCGGTGCTTCGGCAAATAAAAAACCCGCCGGGCACGTGTGCCATCGGCGGGTCGGCAAGACTTGCTGTCTTGCGGACCGGATACGCCGTATCCGGTCAGTGCGGCACGCGATGCGTGCCCAGGCAATTCCCTGTGGTGACCGCTCGCACGAGGCGGAGCGATTACGGACGGTTGCCCGTCGGGAACGGCCAGGCCGCAGCCGGGTTCAGCGCGGTCTTTGCAGCAGCTGCAGGGGCAACGGCAGGCGCCGCAGCAGGCTTGGCAGCCTTCTTGGCAGCGGGCTTCTTGGCAGCAGCCTTCTTGGCCGGTGCAGCAGCCTTCTTGGCAGCCGGCTTCTTGGCAGCAACAGCCTTCTTGGCCGGTGCAGCCTTCTTGGCGGCAACCTTCTTCACTGCGGCCTTCTTGGCCGGTGCTGCCTTCTTGGCGGCGACCTTCTTGACCGCTGCCTTCTTGGCCGGTGCAGCCTTCTTGGCGGCAACCTTCTTCACTGCAGCCTTCTTGGCCGGTGCTGCCTTCTTGGCGGCGACCTTCTTGGTTGCAACCTTCTTGGCCGCAACCTTCTTCACTGCAGCCTTCTTGGCCGGTGCTGCCTTCTTGGCGGCAACCTTCTTCGTTGCTACCTTCTTGGCGGCGACCTTCTTGGTTGCTGCCTTCTTGGCGGCCGGAGCAGCCTTCTTGGCGGCGACCTTCTTCACGACGGCCTTCTTGGCGGCCGGCTTGGCGGCCTTCTTAGCCGCCGGCTTTTTCTTTGCAGCAGTTGCCATGGATAACTCCTTCACTAACGTGAAATATCGAATGACCTAAATGGACGACCCGACCGACCCGAGGCGCGTCTGACGCGATCCCCAATCGAGCGAGCGATTCATCGGCGCACGACACTTCTCTAACCGCACGCTAATGAATTCGGTGGCAGGGAAACCATCGCGCGTCGCACCGCGCGGCATGGTTCGTTCACGGCGGCACGAGATCCGCGCGCTGGTCACAAAGCCAGCGTACAGGCGGATCTCCGGGGCAGGCCGTGCCCTGGAATATTCGATTGGCCCGCGCCGTCCGTCGTGTCGGCGCGCAGCCAGAAAAGAGGAGATATCGGTCAGCAGGCCTGCAGCACGGGCTTGGCCTCGCGCACTGCAGACGGCATTCATCAGAGGGTAGCTCGCCCATCCCGTCATTGGGCTACAGCACACTGCACGCGTTGTAGAAAACCGGATCGGCTCGGTCTGCGTCAAAGTTCTGGTGCTCCTCGGCTACCCGCATTCACTCGGTCATCGAGCATCGTGTCATCGTTACTTGTGCTTGCTTGTTGTGACACGACACGCGATGCAATGAAGTGAGACTCTTGTCAAGGCGAATCATAATTCGTTTGCTCGATGATGTTAAGAAAAAAGTGCAAAAAAACTTGCGCGCAAGATCGAATCGATCTACTTCGTGCGCGCTCTGCGATGACAACACCATCGACACACACATCGATCTCGACTGCCACACCATCAACGAAGTTCCATCCGCGTGTGTCGGCATGATGGTCCGACGCGTCGTCACGCGTCTTCGTCGAGCATGCGCGCATTACATTCACGCACGGTGCAACACGTGCGCAGTCACCATCGCGATGCGCTTCGAAACTCCACGTCCCCGCACAAGCCAACGGCTGGAGAACCGCATGGACATTGGCTTTTCGGATCATGCGTATGTCTCTCGCGCTTGTCGCGCACAACGTCGAGCAAGAGGCGCCGCGGCTTCTGGCCCAACCGGGACATCGTCGTTTCGACATCCTTGCGCTAAGAAAATAAATCGCTCGTTCGCACATCGCGCCGATGCAACGACGCGGTGCGCACGCATCGATCCGGCGTTTGCTTTAGTACGACGAAAGAGTGATGCGTCAGCGCAACGGTTTGTCTCTGCGACGCGTGTTTGCGTCCATGCATCGGCATCGATCGATACCAACTCGAATCGAATTCGACATGCGCGACAGGCGTCGACACACGCGCGCATCCGTCTCCGGCTTGCATCGCTTGCTTGCAGATTGGATCGATAGCGCATCAACCGCGCATCGGCATCGTCGATGCACGGCAGGCGAACGATCTCTTGATGTCTGACCTGACAGTCGTGGGTCGCTATCCACTCCGATGGCGAACGTGGTGCGGACACGCGTGTGCGCCTCCGGGTTCCTACCAATACCTGGCGCAGGAGCGCACCAAGAACGGAGGGCTAGAGGAATACCTCGGACGATCTTGCCCGCCCGATATGCTGCACGACAAAATCCCGTACAGCCGCCAACTGCCAGTCGCTCTGGCTATGTCACGGGGGTTGCTCTGGTGCGTACGCAAATGATGGGGGTCATTGCGGAGCGCACCGACCCCCAGTAGATTGGCGTCGCGTGTGGCAACGCCCTGACGCAACGTTCCTCGCCTTGCTGCAACCCTGCGACACTGCACGACTAAACGACCGAAACACTGACACTCTGAAAAGGAGACTTCAATGCGCCTGACCGACATCCGCGCCCTGCTTCGCGCCGCCATCCTGGCTTCCACTTTTGTCGGCACCATGGCAGCCAGCGCAATGGCCGCCGCCCAGGCCACGCCGGCCGGCACGTGGCACACGATCGACGACACCACCGGCAAGCCGCGCGGCGTCATCGAGATCACCGAGAAGGATGGCGTGTACAGCGGCAAGCTCGTGAAGAGCCTGGTGCCGACCGAAGGCAAGCCATCCACTTGCGAGAAGTGCACCGACTCGCGCAAGGATCAGCCGATCATCGGCATGACGATCCTCACCGGACTGAAGAAGACCGGCGACAACGAATGGACCGGCGGTGAAATTCTGGATCCCGAGGCCGGCAAACTTTACAAGTGCAAGATGTCGCTGGCCGACGACGGCAAGACCCTCAACGTGCGCGGCTTCATCGGCATCAGCCTGATTGGCCGCACGCAGAGCTGGATCCGCCAGCAGTGATGGCCAGCCCCCATCGCTGCGCATTATCGCGGGGCTGTGGGGGCGGCAGGCAGGCGACCCAGCCTGCCTCCACTCGCTACAGGTAACTGACAGCTTCCTTCGGTAGGATGGGTATCTCAAACCCACATAACATTCCGGAGACTGAAGCATGACCGATTCCCTCCAAGGACCCGTCCGGGTTCTGGCACTCGCCGCTGCTACCGCCGCCACCACGCTCCTCGCTCCGCTTGCGCATGCCGCCGACCCGTGGCCGAATCACGTCATCAAGTTCGTCGTGCCGTTCACGGCCGGCGGCGCCAACGACCTCGTGGCGCGTGCCGGTGCCGAAGCCGTCAGCAAGCGCATCGGCCAGCCCGTGGTAATCGAGAACCGTCCGGGAGCAGGTGGCGTGGTGGGCGCGGACTACGTGGCCAAGAGCAAGCCCGATGGCTATACGTTCCTGGTCGGCGCGGTGGGCACCGTCACCAACGGCCTGATTCGGCCGAAGATGCCCTACCAGCCTGACGACCTCGTGCCGGTCGGACTCATCGCGGTGAGTCCGTCGGTCATCGTGGCATCGCCGTCGCTGCCGGTGAACAATGTCTCGGAACTGGTCGCCTACTCGAAGAAGCAGGGTGGCGTACCGTTCGCCACGGCAGGCAGCGGCAGCACGCCGCATTTCGTGGAAGAGATGCTCAAGGAGAAAGGCGCCGACCTGACCGTGGTGCCTTACAAGAGCGGTTCGGAAAGCATC
The DNA here is from genome assembly GCF_039710735.1 of Cupriavidus sp. DL-D2. Classification (NCBI taxonomy): domain Bacteria; kingdom Pseudomonadati; phylum Pseudomonadota; class Betaproteobacteria; order Burkholderiales; family Burkholderiaceae; genus Cupriavidus; species Cupriavidus sp. DL-D2. The sequence goes on along the minus strand of NZ_JBDKXK010000018.1, from coordinate 88,678 downwards.
ACTGCGGTGATCGGCGGCCAGGTGGCTGCCACTTCGGAAGCGTCGATCGTGGTGCTGCCGCAGATCAAGGCCGGCAAACTCAAGGCGCTGGGCGCGACGTGGGACAAGCACATGCCCGCCGCACCCAATATCCCGACCACGGCCGAGCAAGGCCTGCCCGAAGTTCGCATCGGCCACTGGGCGGGCATCTTCGCGCCCAAGGGGACCGACCCCGCCATCGTCAAGCGCCTGAATGCAGAGTTGACGGCAGGCATGCAGAACACCGAGATCCGCGAACGGCTGATCCAGAACGGTATCGAGCCGGCCGGTGGTTCGGTGGAGAGCTTCGTCGCGTTCATCAAGTCCGAGCGCGATCGTCTGGGACGTATCGCGAAGAACGCGCACATGAGCGCCGAGTAATTCTTCCCGCGCGCTGCCTGCCGCTCGCTGTCAACTGCAAACAAGGCCCGCTTCGAGCAGGCCTTGTTCCTTATATATAGTCATCGTGCGACGCATGCGAAGCATCGTGCATACCGGCCGCTAGCCGAACTGCTCCGCCAGCGCCTGGCGCGCCTGACCAATGAACTCGCTCTCACCGCGCCGCGCCCCTAGCAGATAGAACTCCGCCGATGGCAGGGCCGGCAGTTTCCATTTGGCCACGGCCGCCGCATCCAGCGGCAGCACACCGGGACCGATGGCCGACGCGTTGAGGCACGACACACCCAGGCCCGCAGCCAGCGCCAGGTGCAGACCCGCCACGCCGGACGCCGAATGCGCAATGTCGAACGTGCGCTTGCGGCGGATCAGCAGCTGCACCACGAACTGATGCATCGAACAGGTATCGGGCAACAGCACCAGCGGCAGCGTTTCCGTTGCCGCCTCCGCCACCTCGGGCGCGGCCACCCACGCCAGTTCCTCGCGCCGCAACACCACCCCGCCTCGCGCGGCGGAGCGGGACTGGGCGCCGCTGCCAACGAGCCGCATGCCGAGACCGATATCGAATGCATCCATGTCCGCTGCGGCGTCGATGGCTGCGCTCTTCATCACCGTGACGTGCAGCTTCAGATACGGATAGCGATCGCGCAGGCGGCGCAGCATGCCGGCGATCTCGCCGGGGCGGAAATAATCGGTCACTGCGAGCCGCAGTTCGCCGTCCAGCGACTGGCCGTGCAACTCGGCCATCGCCAGTTCGTTGAGCGTCAGGATGCGCCGGGCGTAGTCGAGCAAACGCACGCCGGCGGGAGTCAGTGCCGCCCCTTTCTTCCCGCGCTTGAGCAGCGAAACGCCAGCGCGTTCCTCCAGCTTGCGCAGTTGCTCGCTCACCGAGGATTGCGAAAGAAACAACCGTGGCGCGGCGGCAGAAAGGCTGCCGCTGTCGGCCACGGCGACAAAGGTCCTGAGCTGGTCGGTCTCGAAACTGCGCATGATATGTCGATCCGTAGTCGATTCGGTTATTCCGATGGATGGTATCGTATATTCCCGCTTTTCCGATATCAAGGCAGGCACTACGATGACATCGACGCAGCGCTTCCATCAATGCACTGCACCCGAGGAAATCACCGTTCAAGGAGCCTGTCATGCCCCACATTTCCCTGCAGATCTCTGGTCATCCCGACACCGAACTGATGCAAAAGGCTGTCGCCGCAGTGGGCGAACTGACCCAGCGCGTGCTGCGCAAGGAAGCGCCGGTGATTGCCACCACGGTCACCTTCCTGCCGCGCGAGCAATGGTTCATCGGCGGCAAGCCGCTGTCCGAATACAGCACGGGCCGCAATGCGTTTCAGCTCGATATCAGCGTGACCGACGAGACCAACACCAAGGCCGAGAAAGCCGAGTACCTGAAGCAGACCTTCGCCACGCTGTCGGAGATCATCGGCGACGTCAATCCGGTGTCCTATATCTACGTGATCGACGCCCGGGCCGCGGCCTATGGCTACGGCGGCAAGACACAGGAGTTCCGCCACCAGCACGGTTGATCGCGGACGAAACGGCCAGTGCTCTGATTGCTGCGCCCGGTGCACGACTGCCATGCAAGCGGCGGGCTTGTACCGGGAGGCGATGTTCACTAGTGTGGAGGGTCTATCTTCCTGCACCGGAGACACCGCATGAAGCACGTCACGCTACCCGGCGGCGAGCGCGTTCCCGCATTGGGCATGGGCACCTGGAATGTCGGCGATCATCGCGAGTCGCGCGCCGAGGAAATCGCCACGCTGCGCCTCGGTCTGGACATGGGTCTGCGCCTGATCGACACCGCCGAGATGTATGGCGAAGGGCTATCGGAATCGCTGGTCGGTGAAGCCTTGGCCGGCCGCCGCGATGACGCCTTCCTGGTCAGCAAGGTCTATCCCCACAATGCCAGCCGCATGGGCACGGTGGCCGCGTGCGAGCGCAGCCTGCGCCGGCTGGGTACCGACCATCTCGACCTGTATCTGCTGCACTGGCGCGGTGACATCCCCTTTGAGGAAACCATCGAGGCATTTCTCGCCTTGCAGCAGGCCGGAAAAATCCGGTACTTCGGCGTCAGCAATCTGGACCTCGCCGATATGGAGGAACTCTGGGATACGCCGGGCGGCGACGCAGTGGCTGCCAACCAGTTGCTCTACAACCTGAGCCGGCGCGGCATCGAGTTCGACCTCCTGCCATGGTTGCGCGATCGCAACGTGCTGGTGATGGCGTACTCCCCCATCGAACAGGCCCGGCTACTGCGCAACCCGGGCCTGAAAGACTTCGCGCAAACATATGGCATGACACCAGCGCAGGCGGCGCTGGCATGGCTGCTTGATCGGGATGACGTCATCGCCATTCCCAAGACGGGCAACCGCGAGCGTCTGCGTGAGAACGCGGGCGCGCTCTCCATCACGCTGACGGTGGCCCAGCGGGCAGAACTCGATCAACTGTTTCCGCCGCCCCGCCATGCACAGCCGCTCGCCATGCTTTAAAAAAAGAAAAATGCGACGCTTGGGGGCGTCGCATCGTCGTTAGCTATTTCTATCGGCGCGTGAGAAGAAATTCAGCGCTGCCCCGCCTTGTAGCGCTCCACTTCCACATAACGCGTCAGATATGTGCGCGCCTTCTCGCGCGTATCCGTCGTCACGCGATCCGCCGCCTGGCGGGCGCTGTTCTGGCCATGAGCCGAACTCATCTGCGCGGAAAGGTAGGACTGGAAGGCGTCGTGCATGACGGTAAGTTGACCCTTGCAGGCATCGAGGGCACCGGCGGCCACGTCGCGCGAGGTGCCCTTACCCTTCGCGCCCGTGTCCGCCTTTTCCTGGACGCACTCCATATATTTAGCGCGCTCGGCCTGCCAGCCAGAATTCAGCTGGGCAACTTCCTGCTTGGTTTCGGGTGTTTCTACCGAAGGCGCCGAGGAACACGCCGCCAGAAACAGCGCCGCCAGGGGCACCGCGGCGGCACCCAGACGGCTGCTGGGCAGGCGCGGCGTGCATCGCTGCACTGCATCAATCGCAGCCGCGACAGGTTGGGAATCCACACGACCGGGTTGGCGTGCGGCGCTTGCGGAGGGGGCATATGTCTTGTGCATGACTCAAAGACTCCCATCGAACAATGCAGTTCCTGAATAAGTTCCGTCAATTTGCAAGAAAGTATGTAGAGGTCATGTCAGAGTCCCTCCGGCCCCGTGTCAGACAAAATCGCATTTGCGGAAGTGCCTTGCCCGCCTATGCTGTAGAGGCGGTTGCAACACACGAACCCCCTGGAGGAAATAATGAAACGTCGAACCTTCCTGTCCGCCGGCAGCGCCGGTGTTGTCGGACTTACCGGTCTTTCCCTCGGTGCGCTGTCGCTTACGGGTTGCAGTTTCACTGGCCCCAAGGACGGGGGTGATCCCGCGTCCAAGCGCCGCGAAATCGATACCAATGCCAGCGATACGCTGAATCGCCTCTACGCCACCGCCAGCGGCGCGCGTGACCTGGGCGCCAAGGCCAAGGGCATCCTGATTTTCCCCAAGCTGCTGTCCGCCGGCTTCATCGTGGGTGGCGAATACGGCGATGGCGTGTTGCGCTCCGGTGGCGCCAACCGTGGTTACTATCGCGCAATCTCCGGCTCGATCGGCTGGCAGATCGGCGCGCAGTCCAAAGCCTTCGTGCTGATGTTCATGACGCAGGACGCCTACGACAAGTTCGTACGCAGCAGCGGCTGGCAAGTTGGTGCAGATGCCACCGTGGCACTCGCCACGATTGGCGCCAACGGCCAGATCGATACCAACACGGCGCAGCAGCCGATCATCGGTTTCGCGATGACCAACGCCGGCGTGATGGCGGGCCTGAGCCTGGAAGGCACCAAGATCTCGAAGCTCGACATCTGAGCAAGCCGAGGGACTTTGAATGCGCCCATTGTGCGGAAGCCTCCGCGCAATGGGCGTTTTTCTTGGCGCGCCGCGCGGCCCCGACCCGTTAGAATTCGTCCCTTGCCAATTTCCAATCCGTACGCGAGGCCGAATTCCCTATGTGGTTCAAGAATCTCCAGATCCATCGTTTCTCCGCCCCGTGGACGCTGAGCGCCGAAGACGTGGAAGCCTGCCTGGCCAAGCACGCGTTCTATCCGGGCACCAGCCTCGAAATGCAAACCCAGGGCTGGGCATCGCCGCGCGATAACGACCAACTCGTGCATACCGTCAACCGCCAGATGCTGCTGGTGCTCCGAACCGAGAAGAAGCTGCTGCCCGCCACCGTGGTGAACCAGGTCACCAAGGCACGCGCCGCCGAACTCGAAGAGCAGCAAGGCTTCAAGCCCGGCCGCAAGCAACTCAAGGAACTCAAGGAACAGATCACCGAGGAGCTGCTACCCCGGGCGTTCAGCATTCGACGCGATACGCGCGTCTGGATCGATCCCGTCAACGGCTGGCTCGCCATCGACGCTGCCGGTACTGCCAAGGCGGACGAAGTGCGCGGCATGCTGTTCAAGGCCATCGACCCGCTGCCGGTAGTCGGCCTGCAGGTCAACCTCTCGCCCGTTGCCGCCATGACCGAATGGCTGGCGACCGAGACCGCCCCGGCCGGCTTCACAGTCGATCAGGAAATCGAGCTCCAATCGAGCAACGAGAGCAAGGCCACGGTCCGCTATGTGCGCCATCCGCTCGATCCCGAAGACCTGCGCCGCCACATCGCCGCCGGCAAGCGCTGCACGCGACTGGCCATGACGTGGAACGACCGTGTCTCCTTTGTGCTGACCGACGCGCTGGCCGTCAAGCGCGTGAACCCGCTCGACGTCATCAAGGAGCAGGCCGACGCCACGCTCCATGACGAAGCCGAACGCTTCGACGCCGATTTCGCGTTGATGGCCGGCGAACTGGCCAGCCTGCTGACCGACCTCACCGATGCCCTGGGCGGCGAACGCCGGCCCGAAGGCGCAGCCCCGGTGGAGCAGCGCAAGGCAGCCTGACAAGAGGCTGGATTGAGGGTCCTTTGTCCCGCTGTCCCTCAATCCAGCGTCAGCACGATCCTGCGCGCAGGGTCGCGGGCGGCCTGCCAGGCGGTCTCCACCGACACCATCGGCATCGCATCCACGACCATCTGCAGGTCGCCCTTGCGCATACAAGCGAGGATTTCCTCGACCAGCAGCCTCGTGTCCTCCACACCGGGATGATTCGCTGGCCCCGATCCCATCAACACGGCCCGTGAATCCCGCAGCGCGGTTGGCGCCATCATCAGGCTGCTCGCTCCACGCTCTGCCACGGACACGATGCGGACCTCCCGGTACTCGGATGCGTGTGCGGCGCCCACCGGCTCGATCAACGCGGCCAGCAGCAATTCCAAGGTCTCGCCCCATACAAAGTCGAGCACGACATCTATTCCGTCCGCCACATGCGAAGCAAATGCATAGTGCAGCATGCTCGGCGATTGCCCGAGATCAATCAGCGCATCGGCCCCCGTGACCGATAGCAGGTCGATACGATGCCCCGCCACGATCACACGGCCAGCGCCGTGCAGGCGCGCGGCCTGCACCGCCAGCCGCCCCATGATCCCCGAGGCGCCCAACACCAGCACCGTTTCGCCGGGCTCCAGGTCGGCACGCATGGTCAGCGGCAGCCAGGCACGCATTGCCGGCCCGATCAGTGCGGCGGCCATTGCCATGTCCACGCCTTCCGGAATCGGCACGGTCCAATCCGCCGGCGCGTACTCTGCCATCGACCCGTACGGACTCCGGATGGTCCGGAAGTACACCGGCTGCCCGTTGGCAATGTACCCCGTGCCATCTCGTCCGCAGATGTGGGGCAGTTCCATGGGTATCCGCGGATGATGACCCCGCGCAATCTTAAGATCGCCCGGACGGATCGCGGCGGCACCCACGCGTACCAAGACCTCCTGATCGCGAACCACCGGATCGCGAAATGTGGCAAAGCGAGGCGCTTCCCCCAGGTTTTCCAGCACTACAGCTTGCATCGTGACGACCTCCTTGGTGATGTCGGAAGCCATCGTAGGGAGGAGGAATGCCGAACGATTTGAGCCGATTCTGAAAAGGGGGATGAGGTGGTATCGGATCAAGTGAAGTTGCCCGATATCGCCCCCAAAAAGAAAAACGGCCACCGGGTTCTCACCCGATGGCCGCCTCTCACCCGTCCTGGCTGCTGGACTTGTTTCTACATTTTTGACTTCTCGTACTGCTGCAGCCGACCCTTCAATCGAGGCGTCTCGTCGTCGCCGCGCCGATCAATCCCAGGACAGCGCGCCGCCGGTCTGGTACTCGATCACGCGCGTTTCGAAGAAGTTGCGTTCCTTCTTCAGGTCGATCATCTCGCTCATCCACGGGAACGGGTTTTCCTCGTTCGGGAAGAGCTGATCCAGGCCGATCTGTTGGCAGCGGCGGTTGCAGATGAAGCGCAGGTAACCCTTGAACATCGGTGCGTTCAGGCCCAGCACGCCGCGCGGCATGGTGTCCTCGGCGTAGCGGTATTCCAGGTCCACGGCCTTCTTGAACAGTTCCGTGATCTCGGCCTTGAACTCGGGCGTCCACAGGTGCGGATTCTCGAGCTTGATCTGGTTGATCAGGTCGATGCCGAAGTTGCAGTGCAGCGACTCGTCGCGCAGGATGTACTGGTACTGCTCGGCGGCACCGGTCATCTTGTTCTGGCGGCCCATCGCCAGGATCTGCGTGAAGCCCACGTAGAAGAACAGGCCTTCCATGATGCAGGCGAACACGATCAGGCTCTTCAGCAGCTTCTGATCGTTTTCCGGCGTGCCGGTCTTGAACGACGGGTCCGTCAGCGTGTCGATGAACGGGATCAGGAACTCGTCCTTGTCGCGGATCGACTTCACCTCGTGGTACGCGTTGAAGATCTCGGCTTCGTCCAGGCCGAGCGACTCCACGATGTACTGGTAGGCGTGCGTGTGGATGGCTTCCTCGAAAGCCTGGCGCAGCAGGTACTGGCGGCATTCCGGCGCCGTGATCTGGCGGTAGGTGCCCAGCACGATGTTGTTGGCGGCCAGCGAATCGGCCGTCACGAAGAAACCGAGGTTGCGGCTGATGATGCGGCGCTCGTCCTCGGTCAGCCCGTTCGGGTCCTTCCACAGGGCGATGTCGCGCGACATGTTGATTTCCTGCGGCATCCAGTGATTGGCGCAGCCGGCCAGGTACTTTTCCCACGCCCACTTGTACTTGAACGGCACCAGCTGGTTCACGTCGGTGGCGCCATTGATCACGCGCTTGTCGGCGGCACTCACGCGGCGCGAGCTCTGCGCGGCGGCAGCGTTGGGGTTGTTGCCCAGGATGCCAGTCGGCGCCGTGGCGGCCGGCGGCAGTGCGCCATGCTGGTCGACGGCGGCCGATGCGGCGGATGCAGGTTGCAGGGCAGGCTGCGGTGCGGCCTGCGGGGTGGCTTGAACGTCGTCGTCCCAGCTCAGCATGGTGTTTCTCCGGAAATTCGCAGTATTTAGGGGCGGCTCTGGCGCGACGCCGTGGCATCTGACGCGTCCGCCCTCTCCCCCGGCCCCTCTCCCGCGCAGCGGGAGAGGGGAGCAGATCGAGGGTGAATCAGTTTGTTACTGGCAGGCTTCGCACTCGTCGAATCCGGCGTCGCCCGGGCGCATCGTGCAGACTGCGCCTTCGGCTTCGGGCATCGCCGGGGCTGCGGCAGCGGCGGCGTCCATGGCCGAGCCGTTGTCCGAACCCGACGACACCGCGTTCAGCGAGCCGCGCGACACAGTGGACTTCTCCACGTGCGTGGCAGCCATCGTACGCAGGTAGTACGTCGTCTTCAGGCCGCGCAGCCAGGCTTGCTTGTACGTATCGTCCAGCTTCTTGCCCGATGCGCCGGCCATGTAGATGTTCAGCGACTGGGCCTGGTCGATCCACTTCTGGCGGCGGCTGGCCGCTTCCACGAGCCAGCTCGGTTCCACTTCGAACGCCGTGGCGTAGATGTCGCGCAGATCTTGCGGAATGCGGTCGATACGGGCCAGCGAGCCGTCAAAGTACTTCAGGTCGGCAACCATCACCTCGTCCCACAGGCCGCGCGCCTTCAGGTCACGCACGAGGTAGTCGTTCACCACCGTGAATTCGCCCGACAGGTTCGACTTCACGTACAGGTTCTGGAACGTCGGCTCGATGCATGCGGACACGCCGATGATGTTCGAGATCGTGGCGGTCGGGGCGATGGCGATGCAGTTCGAGTTGCGCATGCCGTGCTGCTTGATGCGGGCACGCAGCGACGTCCAGTCCATCGACGACGACATGTCCACGTCCAGGTAGCCGCCGCGCTCTTCGGCCAGCAGCTTCAGCGAGTCTTGCGGCAGGATGCCACGGTCCCACAGCGAGCCTTCGTACGTGGTGTAGCGACCGCGTTCCTCGGCCAGTTCGGTCGAGGCGTGGTACGCGTAGTAGCAGACCGCTTCCATCGACGTATCGGCGAACTTCACCGCGGCGTCGCTGGAGTACGGGGTGCGCAGCACGTGCAGGCAATCCTGGAAGCCCATGATGCCCATGCCCACCGGACGGTGGCGCAGGTTCGAATTGCGCGCCTTCTCCACCGCGTAGTAGTTGATGTCGATCACGTTGTCGAGCATGCGCATCGCGGTGCGGATCGTCTTCTGCAGCTTGGCGTGATCCAGCACGTGAGTGCCGTCGGCCTGCTGCTTCAGGTGGGCCACCAGGTTTACCGAACCCAGGTTGCACACGGCGATTTCGCTGTCGTTCGTGTTCAGCGTGATTTCCGTGCAGAGGTTCGAGCTATGCACCACGCCCACGTGCTGCTGCGGGCTGCGGATGTTGCACGGGTCCTTGAACGTGATCCACGGATGGCCGGTTTCGAACAGCATGCCCAGCATCTTGCGCCAGAGCTGCATGGCCGGCACCTTCTTGAACAGCTTCAGCTCGCCGCTGGCGGCCTTGGCCTCGTAGGCCACGTAGGCTTGCTCGAAGGCCTTGCCGACCTTGTCGTGCAGGTCCGGGCAGGTGGACGGCGAGAACAGCGTCCACTCGGCGTTCTCCATCACGCGCTTCATGAACAGATCCGGAATCCAGTTGGCCGTGTTCATGTCGTGCGTGCGGCGGCGGTCGTCGCCGGTGTTCTTGCGCAGCTCCAGGAATTCCTCGATATCCAGGTGCCACGTCTCCAGGTATGCGCAAACCGCGCCCTTGCGCTTGCCGCCCTGGTTCACGGCCACGGCCGTGTCGTTGACCACCTTCAGGAACGGCACCACGCCCTGGCTCTTGCCGTTGGTGCCCTTGATGTGCGAGCCCAGCGCACGCACGTTGGTCCAGTCGTTGCCCAGGCCGCCGGCGAACTTCGACAGCAGCGCGTTTTCCTTCAGGGCTTCGTAGATGCCCTCGAGGTCGTCCGACACCGTGGTCAGGTAGCACGACGACAGCTGCGAGCGGCGCGTGCCCGAGTTGAACAGCGTCGGGGTCGACGACATGAAGTCGAACGACGACAGCAGTTGGTAGAACTCGATGGCGCGGGCTTCGCGATCCTTCTCTTCCAGCGCCAGGCCCATGGCCACGCGCATGAAGAACGCCTGCGGCATTTCGATGCGCTGCTCTTCCACGTGCAGGAAGTAGCGGTCGTACAGCGTCTGCAGGCCCAGGTAGTTGAACTGGAAGTCGCGCGAGGCGTCCAGCGCGGCGCCCAGGCGGGCCAGGTCATACGTGGCCAGCTTCTCGTCGAGCAGTTCGGCTTCGATGCCGCGTGCGATGAACTTCGGGAAGTACTCGGCGTACTTCGTCGACATTTCGCTCTGGGTCACTTCGGCGCCCAGGATTTCCTTGCGGATCGTGTGCAGCAGGATACGAGCCGTAACCTGGCTGTAGGCCGGGTCCTTCTCGATCAGCGTACGCGCAGCCAGGATGGCCGAGTCGTAGACCTGCGTCATCGGCACGCCGTCGTACAGGTTCTTGAGCGTTTCCTTCAGGATCGGCTCTGCGCTCACGGCATTGCCGAGACCGCTGCAGGCGTTGTCGATCAGCGCGTGCAGCGCCACCAGGTCCAGCGGATGCACCACGCCGTTGTCGTTCACGTTGACCGACACGCCGCCTTCCTGCACACGCGCCACCGCCTGGGCATTGGCCTGGGCGCGTTCCTGCGTACGCTTCTCGCGGTACAGCACATAGGCACGGGCCACCTCATGCTCGCCCGAGCGCATCAGCGCCAGTTCCACGTGATCCTGCACGTCCTCGATATGGAACGTGCCGCCGTTCGGACGGCTGCGCACCAGTGCGCGCACCACGCCCTGGGTCATTTGCTCGACGATCTCGCGCACGCGCGCAGAGGCAGCACCCTGGCCGCCATTCACAGCCAGGAACGCCTTGGTCATGGCCACGGCGATCTTGTTCGGCTCGAACGACACCACGGCGCCATTGCGACGGATCAGCTTGTAATCCTGATACGAAACGCCAGCAGCGGCGACGCCCTGCTGCGCGGTACCGGCTGCCGCGCCGGCAATGCCGGCCACGCCGGTGGTTTGCTGTTCGTTTTGGGCCGTTTGCATGAGGTAACTCCCCGTGTTTTTTGAGTACTGATAAGAAGACGACAAAGTCCCTAGCAAAATGCGCCTCAGAAGACACTCGGCACCGGCGTCGCCGGTTGAGAACCAAACTGCACTGCGAACACTTTGCTAGGGACTTTCTGGCACTACCCCGGCCCGTTGACCAATATGACGCGAACGCTGCGCACTCTCTGCGCCGCCCGCGCCACATCAGGGCCGGCTCCCCGGAAGTACCACTATATCTAGTGGTGCCGTTTCAAAACTGGGCTAAGTATAGTGAAACGGGAGTGAATGAACAGACTTGACATGCGCCGTTCCAACACCGTGGTGCGGTATGCGGCGGCGCCACATTCCCGCAAAGCGCGCTGCCGCAAGGGTTGGCGGCAGCACGTTCGGTGCCGCACAAAAACTCGAAATTTTTTTAATGACCATGGATCATCCGATAGGTGATCCGGAGCAGGGCGCGGGGCCCTTCAAAAGGGCGGCGATTGTACCGTTATTTGCGCGCTTTGGAGGCATACGACCTCGCCGTCACATTGGCATTGCACCGATATGACGAATACGAAACCGAATTAGCCCTGTCGCAAATATGGCAATAACGCCACAGGCAACTTCGCCAGCGTGACGAACCGGGCCCAATCGAAACATGGTCCCGGATCGGTCTTGCGACCGGGTGCGACATCGCTATGTCCGGCAACGCCCTGGATCGGATAGGCGGTGCGCAGCGCAGCCACCAACGCGGCGGCCGTCGTGTATTGGGCCGGGGTGAACGGCACATCGTCCGTGCCCTCGATCTCGATGCCGATCGAGAAATCGTTGCAACGCTGCCGTCCGCAGTACTCGGACTGCCCGGCATGCCAGGCCCGTTGCGTGCAGGCCACGAACTGCACCAGTTCGCCTTCACGGGAGATCAGGAAATGCGCCGACACCCGGACATCGCGGATGGTTTGGAAGAAAGGATGGCGCGAGGCATCGAGCCGGTTCTGGAAGAACGCCTCGATATCGCCGGTGCCGAACTGTCCCGGCGGCAGGCTGATGTTGTGGATGACCACCACGTCCACCGGCATGCCATCCGGGCGTGCGTCGAAGTTCGGCGACGGCACGCGCCGCGCGGCGGGCACCCAGCCGTCGGCATCGGGCAGGTAGCCAGGCTGGTTGCCCAGCGCGCCGCGGTCAGCCATCGCGGCCCTCGTTTTCGGCGAGCGATTCACCGTCCTCGCTGGCGTCGCCACCGTCCCGGCCATCGCGCCCTTCCCGTTCGTCGCGGATACCGAGCTGCTGGATGCGATACCGCAACTGGCGGAAATTCAGGCCCAGCAACGGCGCCGCGGCCGTGCGGTTGAAGCCGGTCTGGTGTAGCGCGCGAAGAATCAGTTCCCGCTCCATGGCTTCGAGCCGGGCCGGCAGGTTGATCGGTAGTGCGAGTCCGGCCAATGCATCGGCCAACGGATCGCTTTCCCGCACGGCTGCCAGCGGGGCCGGTTCGGCCGGCAGTTCCGGCTCCTCCGGCTGACTCGATATTCCCGCTACACCAGCCGGTGCGTGCGAGGGAGCAGACCAGCCCGACGTCGAACCCCAAGCCTGATAGGCAGGCGGCGGCGCCATCTGGACTGGCGGCATCTGGCCCATGTGGGGCCCGCGCGGCTGCAGCAGGTTCGCGCGCTCCATGCCGGCTTCGAGCGGCCCCAGGTCGGCCACCTCGATCTCTTCGGTCTCCGCAAACGCGTAGGCACGTTCGAGCAGGTTTTCGAGTTCCCGCACGTTGCCCGGGAACGGGTAGGCACGCAAACGCTCCAGCGCCTCGCGCGACAGCCGCTTCGGATGCGCGTCGCCGTAACGCACCGCCAGATGTTCCAGGATCGCCCGCGCCAGCACCGGCACGTCTTCACCGCGCTCGCGCAGCGTGGGCATGCGCAGTTCCAGCACGTTGAGCCGGTAATACAAATCCTGGCGGAACGTGCCGGCGGCCACCATCGCGGCCAGATCCTTGTGGCTCGCGCACATGACGCGCACATCGACGCTGTCTTCCTTGCTGGCGCCGATCTTGCGCACGCGCCGCTCCTGCAGTGCGCGCAGCAGCTTGACCTGCATGGCCAGCGGCAGGTCGGCCACCTCGTCGAGCATCAGCGTGCCGCCGTGCGCGGCCTGGAAAATGCCACCGCGTTCAGCATCCGCGCCCGTGAAGGCACCCTTCACATGGCCGAAGAATTCGGACTCCATCAGCGTTTCCGGAATCGCGCCGCAGTTCACGGCCACGAATGGATGCACGGATCGCGCGCTGATGGCGTGGATGGCCCGCGCCGCGCGCTCCTTGCCGCTGCCGGACTCGCCACTGATCACCACCGGCGCCATGCTGCGGGCCAGCCGCGTCAGGGACCGGCGCACCTCCTGGATGGCCGCCGACTGCCCAGGCAGTAGCCCGGCAGCGCGATCGCCCAGATCGGCGATCTCCGCGCCCTCTGCAGCCACCGCACCATCCGCCGGCATGCGCTGGTGGCGGCCCAGCGCGTTAAGGATCAGCGTGCGCAACTGATCGAGCGACACCGGCTTGGCGATGTAGTCGAACGCGCCCGCCTTGAGCGCATCCACGGCATTGTCCGCGCTGCCATATGCGGTGATCACGGCCACCGGCGTGCGCTCGGGCGAGGCCGACAGTTGCCGTACGATCTCGATGCCGAGTCCGTCGCCCAGCCGCATATCGGTCAGCACCAGGCTGTAGCGGCGCTCGGCCAGCCGGATGCGCGCCTCGGCCAGGGAGCCGGCCATGACCACATCGTGGCCCATGCGGCGTAGCGAAATGTCGAGCAGTTCGCGCAGGTCTGCCTCGTCGTCGATGACGAGGATCGGATCAGGAGCGGACGGTCTGGCGGGCATGTTGGGAGGCGTCTTTATTGTGGTGTCAACTTGGCGAAGCAGCAGCGACGGTGTCGGGGGTCTCGATGCGCATCGTCAGCACGAAGGCTTTGGCCGGCAGTGTATCGCGAGCCCCGCCGGCCAGCATGCCCGTGCGTTCCAGCAACGCCTCCAGCGCCACGGTGCCGTAGCGCACCTGCGCATCGTTGGCGCCGCACAGCTCGCGCGCCATGAACAGGCCCAGCCCGGTGCCTTGCGGGTTGCTGGTGAAGAACGGCTCGAACAGACTGCGCTGCTGCTCGCGCGTCACCTCGGCGCCATCGTTCCAGACGATCAGTTCGGCATGGTGCTGGTCCAGCGCATGGGCCAGCAGCCGGATCGACCCCGGCAGCCGGCTGCAGTAGCGCCAGGCGTTGTCCAGGAGATTGCCCAGCACCTGCTGCAACTGCGCCGTATCGAAGATCACGGGCCGTCGCAGGTCCACTGTCACGCGGATGGCATTGGGATTCACGTCGGTGCGCGTGCCGGCCCGCGAGCGCATCTCCGCCCGCCAGCGATCCACGATGTCCGGCAACGCCTGTGAAAGATCCGCCGAACTGTGACCGGTCTTCGGACGTCGCGAGAGTTGCAGTACGTCGGAAATCACCTGATCCAGCCGCCGCACGTTGTCGCTAATGATGCGCAGCAGGCGTGCATCGATATTGCCTTCACCGCCCTCCCCCGCGCCCGAATCGGCCAGCAGTTCATTGGCCTGGCTGATCGCCGCCAGCGGGTTGCGGATCTGGTGCGCCACGCTGGCCACCAGCCGGCCCATCGCCGCGAGTTTTTCCTGCTGCACCTGCTCGGCAATCCGCTCCCAGCTTTCGATGTGCACCAGCACCGTGTCACGCATCTCGCTGCGCAGCAGCGTCTCGTCGGCCGGACTCCATGCCATGGCCTCGTTCTGCGCGATGGCCAGCCGCAGCCGCGCCGCGCCCTCGGGAGACAGGTCATTCCAGCTTGCGGTGTCGAGCCCGGTCGGCGACGTCATCACACTGGATAGCGTCGAACGCAAGCCGGCCAGCCCGGGCAGCACAAAGCGCAGGCGCAGCCGGGTATGCAGCATCGGACTGCGCGCGGAGGTGGGACGCGACGGCAGCGGCAGCAACTGCAGGATGCGCGGCACATCGTCCTTGCGCGCGATCCAGTCGCGCAGCATTTCCATCAACGGCTGCAGCCGCGCAATCCGGCGCAGGTCGAACAACGCGTTCTCACGCTCGCCGGCGCGCACCTGCCCTTCGCGAATCCGCTCGTTGGGCTGCACCCCCAGCAGCACGAACGCTGCCGGATTGGCCGCCACCACCACGCCGTTGGCGCGCACCAACATCACGCCATCCTGCATGTCGTTGACCATCAGCCGGTTCACCAACTGCTGCAGCCGCAGCTCCTGTTCGCGCGCCAGCGCCAGTTGCTCCTGGGCGATCTGCCGATTGGCCAGCATGTACATCAGCCATGCCGCGATCATGAAGACCAGCCCGAACAGGCCCGAGCCCAGCAGGTTGGCGTCTGCCTGCCGCGCCAGCAGGGTCTGCAGGAACGGGTTGGCCATTACCAGCATGGCGGACACGGCGGCCGCCGACAGCGCAAACAGCAGGCTGGTCAGCGCGCCAGCCTCCAATGCGGGCAGCAGGAAGATCATCGCCAGCCCTTCGCCGTGGCTGCCACTGCGGCCCATCACCGTATAGACGGCCGCGAGCAACATCAGGTCGACGATGACCTGCACGCGCACGCGCAAGTGAAAATGGCGCCGCCAGAACGAGGCTACCAGCGAGAGGATGCCGATCAGCAGGTACGGCAACACGACCGGAATGGCCGCGGCAGTGCGGGCGCTGGTGGCGATGGCAATCGACATGTCCGCCGTACCGCGCTCCATGGGGAGCCAGGCATAGCCGAACAGCAGCAGAGCCATTGCCAACCGGGTCCAGCAGAAATAGCGGAGCAGGCGCCAGTGAAATTCAGGCGGCTCGGGCTGGCGCCAGAGATCGACCAGCATGCGCCAGCCGTTCAGCGACGACCATCCCGGCGCCCGCTTCATCACGCGCCGCCTTCAGCAGACGAATCGGGCAGATGGCTGCGGCGGCAATAATGCAGGCCGCGCCAGGCAATGGCATCGGTGCGCGGCAGGTGGACGCCGCATTGCGCGCATTGCACCATCGGCTCGATAGCGCCATCGCCGGTCGATGCCTCGGTCGCTGCCTGCTGGCGTTGCTGCGCGGAGTTGGTCCGGCTGGCCTCATCCCGTGCACTGGCGCGCGACCGGATCCACCAGACGATGCCCAGCACGACAGCCAGCAGCAGAAAGATTCTTGCCATGGGTCGGAGTCGCGGAAGAAAGCAGAAAAAGCGGGAGAAATGTAGAGAAGCAGACCGGCCGCAGGTCAGACCAGCCGGTGCAATACCACCTCGATCACGAAGCGGCTGCCCACATAGGCCAGCAGCAGGATGCCGAACGAGGCGATCACCCAGCGCAGCGCAGTGCGTCCACGCCAGCCGCGATAGACACGCCCGATCAGGATGCCGCCGAACATCAACCACGAGATGATCGCGAATACGGTCTTGTGATCCACACGGAAGGCCCGGGCGAACAATTGCTCGGAGAACAGGAATCCCGAGACGATCGTCAGCGTCAGCAGCACGAATCCTGCGGCGATCAGGCGAAAAAGCAGCTTCTCCAGCGTGAGCAGCGGCGGCAGCAGATCCAGCCAGCGGCCCAGCCACTGATCCGGCGCCCGTTCGCCCGTTGCGGGCCGGGTGAAACCGTGCAGGCGGCGCTCCGCCAGCAGCATCAGGAAAGCGTGGAAGGCGGCCAGGGTGAACAGGCCATACGCCACGTTGGCAATCACGAAATGCAACTTGAACAGCGGTCGTGCAGCGTAGCCAAGGATCTGCGTACCGGGGAATGCCAGCGGGATCAGGCTGGCCAGCATCGCCACGGGAAACACGATCAGCCCGAGTCCCGCCAGCGAGAAGAAAAAGCTTTCGATCCAGTAGATGCCCACGCCGAGCCACAACATCGCCGACAGCGCAAACGCGAAGCCGAAGATCATGCGGTCTGCGGGGAAGATCGTTTCGTGCAGCAGCATGCCGTGGCTGACCAGCGCCGCCATGACCAGTCCGTGCCACCAGGCCGGCTGGCCTTCCGTACGCGCGCCAGGTCCGGGCATCAGCACGGCTGCGGCCGCCGCGCCCGGTCTTCCGGGCTGGCCAAGTGTCGCCCCACCGGCCGTTGCGAGCCGCGGGTTGCGCGTTGCCCAGCCGTGAACGGCCAGGGCGCAGTAGAGAAGTGCCGTCAGGGCATACAGTACAATGGCCATTTACGCAGTTTACCCTAGTGCTTACACGGGCGGTTCGCGGGGAATCCGGACGATGGATCGCCGCCACATTACCCGCGAAAGCCCGCTGCGCCCCGCACACAAGCCGAACCTCCTCCCCCTTTCCTGCCATGCTGGATAACCTCACTCAACGCCTGGCGCGGGTCGTCAAGACCATGCGCGGCGAGGCCCGACTGACCGAGGCCAATACCGCCGAGATGCTGCGCGAAGTGCGCCTTGCCATGCTCGAAGCCGACGTGGCGCTGCCAGTCGTGCGCGACTTCATTGCCCGCGTCAAGGAAAAGGCCCTTGGCGAGGACGTGGTCACCAGCCTCACCCCGGGCCAGGCGCTCGTGGGCGTGGTGCAGCGCGAACTTACGGCCATCATCGGCGGCGATGAAGCGCTGGCCGATGCCAAGGCCAACGAGCTGAACCTGAACGTCCAGCCTCCCGCCATCATTTTGATGGCCGGCCTGCAGGGCGCCGGCAAGACCACCACCACCGGCAAGCTGGCGAAGTGGCTCAAGGAAAACCGCAAGAAGAAGGTGCTGACGGTTTCCTGCGACGTGTACCGTCCCGCCGCTATCGCCCAGCTCAAGACCGTATCCGAACAGGTGGGCGCGGATTTCTTCCCGTCGCAGCCTGACCAGAAGCCCATCGACATCGCGCGCGCTGCGCTCGACTGGGCCCGCAAGCACTATCACGATGTGCTGATCGTCGACACGGCCGGCCGGCTCGGTATCGACGAGGCGATGATGCAGGAGATCGCCGCGCTGCACACCGAACTGAAGCCCGCCGAGACGCTGTTCGTGGTCGATGCGATGCTCGGCCAGGATGCCGTGAACACCGCCAAGGCGTTCAACGATGCCCTGCCGCTGACTGGCGTCGTGCTGACCAAGCTCGATGGCGATGCGCGCGGCGGTGCGGCGTTGTCGGTGCGTCACATCACGGGCCGCCCGATCAAGTTCGTGGGCGTGGGCGAGAAGCTCGACGGCCTGGAAGCCTTCCACGCCGACCGCATGGCTCAGCGGATTCTGGGCATGGGCGACATCCTCGCACTGGTCGAGGAAGCCCAGCGCGGCGTGGACATGGAAGCCGCCGAGAAGCTCGCCAAGAAGATCAAGAAGACCGGGGGCTTCGACCTGGAAGACTTCAAGGCGCAGATCGGCCAGATGAAGAAGATGGGCGGCATCGGCAGCCTCGTGGACAAGCTGCCCGCGCAGTTTGCCCAGCAGGCCCAGGGCGCCAACATGGATCAGGCCGAGAAATCCGTGGGCCGCATGGAAGGCATCATCAACAGCATGACGCCGGCCGAACGCGCCAAGCCGGAACTGATCAAGGCCAGCCGCAAGCGCCGTATCGCGGCGGGCGCAGGCGTGCCGGTGCAGGAAGTCAATCGCCTCCTGAACCAGTTCGACCAGATGCAAGGCATGATGAAGAAGCTCAAGGGCGGCGGCATGATGAAGATGATGCGCCAGATGGGTGGGATGAAGGGCGGCATGAAGGGCCTGTTCAACCGCTGACCGGCGGCTGCATCCGCAAGACACTACGAAACAGGACACACAATATGATGACCGCTGAACAGGCCCGCGAACTCTGGGCCAGCTCCGAAGAGATCGTCAGCGCCGCCGAGGTGCAGGAGTCGCTGGACCGCATGGCCGGCGATATCACGGAGAAGATGGGCGACGCGTTCCCGCTGGTGCTGTCCGTGATGGGCGGCGCCGTGGTCTTCACCGGCATGCTGCTGCCCAAGCTGCAGTTTCCGCTGGAGTTCGACTACATCCACCTCTCGCGCTACAACAACAAGACCGTGGGCGGCGAAATGCAGTGGCGCGTGGCACCGCGCGAATCGGTCAAGGACCGTGTGGTGCTGGTGCTCGACGACATCCTGGACGAAGGCGAGACCATGGCCGCCATCCGCCAGCGCATCATGGACATGGGCGCCAAGGAATTCCACGCCGCCGTGCTGTGCGAGAAGACGCTCACCAAGCTCAAGCCGATGCATCCGGACTTCTGCGGCTTCAAGGTGCCGGATCGCTACGTCTTCGGTTGCGGCATGGACGTCAAGGGCTACTGGCGCAACCTCGGCGCCATCCGCGCCCTGGTCTGAACCTCAGTCTGTCCACCCCTCCCGGCGCCCCGCTCAGTGCGGATGGGCGCCGAGGATGGGATACAGGGAAGCCAGCAGCAACAGCGCCATCGTCACATTGAACACGCGCAGCACGCGCGGATTCGCCAGCCACTGCCGCAGCGCGGCGCCAAACACTGCCCAAGTCGTGATGCTCGGCAGGTTCACCACGCCGCACAGCGCCGCCATCAGCGCGGCATTGACCCACAGATTGGGATGCAGTACATAGGCGCTGCATGCGCCCACCGCCATCACCCACGCCTTCGGATTCACCCACTGGAACGCCGCCGCGCGCAGAAAGCTCATCGGCCGTGCCACCTCGCGATCCTGCAATCCGCCCGCCGTGGCCAGCTTCCAGGCCAGCCAGACTAAGTACGCCGTGGCCGCCACGCGCAGCACGCTCCACGTCCACGGAAACGCCGTGAACACCGATCCCAACCCTAGCCCGACCACGATCATCATGATCACCATGCCGATGCAGATGCCAAACAAATGCGGCACCGTCCGGCGCAGGCCAAAGTTCACGCCCGAGGCAAGCAGCATCGTGTTGTTGGGACCGGGGGTGATCGACGAGACGAGCACGAAAGCCGCATAGGCCATCAGCGCGCCAGTGCTTGCTGCAAGTTCGGGAGGAAGGGTCAGAGCCATGACGGCGCTCCAGGAAAATCAGGACAGGCGCTCAGTCTATGGACGGCAAACGGTACAGTACCGATACAGTTAGATCAAAAAGTGCCGGTACGGGGCTGGGTGCTCTGGAAGGCTAGTGCCGCGCAGCATTGACGGCCACGGCGATCGCCATTCCCAACAGCACTGCCCCGGTCATCCGTTCCAAGGTTCGCACCGAGCGGACAAACCGCCGCATCACCGCCGGATGACGGACAGCTGCGACCACCGCCACATCCCACAGCAACACCACGCCAAACATCCAGACGCCATAGGCCGCCTGCGCGGCGAGCGGTGTGCGCTGCCCGGCGAGGACGGCGAACAGACTCGCGTAGAACAACCCGTTCTTGGGATTCAGCACAGCCGAGAGAAAGCCCGTGCCCACGTGCACGAGCCAAGCGCCGCGCGGCGCGGTATCGGTCTGGGCGGAGAGTATCTCAACACTCCCGTGCGCGCGCAGGAATCGCCAGCCCATCCACGCCAGATAGCCGCAGCCCGCCCATTGCAAGGTGATGAAGACGCCGTTGACACCTGCCGATGCCGCGAGTCCCGCCATCGCCAGCGCGATATAGACACCGTTGCCCAGCGCGATGCCCAGGCACACGCCCGAGGCGCGCCGCACGCCCTCGACCATCGCCGCGCGCACAACCAGGAAGAAGTCCGGCCCGGGACTCAACAATGCCAGCGCGTGCGCGCCCGCGACCATCGCAAACTGCTGCCAGGGAAAATGTTCCATCGCCATACTCCATGCCGCAAAGGGACGGAGTCTGGAGAGATCGGCGCGGCGAGGATTGTAGAAAATTGCGCCCGGCCCGATTCGGTGGATTCAGCGGATTCAGCGGATTCAGCCAACGCGCTGATACGCGCCCGGCGTCATCGCTACCCGCTGCCGGAAGGCCCGGTGGAAATGGCTCTGATCGGCAAACCCGAGCTGCTGCGCCACGTCCGCTGGTGCGTCGCCCTGGCGCAGCAGGTGTCGCGCGCGGTTGATGCGAATGTCGAGCTGATAGGCATGGGGCGTCATGCCGAACTGCGCGCGGAACTGCCGGATCAACTGATAACGGCTCAGGCCCGCCACAGCAGCCAGTTCGGCCAGCGGCAGGCGATCGTCATGACGCGACTGCAGCATTGCGGTGACATCGTGCAGGTCCTGGGCATCGCTGCGTTGGGCATCCATGCCATCGCCGAGCATCTCCTGCAGGTCGCCGATACATGCCACCAGCGCCGATTCCTTTTCCACAGGATCGCTATCGGAAAACAGCACGGCATTCAGCGCGCAGACTGCCGCGTAAGCCTCCGCATCATGCGTGACGTGGATGCGCCGCAGCCCGGCCCGACCGGCCTCGTCGAGCACCGCATCGGCCCAGGCCGCTTCGATATGGATCATCTGGTAGCTCCACGCTGCATCGGGCTCGGGATTACACGCGTGGACGCAACCAGCCGGCACCCAGACCACTGCGCCCGGCGCGAGTCGCGTGACGTACGGGTCGTGGGTAAAGACGCTCCGGCCAGCGTCGACGGCGCCAACCGAGACCGTGGGATGGGTATGCGGAAGATAGGCGGCCCGACTGTCGCAGGCACTGCGACTCTCGACCATCGGCAAGGCAGGATCGAACCAGTATCGGGTGGCCTTGGCCGTCATGACGGGCTCAAGGCTTGCTGCGATACGGCAGTTCGCGCAGCCACTTGGTGGCGATCCACTTCTCGCCCGACTCCACCGGCAACCCCGCGTGCAGCGTGCGCTCGTCGAGTCCACCGTCGGGGAGCTTGTAGCTGAAGAACACCGCATTGCCCTTGACCGGTGCGACTTCGAGTCCAAGTCGTGGAAACGCCGTGGCACCGCCTGCTGGCGGGCTGTTCAGGTAGATCACCAGCGTGGCAACGCGCTGACCACCGACGCGCAGTTGGCGCGCTTCGCCAGGGCGTTGCGGATTGAAGAAATCGAAGTGCGGCTGATACTCGCCGCCGGGCTTGTAGTTCAGGATCTGCAGGCCCTCGCCATGGTCGGCGGGCAGGCCCGTTACTGCGGCGATGCGCGCCTCGATCCGCTCGATCAGCGCGTGCTCGCCCACCTGGAACATCGCGCCCATGCTGGTGCGGGCGTCGATCAGGTTCTCGGCACCGGTATCGGGATTGACCACCGGCGAGCGATGCAGCCGGTCTCTTGCGAGCGATATCAGCGCGTCGCACTCGGTGCCGTCGAGCAGGTTCTGCAGAAGCAGGATGCGCGGCGCTTCGAGTGCGAAGAGGATCGGAATCTCGCGTCCTTCGTGGCGGAAGACGTTGCTGCCGGCACCGGCCTCAGGCATCGCCTGCGCAGTTGCCCCGGCGGTAGGCTGAAGCATCGGCTGCCGGGCCTGCATCGGCATGGGCGCCTGCGCCGGCGTTGGCCGGATCGGCGCACGATGGCCCAGCGCAGCATTCACCGTATCGCGAGCAAACCCGGCGTCGTACCCCGAGCGCAGCATCGACAGCACCAGCGATTCGGCGTCGAAGCCCTGATCGATATGGCGACGCAACCACTGTTCAAGCTCGGGCGACGAAGCGCTATAGCCCGTGCGATGCTCGCGCGTCATGACGGATTGGCCAGCCGCTGCGGCGAGAACGGATTGCGCGCGGGCAGTTCCGGCGGCAGCGTTCGGCGCGACGGCGTATTGACAGCCGGCGCCGCGCCATCGGGATCGCCAGCAATCGTCACGGTGGCTTCCGAGTACTGCCAGCGCTTCCATGCGGCAAGCACCGCGTTCGGATACTCGGGACGTCCGCGGCTGCCGTTGTAGCGGCCCAGCGCCAGGAACAGGTCGCCATTCTCGCGATCGAGGTAATGGCGCAGGATCGTGCAACCGTAGCGCAGGTTGCTTTGCAGATGGAACAGCTTGCGCGTGTCGCCGTCGCCAATGGTGCGCACCCAGAACGGCATCACCTGCATCAACCCGCGCGCATCCGCCGAGCTGATCGCATACTTCCGAAAGCCGCTCTCGACCTGCACCAGACCCAGCACCAGCGACGGCTCCAGTCCCGCGCGCTTGGCTTCGTAATAGACGGATTCGATCAGCTCGACGCGCGCCTGCGGGTTCGGCATCCGCGACTCCAGCCGCACCGACATCTCCCCGAGCCACTTCAGGTAGCCCATCTTCTCGCCGCCTGACGCAAACGTCGGGCGCACGGGACGGTTGTCGGCGATGGCTGCGGCCAGCGCGCCACGGACGGAATCGGCGAGTGCCTCCTCCTTCTGCGCGCCGGCATGGGCGGGCATCGCCACGGCACAGAGTAGCAAGGCCGCGGCGAGCGCCGCAGACCAGCGGCGCGGCATCGTGAGAGCAGATTGACGAAACACCAGGCGCATGACGATAGGCGACCGATCAGCCGGCTAGCAGGCCACGCACATGCGCAACCACGTTGGCCACGGCGACCGGCGTTGCCTGGGCGTCGCGGCGGCCCTGGTATTCGACGTTGCCTTCCTTGAGGCCACGGTCGCCCACGACCACGCGGTGCGGCACGCCAATCAGCTCCCAGTCGGCAAACATCACGCCCGGGCGCTCGCCACGGTCGTCCAGGATCACGTCGATGCCCGCAGCCAGCAGTTCAGCGTGGATGCGGTCGGCCTCGGCCTTCACGGCCTCGTTGCGGTCATAACCGACCGGGCACACCACCACTGCAAACGGGGCGATGGCGGCCGGCCAGATGATGCCGCGCTCGTCGTAGTTCTGCTCGATTGCCGCGCCCAGGATACGGGTCACGCCAATGCCGTAGCAGCCCATCTGCATCGGCTGGGTCTTGCCGTTCTCGTCGAGATACGTGGCGCGCATCGATTCCGAGTAGCGCGTGCCGAGCATGAACACGTGGCCCACCTCGATCCCGCGGCAGATTTCCAGCGTGCCCTTGCCGTCCGGCGAAGCATCGCCAGCCACCACGTTGCGCAGATCCGCCACCACGGGCTCGGGCAGGTCGCGGCCCCAGTTCACACCCGTGTAGTGATAATCGCGCTCGTTGGCGCCGCAGCAGAAATCGGCCATGTTGGCCACCGTGCGGTCCGCCACCAGCTTGACTGGCTTTTTCGTGCCGATCGGGCCGAGGTAGCCCGGGGGCGAGCCGAACGTGTCGACGATCTCGCTTTCGGTGGCGAATCGGAACTCAGTCAGGCCCGGCACCTTCGATGCCTTCACTTCGTTCAGTTCGTGGTCGCCACGGATCAGCAATAGCCAGATCTGCACGCCCGCATCGCCCTCGGTGGCCAGCACAATCGACTTGACCGTGCGTGCCAGCGGGATGCCCAGGAACTCGGCCACGTGCTCGCACTTGGCCTTCTCGGGCGTCGAGGTCTTCGTCAGTTCCTCGGCCGGTGCAGCGCGCTCGGCCTGCAGCGGCAGGGCCTCGGCAGCTTCCATATTGGCCGCGTACTCCGACGTGGGGCAATAGACGATGGCGTCTTCGCCAGTCTCTGCAATCACGTGGAACTCGTGCGAACCGGAGCCGCCAATGGCGCCGTTGTCGGCCGCCACGGCGCGGAACTCCAGGCCGAAACGCTGGAAGATGCGCGTATAAGCGTCGTACATGTTCCGGTACGAGACCTTCAGGCCCTCCACGTCACGGTCGAACGAGTACGCGTCCTTCATCGTGAATTCGCGGCCGCGCATGATCCCGAAGCGGGGACGGCGCTCGTCGCGGAACTTGGTCTGAATCTGATAGAAATTGACCGGCAGTTGCTTGTAGCTGCGGATATCGCTGCGGGCGATATCGGTCACGACTTCCTCGGACGTGGGCTGGACGGCGAAATCGCGCTCGTGGCGATCCTTCAGGCGCAGCAGTTCCGGGCCCATCTTGTCCCAGCGACCCGTTTCCTGCCAGAGCTCGGCCGGCTGGATGACCGGCATCGACAGTTCCACCGCACCAGCGCGGTTCATTTCCTCGCGCACGATGTTCTCCACCTTGCGGATCACGCGCAGCCCCACCGGCATGTAGCTGTAGATGCCGGCGCCGAGCTTCTTGATCATGCCGGCGCGCATCATCAGCTTGTGGGACACGATTTCCGCGTCCGCGGGTGCTTCCTTGAGGGTGGAAATGAAGAATTGCGAGGCTTTCATGCGTTGCTTTCTCGTAAGACCGGGCACGGCGGGTCGTTCCGACCGCGCCGCCCGCCCGGCTGCCATGGGCTGCCATTGGAGAGGACGCGCCTGAAACTGCCCATTTGCTCGGGAAAACCAGCATTCCCCGCGGCGGGCCTAGTTGCGCGCATCCTTTATAATCGTCGTAATTCTAAAGGATTCGAGGTGCAGTCATGCTCGATCGTGAAGGCTTTCGCCCGAACGTCGGCATCATCCTCATCAACGCACGTAACGAGGTCTTCTGGGGCAAGCGAATCGGCGAACACTCCTGGCAGTTTCCGCAAGGTGGCATCAAGTACGGCGAAACGCCTGAACAGGCCATGTACCGCGAGCTACAGGAAGAAGTCGGCCTGCTACCGGAGCACGTCAGGATCGTCGGTCGCACGCGCGACTGGCTGCGTTATGAGGTGCCGGACAAGTTCATCCGCCGCGAGATCCGCGGCCATTACAGGGGCCAGAAACAAATCTGGTTTTTGCTGCGCATGGTGTGTCGCGATTGCGACATCCACCTGCGTGCCTCAGACCATCCCGAATTCGACGCCTGGCGCTGGAGCCAGTACTGGGTACCGCTGGACGCAGTCATCGAATTCAAGCGCGACGTGTACCAGCTGGCGCTGACCGAGTTGTCACGCTTCCTGCATCGCGCCCGCGTGCCGTTGAGCCCGTACGGGCACCACCATGGTCACCACGGTCGTCATGGCGATGACGCGCGTCCGGTGCATCAAGTGGCGGACGAATCCAATGTCGAACCGGCAGCGGACACCCCATCGGTTACCATCCACGCAACAGCGCAAGCTGCTGATGTGCCGGCGACCGCATCTGTTGCGCCGGCCAGTCCGGCAACCACCTCACGGAGTTCAGATGAATAGTTTCAGCGGCCGGGGCCTTCGTGCCGGCCTGTTGTGCATGACCGCCTGCCTGGTGCTGGCGGGTTGCAAGACCACCGGCAAGGGCATGCCCGAGGAAGAGGAAAAGGCCAGCAGCAGCGGCTTCGTCAATCCGTTCGAGGACAAGCCGTTCAAGGAACAGCAGACCACGCTGCCCGCGTTGCCCCAGGATGCCGACCTGATTCCCTTCTCGGTCAACGACTCGTCGGACAATTTCCGATTCGCCGTGGATCAGAAGTCCATCTCCGTGGGCGATGACAACGTGGTGCGCTACACCGTGGTCATCACCAGCACGGGCGGCGGCCGCAACGTCAGCTACGAAGGCTTGCGTTGCGATGCCTTCGAGCGTCGCATCTACGCCACGCTGCCCAAGGACGCCCCCGCCTGGGTGCCGAACATGGGCGAGGAACGCGACTTGTGGATTCGCATGCAGACCCGTGCACGCAACGCCTATGCGGCAACGCTGGCGCGGGACTACTTCTGCGATGGGCGCACCGTGGCAGGCAAGCCAGATCGCCTGATCCGCGACCTGAAGGCATATGCACCGCGCCGGACCGGACCGTGAGCTGACGTCGATTTGCGCCAAAACAAAACGGCGAGCCCAGTTGGCTCGCCGTTTTGTTTTGTATCCCTTGGTTGCGTGCTGCTGATTCGCTACCGGGTCAATCTCAAACCAGAACGAGGTTGTCGCGATGAATCAGTTCGGGCTCGTTCAGGTGCCCCAGCACCGATTCAATTTCTGACGATGGCTTGCGTGCGATCAAGCGTGCCTCGGCACTGGAATAGTTCGTGATGCCGCGCGCGACCTCGCGACCTTCCGTATCCACGCACGCGATGACCTCGCCGCGCGCGAACTCGCCCTGCACCTCGGTCACCCCGATCGGCAGCAGCGACTTGCCGCCTCCGGTCAGCTTCTCCACGGCACCGGCGTCGATCAGCACACGGCCGCGCAACTGCAGGTGGTCGGCCATCCATTGCTTGCGAGCGGTCAGCCGACCCGTCGGCGCCAGCAACTGCGTACCGATCGCCTCGCCCGTCGCCAGACGTCCGAGAACATCCTGCTCGCGGCCCGAGGCAATCGTCGTGTGCGCGCCCGACTTGGCCGCACGCTTGGCAGCCAGGATCTTGGTCAGCATGCCACCCCGGCCGATCGACGAACCCGCACCGCCGGCCATCGCCTCCAGTTCCGGCGTGCCCGCCAGCGCCTCGTCGACGAACTGGGCGGCCGGGTCCTTGCGTGGATCGGCGGTGTAGAGGCCGCGCTGATCGGTGAGGATCACCAGCGCATCGCCTTCGATCAGGTTGGTGACCAGTGCGCCGAGCGTATCGTTGTCGCCGAACTTGATTTCGTCGGTAACCACGGTGTCGTTCTCGTTGATGATCGGCACCACGCCAAGCCCCAGCAGCGTCAGCAGCGTGGAGCGTGCATTCAGGTAGCGCTCGCGATCCGCCAGATCGGCATGGGTCAGCAATACCTGCGCGGTACGGATGCCATAGCGCCCAAACTGGCTTTCGTAGACCTGCGCCAGGCCCATCTGGCCCACGGCGGCGGCAGCCTGCAGTTCGTGAATTTCCTTGGGACGCCGCGACCAGCCCAGCCGTTGCATCCCTTCGGCGATGGCGCCCGAACTGACCAGCACCACCTCCTTGCCCGTGCCGCGCAACTTGGCAATCTGCGCCGCCCAGCGTGCGATGGCATCGTGATCCAGCCCTTTGCCGTCGTTGGTAACCAGGCTCGAACCTACTTTGACGACGATGCGTTTTGCCTGGGCGATGACCGATTGCATGGCGGGGTCCTGTCTCCGATGGTTCTTATGATGATGGGCGGATGCCGGTTCAGTCTTCTGACCCGTCCCGTTCGACGTTGTGCAGACGGTCGTCCAGGCGGATATCGGGTTCGGCCAGTGCCGCGGCCTCTTCGGCTTTCAACGCGACCAGGTGATCCTTGATCGCGTAGATCAGTTCACGGCAGCCCTCGCCGGTCAGCGCCGAGATATGGAACACCGGACCCTTCCACTTGTAGCGCTTGATGAAGTCCTTGATGCGAGCTGCGCGTTCCTCTTCGGGCACCACGTCCAGCTTGTTCAGCACGAGCCAGCGCGGCTTCTCGTACAGCGATTCGTCGTACTTCTTCAGCTCGTTGACGATGGCCTTGGCCTCCGCCACCGGGTCCACCGCTTCGTCGAACGGGGCGAGGTCCACGATATGGAGCAGCAGGCCAGTGCGCTGCAGGTGGCGCAGGAACTGGTGACCCAGCCCGGCACCCTCGGCGGCGCCCTCGATCAGGCCAGGAATATCGGCCACGACAAATGACTGCTCATGATCCACGCGGACCACGCCCAGATTCGGGTGGAGCGTGGTGAACGGGTAGTCGGCCACCTTCGGGCGGGCATTCGAGATATGCGAGATCAGGGTCGATTTGCCCGCGTTGGGCATGCCCAGCAGGCCCACGTCCGCCAGCACCTTCAGCTCGAGCTTCAGCATGCGGCGTTCGCCGGGCTTGCCGTCCACCTGCTGGCGCGGCGCGCGGTTGGTACTCGACTTGAAGTGCAGGTTGCCCCAGCCGCCGATGCCGCCTTCGGCCAGGCACACCAACTGACCATGCTCGGTCAGGTCGGCCAGGACCTGGTCGGTATCCATGTCGATGATTTGCGTGCCCACGGGCATGCGCAGCGTGATGTCTTCGCCAGCCGCGCCGTAGCAGTCTGCCCCACGGCCGTTCTCGCCATTCTTCGCCACGTGCTTCTTCGCGTAGCGGAAATCGATCAGCGTATTGATATTGCGGTCGGCCTGCGCGAATACGCTGCCGCCCCGCCCACCGTCACCACCATCGGGGCCGCCGAACGGCACGAATTTTTCGCGACGCATCGAAGCACTTCCGTTGCCGCCATTGCCGGCGATCGCTTCGATACGAGCTTCGTCGATGAACTTCATATTAGTTTTCTTTCCGAGGAGGTTCCGGCAAGCAAGTTGCCGACCGAAAACGCTGCCAAAACGGAGCGAGGCGTTCTGGACCAGACGTGGCCGCAGACAGTAAATGTTACGGCAAGGCCGTGCCCCAACGCCAGAATCGTTTGGGTAGCGTTCTCAAAACAAAAAAAGCCCCGCATGCGATGCGGGGCCTTTCGTGCTGCAAAGGCTGTTATCAGGCCGCCGGGACGACGCTGACTTGCTGCTTCTTGGCAGCGCCCTTGACGGCGAACTGCACGTGGCCGTCCACCAGCGCGAACAGGGTGTGGTCCTTGCCCACGCCCACGTTATCGCCAGCGTGAACACGCGTGCCGCGTTGACGAACGATGATGCCGCCGGCGTTGATAGCCTGACCACCGAACACCTTCACGCCCAGACGCTTCGATTCCGAATCACGGCCGTTCCGCGTGGAACCGCCGCCTTTTTTCTGTGCCATGTCTTAACTCCAGTTGACCTATTGCGATGTTGCCTGTGTCCGAGCCGAGGCTCAGGCCACGATGGCTTCGATGCGCAGTTCGGTGTAATTCTGACGATGGCCCTGACGCTTCTGGTAGTGCTTGCGACGGCGCATCTTGAAGATCTTCACCTTGTCGTGACGACCTTGGGCGATAACGGTAGCCTTGACGGAAGCCCCGCTCACCAGCGGCGTACCAAATTTGATTTGGTCGCCAGCGCCCACTGCGAGCACCTGGTCCAGCGTGATTTCTGCGCCAATGTCAGCCGGTATCTGTTCTACTTTAAGTTTTTCGCCAGCAGCAACCTTGTATTGCTTGCCGCCGGTTTTTACGACCGCGTACATTGTCGAACCTCTCATGTATGAATGAAACGAGGAATGCTGCCCCGACGGCCGAAGCCGCCCGAGCCGGCGCCGTTTCGTGCGCCGCAAACGGTGCGCGCACGTAGACGCGACCGAAGGAACCGGGGATTATAGCGCTGTTTACAGAAAAGGCAAAGAAAACAACGAGATAGCCAGCCGGAGCACAGGCTGCGGCGGGAGGCGCACACCGAGGTTGCGCGGATCAGGTCAGGTCGGCCAGCAGAAACCCGGCCAGGGCAGCGAACGCCACCCACCAGGCGGTGCGACGGACCTGCGGTCGAGTCGATCGAGGCTTGTCCATGCGCGGCATTATAGATGCACGGTACCCCGCCCCACATCATGACTAACCCGCCCGAGGAACCACTCGGTCGCCGGAAGGGAACCGTCATACACCAACGCGCATCGCATATAATCCCCCGGTTTCGCGAATCGGTGATCTGATCTTGTCCCAGTCTTCCGCCACTGCCTTGCTTGCCCCGGTCGCTGCCGACATGCGCGCCGTTGACGCCGTTATCCGCCGACGCCTGTCGTCGGAGGTTCCGCTGGTCGAACAGATCGGCGAATACATCATCAGTGCGGGCGGCAAGCGCCTGCGTCCGGTGATCCTGCTGCTTTCCGCGCGGGCATTTGGCTATGAAGGTCATCGCCATCACGAACTGGCCGCCGTGGTGGAGTTCATCCACACCGCCACGCTACTCCACGACGATGTGGTGGACGAGTCCGAACTGCGCCGGGGCCGCCAGACAGCCAATGCCGTGTTCGGCAACGCCGCCAGCGTACTGGTTGGCGACTTCCTCTACTCCCGCGCCTTCCAGATGATGGTGGACGCCGGCAGCATGCGCATCATGGAGATTCTCTCCAACGCCACCAACGTGATTGCCGAGGGCGAGGTGCTGCAGCTGCTGAACATGCACGACCCGGACGTCACCGTGGAGCGCTACCTGCAGGTGATCCGCTACAAGACGGCCAAACTGTTCGAAGCCTCGGCCCAACTGGGTGCCGTGCTGGCCGGTGCCGACGCCGCAATGGAAGAGGCCGCCGCCGAGTACGGCCGCCGCATCGGCACGGCTTTCCAGTTGATCGACGACATGCTCGACTACACGGCAAGCGCCGAACAGATGGGCAAGAACGCCGGCGACGATCTGCGTGAAGGCAAGCCTACCCTGCCGCTGCTGCACCTGCTGGAGCACGGCACGGCAGAACAACGCGAACTGGCACGCGAGGCCATCGTCCAGGGCGGCACAGAGCATTTCGACGCCGTGTTCGCGGCCATCCATGCCAGCGGCGCGCTCGACATCACCTTTGCCGCCGCCCAGCGCGAGGCCGAGGCCGCCGCAGCCGCCGCGAAGCAGTTCCCCGACTCGCCGCTCAAGGACACCCTGATCGAACTCTGCGCCTTCTCGCTGCAACGCCAGAGCTGACAGAGACGGGCCGGACGACGCACGGCGCCCTGCCGAATTTCTTGAGAAAGGGCCTTCCCATCCTCCGGAAACGCTGCTAAACTTTTGTTCTTTGCTGCTGACGGCGCAAGGTTTTCGACAGCCGAAGGAAGCAATAAAAATCGGGGTGTAGCTTAGCCTGGTAGAGCGCTACGTTCGGGACGTAGAGGCCGGAGGTTCGAATCCTCTCACCCCGACCAGATTTCGATGATCACGACGATTGGCAACGATATCCTCGCGCAGCATCAAACGCAGTATTCACAAAAAGCCGCACAGCAATGTGCGGCTTTTTGTTTTCCCTTCGCGCTCCTGCGCCCCTCGTTTCTCCCCCCTTTTCTTCCCCCCGCGCAAGTAGGGTTGCAGCCGTGTCGCGCAAACGCCAACGGGCCCGCGCGCCGGCTTTACAAAAAGTGACCCCGACGGCAAACTGCCTCGGTCCGGGACTTCGCCCCCGCTCCCACCGCCGTTAACAAGCGCGCGCCTGGCTCCTTCAGGCTGACCTGCGCATCACGCACAGTTTTCGCCATGACACTAGGCTTAGCACTAGCCCAGAGCCGGCGGATCGCACCAGCGCTGCTCGCGCAGCTGGAGCAATCGGCCCGGGAGAAGAAGTCGCAATTGATCGACGAGATCATCGGCAGCGGCACGATGTCCGCGCACGATATCGCGATCTTTGCCGCCGACAAGTACCGCTTGCCGCTGCTCGATCTCGCGCAATACAACCTCAGCCGCGTGCCGCCTGCACTGGCCGGCAACCGCGAATTCCACGCGCATCGGCTGCTGCCGCTGGCGCGGCGCGAGAACCGGCTGATCGTGGCGATGTCCGATCCGGCCAACCAGGCGGGTGTGGAAGCGATCCAGCAGAAGTTCAACCTCCCCGTGGAAACCGTGGTCGTCGAGCACGACAAACTGATGAAGCATGTGCGCGCGGCCGGGGAAGCGCTGGGCACGCTCAAGAATATCTCGCCGGTCACGCCCACCGCGACGAAGATGATCGAGTATGACCCCTCGGCGGCGGCTGCCGCGCGCAAGGGGCCCGGCAACGAGATCGACGATGCGCCGGTGGTCCGGTTCCTCCAGAAGCTGTTGACCGAAGCGTTCAACCGCGGCGCCTCCGACCTCCACTTCGAACCGTTCGAGTTCTTCTACCGCATCCGCTACCGTGTGGACGGCGTGCTGCAGGAGGTTGCGCGTCCGCCGCTCGATATCCGCGACAAGATCGCCACGCGCATCAAGGTGCTGTCGCGCCTGGATATCTCCGAGAAGCGCGTGCCGCAGGACGGCCGCATGAAGCTGCTGATCTCGGTGCCCAAGGACAAGGAAGGCAAGGAAACGACCGACAAGGCCATCGATTTCCGCGTCTCGACGCTGCCGACGCTGTTCGGCGAGAAGATCGTGATGCGGATTCTCGACTCCTCGACCGACAAGCTAGACATCGACCAGCTTGGCTACGAGCCGCAGCAGAAGGCGCTGCTGATGGAGGTCATCAAGCGCCCGTATGGCATGGTCCTTGTGACCGGCCCGACGGGTAGCGGCAAGACCGTGTCGCTCTATACGTTCCTGAACATGTTGAATCAGGGCGACATCAACATCTCCACGGCCGAAGACCCTGCAGAAATCCAGCTGCCCGGCATCAACCAGGTCAACGTCAACGACAAGGCGGGCCTGACCTTTGCGGCGGCGCTGAAGTCGTTCCTGCGGCAGGATCCGGACATCATCATGGTCGGCGAAATCCGGGACCTGGAAACGGCCGATATCTCGATCAAGGCCGCCCAGACGGGCCACCTTGTGCTGTCCACGTTGCACACGAACGACGCCCCCACGACGCTGACACGCCTGATGAACATGGGCGTGGCACCATTCAACATCGCGTCGTCGGTACTCATGATTACCGCGCAGCGTCTGGCGCGCCGGCTGTGTACGTGCAAGAAGGCAGGCGCCCTTGCGCCGCAGGTGCTGATCGACGCAGGATTTGCCGAGGCCGATATCGATGGTTCCTGGACGCCTTATCACCCGGTGGGATGCGAGCGCTGCAACGGCAGCGGCTACAAGGGTCGATGCGGTATCTACCAGGTCATGCCGATTTCGGAAGCCATGCAGCAGATCATCCTGTCGCACGGCACGGCACTGCAGATTGCGGAACAGGCCCGGCGCGAAGGCGTGCTGTCGCTGCGCGACTCGGGGCTGCTGAAGGTCAAGCAAGGGGTGACGTCGCTGGAAGAAGTGCTGGCGACGACGAACAGTTAGCAGCAGAAGCGCAGCAGAAAAGGAAGCCGCCGGGCGCGCAGCCGGGGCGGCTCCAGGAGGGGTAGGCTGCGCAAACGGCATCCGCGCGACGATGCGGATGCCCTAAAAACAAAAGCAGTTCCATAGCAATTCAGTCGGGGGTCAAACATCATGGCGACGCGCGCACCAGCGGCGAGCGCCCGGACGGCAGCACCGTCGCGGGCCAGAGGGCGGAAAGCGCCCACGCAGTACATCTTCGAATGGGAAGCCAAGGACCGGAAGGGCAAGTCCTTCAAGGGCGAGCAGCGGGCCGAGAATCAGGCCGAGGTTTCGGCCACCTTGCGCAAGCAGGGGCTGACCGTCGTCAAGATGAAGAAGCGCAAGGCGGCGCGCGGCAAGAAAATCACAGAGAAGGACATCGCGTACTTCACGCGCCAGCTTTCGACGATGCTCAAGGCGGGCATTCCGCTGCTGCAATCGATCGACATCATCGCGCGCGGCCACTCCAACCCGAACTTCACGCAACTGCTGAACGACATCCGCTTCGACATCGAGGCGGGTAGCAGCATGGCCACGGCGTTCCGGCGCCAGCCGAAGTACTTCGACACGCTCTACTGCAATCTCATCGACGCCGGCGAGCAAGGCGGTATCCTCGACGCGCTGCTCGAGCGGTTGTCGCTGTACATGGAGAAGAGCATCGCGCTGAAGAGCCAGATCAAGTCCGCGATGATCTATCCGATCGCCGTGCTGAGCGTGGCCTTCGCGGTGACGGTGGTGCTGATGATCTTCGTGATCCCGGCCTTCAAGGGCGTGTTCTCTAGCTTCGGCGCGGCACTGCCTGCGCCGACGCAGGTCGTGATCAACATGTCGGACTTCTTTGTCACCTACTGGTATGCGGTGATCGGCATCCCGATCGGATCGATCATCGGATACTTCCACGCTCGCAAGAAGTCGGAGAAGGTGCAGCGCTGGCATGACAAGGCCCTGCTGAAAATGCCGATCTTCGGCAGCCTGTTCCGCAAGGCGGTGATCGCGCGCTGGACACGTACGCTCGCCACCATGTTTGCAGCCGGTACGCCGCTCGTGGAATCGATGGAGTCAGTAGCCGGTGCGGCCGGCAACTGGCTTTACTATGATGCGACGCGCGAGATCGAGCAGTCGGTGCGGATCGGTACAAGCCTGACGAATGCGATGCAGGCCACGCATGTATTCGACAACATGGTGCTGCAGATGACGCAGATCGGCGAGGAATCCGGCGCACTGGACAACATGCTGCTGAAAGTGGCGGAGTTCTACGAGCGCGAGGTGGACGACGCCGTTGCCGCTATTTCCAGCCTGATCGAACCGCTGATCATCGTGATCCTCGGCGTGCTGATCGGCGGCATGGTGGTGGCCATGTACCTGCCTATCTTCAAGCTCGGCCAAGTGGTCTAACGAAGGATGGTGTCACCGATGCAAGCCGTACCGGGCGCCAGCGGCGCCATTCCGTTGGTCCCGCTGGACATGCTGGCGGCACTCCCGCCAGCGTTCCTGATTGTCGTGGCCGGGCTGCTCGGCCTGCTGGTCGGCAGCTTCCTGAATGTCGTGATCCATCGCTTGCCGAAGATGATGGATCACGAAGAAGCCAACTACATTGCCGAACTCCGGGGCGAGCCGCTCCCGCACCCGGAGCGCTACAACCTCATGGTGCCGCGCTCGGCCTGCCCCCACTGCCATCACCAAATTGCGGCGTGGGAGAACATTCCCGTCGTCAGCTATCTGTTCCTGCGCGGGCGCTGCGCATCCTGCAAGACGCCGATCAGCATCCGATATCCGCTCGTCGAGGCCGTGACAGCCGCACTCAGCGCGCTGGCGATGTGGCATTTCGGGCCGACGGTGCAGGCGGTGGCTGCCATTGCCATGCTCTGGTCGCTGGTGGCGCTGTTCATGATCGATGCCGATACCCAGTTGCTGCCCGACCAGATCACACTGCCACTGCTGTGGCTCGGACTGTTGCTGAATCTGCAGGGCTGGTTCGCTCCGCTGGCCGATGCCGTCATCGGCGCGGCCGCGGGCTATCTGGTGCTATGGACCGTCAACACGGTCTACCGGCTGGTGCGCGGGCACGATGGCATGGGGTACGGCGATTTCAAGCTGATGGGGGCGCTGGGCGCCTGGTTCGGCTGGCAGTCACTGCCGCCGCTGATTCTGCTGTCGTCAATCGTGGGAGCCGTGCTCGGCGGCGCGCTGCTGCTCCTGCAACGCAAGGGCAAGGACACACAGTTCCCGTACGGACCGTATATCGTCGGCGCGGGCGTGGTCTACCTGTTCTTCGGCGAGAGCATCCGGCCGCTGGTGCTGCCCGGGCTGTAGTTTCAAAGCTGGTATCGTTAGCGGCATCGCCACTGGAACGACTGTTGCCCCCATGCTGGAAATTGGCCTCACCGGCGGTATCGGCTCCGGCAAGACACGCGTCGCGGACATGTTCGCCGCACGCGGTGCCGCACTGATCGATACCGACCTGCTCGCCCACGAAATCACCGCCCCCGGCGGCCTGGCCATCGCCCCGCTCGTCGAAGCCTTTGGGCCGCGCTGCCTGCGAAGCGATGGCGCGATGGACCGCGATGCCATGCGCGCGCTGGTGTTTTCCGACCCTTCGGCCAAGGCCCGGCTTGAAGCCATCACCCATCCGCTGATCCGCCAACTGACAGAATCGCGCGCCGCCGCAATCCGCGCGGGCGGACAACACCCCTACCTGATTTACGTCGTGCCGCTGCTGGTGGAGTCAGGCACGTGGCGCGCCCGCGTGGGCCGTGTGCTGGTAGTGGATTGCCAGGAATCCACCCAGGAAGCCCGTGTCATGGCGCGCAACGGCTTCTCGCGCGAGCAGGTGCTGGCCATCATGAACCGGCAAGCCACGCGGACCGCTCGACTGGCGGTAGCCGACGACGTGATCGACAACGATGGCCCACCCGAAGCGCTGGCACCCCAGGTGGAAAGACTCGATGCGCTATATCGCTCGCTGTCGTCGTCTGCCCCCGCCTCCGCATAATTGGCTCGATTGCCGCACGATTGCACGCTCGCACGTCCCGCGTACGCCGCTTGAGCGAAATTCGAGGCCGATTCAGTTTGTCCTCGCGCCGTGACTCGCATAGAATGCGCTGAAACATGCTGGCAAATGTGTGCTGCGTGACGACTTTCGGCACAATTGCCGATCACGGGTCAGGCCACAGCCGGCAACGGGCAGCACGTAACGCCCCCGACTGAAACGAACCGCCCGAATGGCCAATCGGCGCGTAGCACGGATACCGACTTGATCCTGTACGAATATCCTTTCAACGAACGCATCAGGACACTCCTGCGCCTGGAGGACCTGTTCGATCGGCTGGATTATTTCCTCGGGCAGGAACATCCGCTGCAGCATCACGTTGCCATCACCACGATCTTCGAGATCATCGATGTGGCGGGCCGAGCCGACCTCAAGACCGATCTGATCAAGGAGCTGGAGCGTCAGCGTCAGGCGCTTGCGCCGCTGCGTGCCAATCCACAGATCGATCAGGACGCGCTGGTTTCCGTCATTACCGAAATCGAACAGGGCATCGCCGCGCTGAACCAGACCGTCGGCAAGGCGGGCCAGCTACTGACCGACAACGAGTGGCTGACCAGTATTCGCAGCCGCGCGATCATTCCGGGCGGCACCTGCGAATTCGATCTCCCGGCCTACTACGCGTGGCAGCACCGGCCTTCCGAAGACCGCCGCGCCGACATTCTCAAATGGGCACGCCCGCTGGCCTCGCTGCGCATGGGTGCCACGATGGTGCTGCGCCTGCTGCGCGAGTCGGGCCAGAGCGGCAAGGTGATCGCCACCGGCGGCAGCTACCAGCAAATGCTCTCCGGCCGCAGCTACCAATTGATGCAGGTGTACCTGGACGAGTCACTGCTGGCCTTCATCCCCGAGATGAGCGCCAACAAGTACATGCTCTGGGTCCGCTTCACGCAGCAGGACGGCGACATGCGCCCGCGCTCGGTGGACGCCGATATCCCCTTCCTGCTCAAACTCTGCAATTTCTGAAGTCCCATGCCTGCCGTCGTCAAATGCCCCACCTGTGCCAAGGACGTGGTCTGGGCACCCGAGAACAAGTTTCGCCCGTTCTGCTCCGAACGCTGCAAGCAAATCGACCTGGGCGCCTGGGCGTCCGAGAAGTACGTGATCGAAGGCAAGCCCGCCGATGCGTCGCCGGAATTGCCTGAGGATAAGGACGACTAGTTCTTGCTGATCCCCTGGTTTTCTCCCCTTTCCCGCTTGCGGGAGAGGGGAGAAAACCAAGCGGCGGTTTTAAGCTATCACCGCGCCGCCAGCACCCTCCTCCAGAACCCCACGCACACCAGCACGAACACTGCCAGTCCCAGCCACTGCGCAGTACCGGCAAACCCCTCGCCGACCAGTGCCAGAGGCGCCTCCTTGCCTGACAGCCCGATCACCGCTGCCAGCGCCACGCCGATCAGGCTCTCGCCCACGATCAGTCCCGATGCCAGCAGCGTGCCGCGCCGCTCGGCATGATCGAGCACCGTCTTGACATCGTCGCCACGTGCCTCGGCGCGGCGGCGCTCCACTCTCAGCAAGGCCCATGACAATATGGCGCCGACGACCAGTGCCGAACTGATGGTGGGGGGCAGGTAGATGCCGATGCCTACCGCCAGCACGGGAAGCCGCGCCACGCCGCCACGACGGCGCAGCATTTCGTCGATGGCGATCAGCACGACGCCCAGCGCGATGCCAATCAGGATCATCGTCCAGTTCAACTGGTGCGTGAAAATGCCGGTGGCGATGGCCGTCATCAGCGTGGCCTGCGGGGCGGCCAGCGCATGGTTGGGGTCCATGTCTGCACGCGGCAACGCGCCCGCGAAACCATAGGCGTGGTAGAGCAGATCCAGCACCGGAGGAATGACCGCCGCGCCGACTGCACAGCCGATCAGCAGTGCCACCTGCTGCCGCCACGGCGTGGCGCCGACCAGCCATCCGGTCTTCAGATCCTGCAGGTTGTCGTTGGAGATCGACGCTACGGCTACCACGGCCGACGTGGTGAAGATGGCCAGCGCAATCGCAAACTTGCCGCCCTCCGGGGTATCCAGCAGCCCGTCGAGCGTGCCAAGGCCGAGGATCAGCAGCGACACCAGGATCACCGCGATGATGCCAATGCCTGAAATCGGACTCGCGGAGGATCCGACGAGGCCAGCCATATAGCCGCACGCCGCCGCTACCAGAAAGCCGAACACGAACGCGAACAACACCGCGCATCCCACCAGTTTCCATGTTGCCGCGCGGTCCAGCGGCGCCGGCGCCATGAAGTGTCCGAACGTGGCGGCCAGCACCGCGAGCAGCACGACCATTAGCAGGCCGATCCAGATCACCGGCATGTCGCGCTGCGTGCGAGGCAGCTCGCCGCCTTCCCCGGCACCACCTTGACCGCGGATGGCACCCATCGACGCGCGCACACCTTCGACCATAGGCTTGAACAGCGTAGCCAATGTCCAGATGGCGGCGATGCCAATAGTCCCGGCGCCTATGAAACGGGCCTGAGAACTCCAGACCGAGGTCCCAAAGCTCTGCAACGTGGCGCCCGCCGGCATCGGCGTGATGGCCGTCAGCCACGGCACCGCCACGCCCCAGGTCAGAACCAGACCCAGCAGCATCGCCAGGCCACCGACGATGCCAACCAGATAGCCCGCCCCGACCAACGCCAGCGAGAACCCCATCGACAGCCGCACCACCGACGCGCCCGCTGCAAACCAGGCGTTCGCACCTTCGGCCAGCACGCGCAATCCGCCCGCCGCGAAGCTGAACAGACCGGCCGCCACACCGCCCGCCAGCAGGTCGGCCAGGCCCGTAGCCTGCTTCGCGCCCGAGGCATCCTGTCCCGCGCTGCCAACGCGCAGGATTTCCGCCGCCGCCACACCTTCCGGATACGGCAGGTCGCTCTGCACAACCATTGCATGCCGTAGCGGAATGCTGAAGATAACCCCGAGCATGCCGCCCGCCGCGCAGATGGCGAGCGTCTGCCAGAACGGAAAGCCCTGCCAGTGCCCAAGCATCACCAGTCCGGGCAGGATAAAAATGATCGACGACAGCGTGCCCGCAGCAGATGCCTGCGTCTGCACCATGTTGTTTTCGAGGATGTTCGCGCCCGGGAACAGGCGCAGGACGGCCATCGAGATCACGGCGGCGGGAATGGCCGATGAGAACGTCAGCCCCACCTTGAGGCCCAGGTAGATATTCGACGCGGTGAAGACTACCGTGATCAAGGCACCAAGGATGATGCCGCGTAAAGTCAGTTCGGGCAGCGAGACAGCGTCATCGATACGATCGACACGTTGCATGGAGCCTCCTGAGATTGTGTTGTTGGGTTGTTGGTTGATGGGTGTGAGCCTTGTAGGCTAGCCCTCGCGCGCGCCTCTCTTTCTCCCCTCTCCCGCAAGCGTGAGAGGGGAGCAAACACACGCCAAAAAGAGAAAACCCGGCAATCAGCCGGGTCTCCATCACAACATTAGCCGCGCGACTCTTCCGCCAGCCATTCGACCACCGGGATCGTCGCTGGCAGTAGCGGCCCGACTTCCACGGGCACTGACTGCCAGGAGAACGCCTGACCCTCGCGTCCCACCGGCTCGCCGCGCCAGTCGGTGATCTTGCAGAAATACAGCCGCACATAGGCATGCGGGTAGTCATGTTCCAGCGTGTGCCAGTGTTCGCTGCGCAGGATATCGAGACCGAGTTCCTCGTGTAGTTCCCGCGCCAACGCCGCCTCGACGGTTTCCCCCGGTTCAAGCTTGCCGCCCGGGAATTCCCAGTAGCCTTCGTACGGCTTGCCCGCAGGCCGTTGGGCCAGCAGGAAGCGGCCGTCCGGCTGGATCATCACACCGACGGCCACCTCGGTGACCTTGCGGGTCTGCCCGTCGGACGTCGTCACGGTTTCCTCCTGACCACTCATGCTCGGTTATTCCTTGTCCGCGACGAACGGCTTGCCGTGCTTGCCGCCCCAGTCGCGCGCGAACTGCCACGCCACCCGGCCCGAACGAGAACCGCGCTCGAGCGCCCAGACCAGCGCATCGCCGCGTGCCGCCTCGATATCGGCCGCACTGCAGCCGAAGTGCGACAACCAGTGCCCGACGATAGCCAGGTATTCGTCCTGCTTGGGTGGATAGAACGACAGCCACAGCCCGAAGCGCTCGGACAACGAGATCTTTTCCTCCACCACCTCGCCCGGATGGATTTCTCCATCGGACGTGTGCTGGTAGGTCTCGTTGTCTTTCATGTACTCGGGCAGCAGGTGGCGACGGTTCGACGTGGCGTAGATCAGCACGTTGTCCGATTGCGCGGCCACCGATCCGTCAAGCGCCGACTTCAGCGACTTGTAGCCCGACTCGCCGTCCTCGAACGACAAGTCGTCGCAGAACACGACGAAGCATTCAGGCCGCGTGGCCAGCTTCTCCACGATATCGCCCAGGTCGCCCAGATCGTCCTTGTCCACTTCCACCAGCCGCAGGCCATCCTGCACGAATTCGTTCAGGCAGGCCTTGATCAGCGAAGACTTGCCAGTCCCGCGCGCGCCGGTCAGCAGCACGTTGTTGGCCGGCAAATGCTTCACGAACTGGCGCGTGTTGGCCACGATGGCATCCTTCTGACGATCGATGTTCTTTAGATCGGTCAGATGAATCGGCGGCAACTGGCGGATGGCCTGCAGATAGCCGATGTTGCCAAAGAGGCTTTGCCGCTTGCGCCACCGGAACGCTACCGCCTCCTTCCAGTCCGCGTCGGTCAGTTCCGGCGGCAACCATTGTTCAAGACGGGCGAGAAAACTGTCGAGGCGTGTAGCGAGGTCGGACATGGGGGCGATGGCTCTGATGCTGAAACTTGAAGTTTTAGGATTTCAGGAACGGTAGTCGGCGTTGATCGACACGTAGTCGTGCGACAGATCGCACGTCCATACAGTCGCTTCCGCATTGCCACGACCCAGTGCGATGCGCACCGTGATCTCGGCCTGCTTCATCACGCGCTGGCCGTCTTCCTCGCGATACTCGGCATTGCGGCCGCCATCGCGGGCCACCCAGACGTCGTCCAGCCACAGGTTGACGCGATCCACGTCGAGGTCATCCACGCCGGCGTATCCCACTGCGGCAAGGATGCGGCCCAGGTTGGGGTCCGACGCGTAGAAGGCCGTCTTCACCAGCGGGGAATGGGCCACGGCATAGGCGATCTGGCGGCATTCCGCCACGTTCTTGCCGCCTTCCACGCGAATCGTCATCAGCTTCGTGGCGCCTTCGCCATCGCGCACGATCATCTGGGCGAGTTCCTGCGCCAGCGAGGTCACGGCATCGCGCAACGCTTCGAAAGCGACACCCTCGGCGCTGTTCACCGTGGCGCCGGATTTGCCCGATGCGATCAGCACGAAGGAATCATTGGTCGAGGTATCGCCGTCAATCGTGATGCTGTTGAACGAGTGATCGGCGGCGTGCGACACGAGCTTCTGGAGCACAGGCTGCGATACGGCGGCATCCATGGCGATAAAACCCAGCATCGTCGCCATATTCGGGCGGATCATGCCCGCGCCCTTGCTGATGCCCGACATCGTCACGGTCTTGCCGTCGATCTCCACCGTCCGCGAAGCCGCCTTCGGCTGCGTGTCGGTGGTCATAATCGACTCGGCAGCAGCCAGCCAGTTGTCTGCGCGCGCGTTGGCGATGGCCGCCGGTAGCGCGGCGGTCAAGCGATCCACCGGCAGTTGTTCAAGGATCACGCCGGTCGAGAACGGCAGCACCTGACTGGCGGCGATGCCGAGTTGCCTTGCCAACGCCTCGCACGTGGCGCGTGCGGCGGCCAGTCCCGGCTCACCCGTGCCGGCGTTGGCATTGCCCGTGTTCACCACCAGGGC
Source organism: Cupriavidus sp. DL-D2 (assembly GCF_039710735.1). NCBI lineage: Bacteria > Pseudomonadati > Pseudomonadota > Betaproteobacteria > Burkholderiales > Burkholderiaceae > Cupriavidus > Cupriavidus sp. DL-D2. The sequence continues at coordinate 46,421 of NZ_JBDKXK010000018.1, read as the reverse complement.
GCGGATGCCCGCGCCGCCCGTCAGGTGCTCCCGGCAGACCTGAACCGGTGCTGCGCAGAAACGGTTTTGGGTAAACACGCCGGCAACGGTGCTGCCCTCGGCAACTTTCACCACCAGCACGTCCTTGCGGTTGGCCTTGCGGATGCCACCTTCGGCCCAGCCGAGTTCGACACCAGCGACGGATTTCAGGTTTTCTGCCTGCGGCAGTGGCAAGTTCACGGGCATTTGCGTTCCTCTACGGACTTTTACGACTACTCGGTCTATCTGACGAACATGCCCGCTTGAACGCGAGTCCAAGCGGGCATGTTCTTGTTCTATCGCGAAGCGCGGCGCGAAGTCTCCTTCGCGTCGGCGCCTGCAGCGGCGGCTGGCTTCAGCTCAGCTTGCCGTGGCACTGCTTGAACTTCTTGCCCGAGCCGCACGGGCACGGGTCGTTACGGCCAACCTTGGGCATGCCCGCGAGCGCCACGTCGTCGCCCCCCATGGCCGCGGCAGCCGCCATGGCAGTCCCGCTGCGTGCCGAAGCCTGCTCGACCGGGTCGGCACTGCCGGCGAAGTCGTCATGCTTGTACTGCACGTTCTCGAGGTGCGACAAGCCCTCTTCGATCTGCTCCGATGCCTGCTCCAGCTGCTCAGGCGACTGGATCTGCACGTTGAACACCACGCGCGTGACTTCGCTCTTGATGACGTCCAGCAGGCGGGCGAACAGTTCGAACGACTCGCGCTTGTACTCCTGCTTCGGATCCTTCTGAGCGTAGCCGCGCAGGTGAATACCCTGGCGCAGGTGGTCCAGCGCGGCCAGATGCTCGCGCCAGTGCGTGTCGATGCTCTGCAGCATGACCGAACGCTCGAAGCCGGCGAACGACTCGCGTCCCACCTGAGCAATCTTGGCGTCATACGTTTCGCGGGCAGTCTTCAGGACGATGTTCAGCAGTTCTTCGTCCTCGATGCTCTGCGCGGCTTCCACGGTCTTGGCCAGCGGGACGTCGAGGTTCCAATCCTCGCGCAAACGCTGCTCCAGGCCCGCGATATCCCACTGTTCTTCCATGCTCTCGGCCGGCACGTAGTCGCGGAACAGTTCCACGAGCACGCTCTCGCGCAGGTTGGCCACCATGTCGCCAACGTCCTGCGACTCCAGCACGTCGTTACGCAGCTTGTAGATTTCCTTGCGCTGGTCGTTGGCAACGTCGTCGTACTGCAGCAGTTGCTTGCGGATGTCAAAGTTGCGGCCTTCCACCTTGCGCTGCGCCGATTCGATCGAGCGCGTGACGATACCGGCTTCGATCGGCTCGCCTTCAGGCATCTTCAGGCGCTCCATGATCGCGCGGACGCGGTCACCGGCGAAGATGCGCAGTAGCTGGTCGTCCAGCGACAGGTAGAAGCGCGAGGAACCCGGGTCGCCCTGGCGACCGGCTCGGCCACGCAGCTGATTGTCGATCCGGCGCGACTCGTGGCGCTCGGTGCCCACGATATGCAGGCCGCCAGCAGCCTTGACCTGTTCGTGCAGCGATTGCCATTCGTCCTTGAGCTGCGCGATCTTCTGCGCCTTCTCGGCGTCCGACAGGCTCGCATCGGCCTCGATGAACCCTGACTGCTTTTCGACGTTGCCGCCCAGCACGATGTCCGTACCCCGACCGGCCATGTTCGTGGCGATCGTAATCATCTTCGGACGACCCGCCTGCGCCACGATCTCAGCCTCACGTTCGTGCTGCTTGGCGTTCAGCACCTGGTGAGGCAGTTTTTCCTTGTTCAGCAGGTCTGACAGATACTCGGACGTTTCGATCGACGTCGTGCCCACCAGCACCGGCTGGCCGCGCTCGAAGCAGTCGCGGATATCGCGCACCACCGCGTCGTAGCGCTCCTTCGATGTCTTGTAGATCTGGTCCTGCAAATCCTGGCGCTGCGCCGGGCGGTTGGTCGGGATCACGACCACTTCCAGGCCATAGATTTCCTGGAATTCGTAAGCTTCGGTGTCGGCCGTGCCGGTCATGCCGGCCAGCTTCTCGTACATCCGGAAATAGTTCTGGAACGTGATCGTCGCCAGCGTCTGGTTTTCCTGCTGGATCGACACGCCTTCCTTGGCTTCCACGGCCTGGTGCAGGCCATCGGACCAGCGGCGCCCCGTCATCAGGCGGCCCGTGAACTCGTCGACGATGATGACTTCATCGTTCTGCACCACGTAGTGCTGGTCACGATGGAACAGGCTCTGCGCGCGCAGGGCGGCGTACAGGTGGTGCATCAACGTGATGTTCTGTGGCGCGTAGAGCGATTCGCCCTCGCCGATCAGGCCCTGTGCAGCCAGGATCTGCTCCGCCTTTTCGTGGCCAGCCTCGGTCAGGTAGACCTGATGGCCCTTCTCGTCCACGTAGTAGTCGCCCGGTTTTTCCACGCCCGTGCCATCGGACTTTTCCTCGCCGATCTGGCGCTCCAGCAGCTTGGGAATGCCATTCATGCGCTGGTAGAGATCGGTCTGGTTCTCGGCCTGGCCCGAGATGATCAGCGGCGTGCGCGCTTCGTCGATCAGGATCGAGTCCACTTCGTCGACGATGGCGTAGTGCAGCGGCCGCTGTACCCGCTGCGACGGGTCATAGACCATGTTGTCGCGCAGGTAGTCGAAGCCGAATTCGTTGTTGGTGCCGTAAGTGATGTCGGCGTTGTACGCCACCTGCTTCTGATCGTGCGGCATCTGCGACAGGTTCACCCCTACCGACAGGCCCAGGAAGTTATACAGGCGTCCCATCCACTCGGCATCGCGCTGGGCCAGGTAGTCGTTCACGGTGACGACGTGCACGCCCTTGCCGGTCAACGCATTCAGGTACACGGCCAGGGTGGCGGTCAGCGTCTTGCCTTCGCCGGTGCGCATTTCCGCGATCTTGTTGTCGTTCAGGACCATGCCGCCGATCATCTGCATGTCGAAGTGGCGCATCTTCATGACGCGCTTGCTGGCTTCGCGGCAGACGGCAAAGGCCTCGGGCAACAGGGATTCCAGCGACTCGCCACCGGCATGGCGCTGCCGGAAGATCTCGGTCATGCCACGCAGTTCGTCGTCCGACAGCGACTCGAACTTCGGTTCGAGCGCATTGATCTGTGCCACCGTGCGGCGATATTGCTTGATCAGCCGCTCATTGCGGCTGCCGAAGACTTTCTTGAGAAGGCCCGTGATCATCGAGTGCTTTCACCTGCGCGAGCAACCGGCAGGAACCAGGTCGACCGAGCGCGAGGAATGAGTAGATTGGCGCGAAACGCCGAGTTTATCATGTGCCGATGTCCTGACCCGGCGTATTGCCAGCGCAGATTCTGCACAGTTACAACGGCTCTGGCGTAGTTCGGAACCCGGTCCCGGACTACGCCAGCAGGTTGGGACTGACGCGGTGACTTCAATGTTCCGTCCACGGGTCTGATAGGTGCTCCCCGGGTATTGCGCGCTAGAATGCGCGCATGCGCATGTTCACCCACCACGCCCTGCAGACCCCTGCCGCCAAGCCCCTGCAAGACTGGCTGGCCAAGTCCGGGCCGGTTTCCACGCTGATGCAGACCGCCCGGCAACTGGCCCTGCTGGAGGCGGAGGTTTTTGGGCTGCTCCCGCCCGGCATGCGGGCCGGTATCGCCGTGGCCGGTGTGAAGTTCGACAATCGGGGACCGCAAGCGGAGCACACGCTCCTGCTGCTGGCAGCCCATGGCGCGGCTGCGGCCCGCGTCCGCCAAGTGGTGCCGACGCTACTCTCGAGACTGCAGCAACGTGGCTCCCAGGTCACCGCAATCCGGGTACGCGTACAACCCGAAGTCGGACGTGGCGACTGGGACACTGGGCCGGTCGAGCGCAAGCCGCGCGGCGCCAATCTGCCGGAACTCGGTCTGCGCAGCATGGATGCACTGGCGCGCGATCTCGAGGATTCTCCACTCAAGGACGCCGTGCAGGCGTTGCTGGCACGCCACCGCTGAGTCTGCCGCCTGCGTTTGGAGCAGGCTGGAATTGACGCATCTCGCTATCCCGCAGAACGACCACCGCTGAAACGGCGACGGTTGACCACGAACAAGGAAGCGCCTCCCTGATCACCGCATTCTTTTCCCGGCCAACCCTTAACTTTTTGCCGGAATCAGGAGAGCGATCATGTATCAGGGCATTCTTCAAGCCATCACCGAAAGCGCGGATCGTTTCATCGAGATCCGGCGCCAGATCCATCAATTCCCGGAGGTCGGTTTTACCGAAACCAGAACGGGCGACCTGGTAGCGGAAATGCTGAAAGGCTGGGGCTACGAGGTCTCTCGCGGCATGGCCAAGACCGGCGTGGTCGGAACGTTGAAGGTGGGTAGCGGCAAAAAGCGGGTCGGCATTCGCGCAGATATGGACGCCCTGCCGATGGCCGAGACCAGCGGAAAAGCGTGGAGCAGCACGGTTCCAGGGAAATTCCACGGCTGCGGGCACGACGGGCATACGGCAATTCTTCTATGCGCCGCCGAGTATCTCGCCAGAACCAGAAATTTCGACGGCACCTTGCACCTGATTTTCCAGCCGGCCGAAGAACTGCTCTACGGCGGGAAGGTCATGGTCGACGATGGCTTGTTCAGGGAATTTCCCTGCGACGCCATTTTCGCCATGCACAACATGCCGGGATTCAAGGAGTGCGAGTTCTATTTCCGCGAAGGCGCATTCATGGCGTCGTCCGATACCTTGCACATCGAAATCCATGGCGTGGGCGGGCACGGTGCCATTCCTGAAAAGGCCATCGACGCCACGCTCGTCGCCTGCCACATTGGCACGGCGCTGCAAACCATCGTGTCGCGCAGTGTCTCGCCGTTCGAAGCTGCGGTGATCACCATCGGCAGTATCCAATCCGGCGAGGCCCCGAACATCATCAACAGCAAGGCGCTGATGAAGCTTAGTGTGCGCTCCCTGAATCCCGCCGTCCGCGCGGTGCTGCTGAAGCGTATCGGAGAAGTGGCGCAGATGCAGGCGCAGAGTTTCGGCGCTACCGCCGAAGTGATGCACGTCAACGGCAGTCCGGTGCTGATCAATGGCAGCGAGGCCACCGATTTTGCCGCCCGGGTAGCGCGCGACATGTTCGGGGCAGAGCGGGTGCACACCGACGCGCCGCAACTGCCGGGCAGCGAAGACTTTGCCTTCATGCTCGAGGCCAATCCCAATGGCAGCTACATGCTAATCGGCGCCGGTGACGAGCCGGGCTACTGCATGGTCCACAACCCGGGCTACGACTTCAACGACAAATGCCTGGTTCCCGCCGCCGCCTATTGGTGCGCCATCACCGAAGCCTACCTGAAGTAGTCCGGGCCTTCATATGACCACAGGGAGCCACTCATGAAAATGCAGGACCTGGCGCTGCTAGCCCTGCTTGGGCTGATCATGCTGCCCTTTGTCGCCTCATCGGCATTGCTCGACGCCTACAAAGGCTTCAATGCCGAACACGGCATGGTGATGGCATTCATCAAGTTCGGTGTCCTGGCAACACTGGGGGAAGTGATCGGGCAGCGCATCCGGACCGGCGGCTACCGGCTGGCACGCTTTGGTGTTCTGCCGAAGATGGTGGTGTGGGGGATTCTCGGCCTGTTCATCAGCATCGCGTTCAAGGTCTTTGCCATCGGCTCGCCGTATTGCGCCGAGTACTTGGGACTGGATGGCGTCGTCGCCGCCATGAACGGCGGATTCTCGATGCTGAAACTGGCGGGCGCGCTCACCATCAGCGCCCTGATGAACCTGATCTTCTCGCCGGTCATGATGACCGCGCACAAGGTTACGGACATGCATATCGCCCGTCATCAGGGATCGCTGCGCGCGCTGTGCCGGCCCATCGCCGTCGCAGAACATCTGAAGGCGATGGACTGGCAGACGCAGTGGGGATTCGTGTTCAAGAAGACGATTCCGCTCTTCTGGCTCCCGGCTCATGGACTGACCTTCCTGCTGCCGCCGGATTCGCAGATCCTGTTCGCGGCATTGCTCGGTGTCGCACTCGGCATCGTCCTGGCCATTGCAGGTCCCAAGCCGGCGACTGCGCAAGCCTGAGCAAAAGGAATGGCATGAAAAAAACCCCGCGCTCTTGCGAACGCGGGGTTTTTTTTCGATTTAACCGGGCTGGCCGTCAGGCAAATGCCGGCTGGGCCTGCGGCAGGAAGGCCACTGGGGCTTCCTCGATCTTGTCGAACGTCACGAATTCGTAGGCTTCCTGATCGGCCAGCAATGCGCGCAGGAGCTGGTTGTTCAGGCCGTGGCCGGACTTGTGTGCCACGTACGAACCGATCAGCGGATGGCCCACCACGTACAGGTCACCGATCGCATCGAGGATCTTGTGGCGCACGAACTCGTCGCCGTAACGCAGTTCCTCGTTATTGAGCATGCGGTGCTCGTCCAGCACGATGGCGTTGTCCAGGCTGCCGCCACGGGCCAGGCCCATTTCGCGCAAAGCTTCCACCTCATGGGCGAATCCAAACGTGCGTGCACGGGCAATTTCACGGACGTAACTCGTATCGGCGAAATCGATCGTGAAAGTCTGGCCAGTCTTGTCGACGGCCGGATGGCGGAAGTCGATGGTGAAGGCCAGCTTGAAGCCGAAGAATGGTTCCAGACGTGCGAGCTTGTCGCCCTCACGCACTTCTACGGCTTTCTTGACGCGGATGAAACGCTTGGCGGCGGGCTGCTCTTCAATACCCGCCGACTGCAGCAGGAATACGAAGGATGCGGCGCTGCCATCCATGATCGGGATTTCCTCGGCGTCGACATCCACATAGAGATTGTCGATACCCAGGCCGGCGCAGGCCGACATCAGATGCTCGACCGTCGAGACGCGCGCGCCGTCCTTCTGCAATACCGACGCCAGGCGAGTATCGCCAATAGCGGACGCCGCCACGGGAATCTCCACGGCTTCGGGAAGATCGACGCGAGTGAAAACGATGCCGGCATCGGCGGGAGCAGGCCTCAAGGTCAGCGTCACTTTGCGGCCCGAGTGCAAACCAATGCCAACCGTCTTCACCAGGGATTTGATAGTGCGCTGTTTGAGCATGACGGCCTCAACTATTATTAAAAGCTATTGGGCGGAAATTCTAATAAGGCGATGCTACCACCAACCGGTATACTGCGCTGCACCAAACTGTTTCCGCCTGTTAGACATGTAAGTAAAGCGACCAATAAGGCACTTCATGACGGAGCTTTCGTATCAGTCGCGCAACGCTGCAAGCACCGCTTCAGCGCTGCTGACCTGGAATGCGCCAGGTTCCTCGACGAACAGGTGCGTCACCGCGCCGTCGTCGATGACCATGGCGTAGCGCTTCGCCCGGACACCCAGACCACGCTGGCTCAGGTCCTGGTCGAGGCCGAGTGCCTTCGCCCACTGGGCGGCGCCGTCGGCCATCATGCGCACCTTGTCGCCGGCGTGCTGCTCCCGGCCCCACGCGCCCATCACGAAAGCGTCGTTGACCGAATGGCACCAGACCTCATCCACGCCTGCGGCACGCAGATCGTCGATCAGTTGAACGTAGCCCGGCACATGCTTGGCCGAGCAGGTCGGCGTGAACGCGCCGGGCAGGCCGAACACCACGATCTTCTTGCCCTTGACGAGTTCGGTCACCTGGAAAGCGTTGGGACCGAGGGCGCAGCCACCCGATTCCGTTTCGAAGAATTCGTACAGCGTTGCGTCCGGGACGCGCTGGCCAACTGCGATCATGGAATTGTGCCCTCTTGGTGGAAACCCTGCCTGCATCATAGAGACTGACATCACCGCGACCAAGCACGGTTTACGTCAGGTGCGGCAGGCATTACATGCGATAGAAACGCCGCGCGGCGCGTCTTCTGGACGCGCCGCGCGGACGAGTACATCCCGCCGCCGGAGGCGGGAGATGAGTCCGGGGAGGCGGCCGATGGCCCGCCTGTCCCGGCAACGGGATGCGATGGACGACATGGGGCGCGGGCGCGGCACAGCCGGGCGCCCTGACGGGTATCGCGTCAGTCCAGGCAATCGCCGAGCGGATAGGGAGCGCTCGCGCGACGCGTAAAGGACCAAGGACCACCTGCCAGGCGCACGGCTGTTACCGCTGCCCTGCCGGAGCCCAACTCAGTCTGCCTGCTTGCGCAGGAAGGCCGGGATGTCGTACGTATCCACACCCTTTTCCTGCAGTGCCGCCACGTGAGCCGATGCGGACTCACGCGAGCTGCGCCACACGGCGGGCGTATCCAGGTTGCTGTAGTCCGGCGCGGCGTGCGCGTGCGACGTGGCGGCGGTCATGCCCGACATCATCTGCACCGGCATGTTGTCCGTACCGGTCTTCAGCAGCGTCATCGGCTGCTGCTTCTTGGCCGAACGGCCCAGGCCCGTTGCCACCACGGTCACGCGCAGTGCGTCGCCCATCGCGTCGTCGTACACCGTACCGAAAATCACGGTCGCATCTTCCGCGGCATAGCTGCGGATCGTGTTCATGACTTCCTTGGTTTCCGACAGCTTCAGCGAGCGGCTGGCCGTGATGTTGACCAGCACGCCACGCGCGCCGGACAGATCCACGCCTTCCAGCAGCGGGCTGGCCACAGCCTGCTCGGCAGCCAGGCGGGCGCGGTCCACGCCAGACACGGTTGCCGTGCCCATCATGGCCTTGCCTTGTTCGCCCATCACCGTCTTCACGTCTTCAAAGTCGACGTTCACCAGACCATCGACATTGATGATTTCAGCGATGCCAGCCACAGCGTTGTGCAGCACGTCATCGGCGCACTGGAAGCACTTGTCCATCTCGGCGTCGTCGCCCATGACTTCGAAGAGCTTTTCGTTGAGCACGACGATCAGCGAATCCACCGACGATTCCAGCTCGCCCGAACCATGTTCGGCCACCTTGGCGCGGCGGGCGCCTTCGAAGTCGAACGGCTTGCTGACCACGCCCACGGTCAGGATGCCCATTTCCTTGGCCACCTGTGCCACGATCGGCGCGGCACCGGTACCGGTACCGCCACCCATGCCGGCAGTGATGAAGACCATGTGTGCGCCACGCAGCGAATCAGCGATCTGCTCGCGCGCCTGTTCTGCGCAGTTGCGGCCCACCTCAGGCTTGGCGCCGGCGCCCAGCCCCGTATTGCCGAGTTGCAGCACGCGCGATGCGCTGGAGCGCTTCAGAGCCTGGGCATCCGTGTTCATGCAGATGAATTCCACGCCCTGCACACCACGGCTGATCATGTGCTGCACGGCGTTGCCGCCCGCACCGCCCACGCCCACCACCTTGATGATGGTGCCGTCCTGAATCTCCGTTTCGATCATGTCAAAGTCCATCACTGCCTCCGAGAAAAATCAGTCCCCAAACGCTGCAGCCTCCCCGCCGCAACCCTTGGCTCCTGAACAAGAAACCATCAAAAACTGCCTGGCCAATATGGCCGGTGAAACGTCTGACCTGCTCTTCGTGCCGCGATCCGGGATCTCGGCACTGAATCTTTCCTGACACGCGACGGCTTCAGAAGTTGCCGACGAACCATTCCTTCATGCGTGTCCACACCTGCTTGACCTGTCCGCTCTGCACCGCCACCTTGCGCCCGCGCATGCGCTGCACGCAGCCTTCCTGCAGTAGCCCCATCACGGTCGAATAACGCGGGCTCTTCACCACCTCGTGCAGGTTGCCGCGATACTCGGGCACACCCACGCGCACGGGCTTCAGGAAGATGTCCTCGCCCAGTTCGACCATGCCCGGCATCATCGCCGTGCCGCCGGTGATCACCACGCCCGACGACAGCAGTTCCTCGTAGCCCGACTCGCGCACCACCTGATGCACCAGCGAATAGAGTTCCTCGATGCGCGGCTCGATCACCGCCGCCAGCGCCTGCCGGCTCAGCGTGCGGGTCCCGCGATCGCCAACACCAGGCACTTCGATCATGTCTTCCGGATCGGCAATCGCCTGCTTGGCAATGCCGTACTGCATCTTGATATCCTCGGCATCGGGCGTCGGCGTACGCAGCGCCATCGCGATGTCGTTGGTGATCTGGTCACCGGCGATGGGAATCACCGCCGTATGGCGGATCGCGCCTTCGCTGAAGATCGCGATGTCCGTCGTGCCACCGCCGATATCGACCAGCACCACGCCCAGTTCCTTCTCGTCCTCTGTCAGCACGGCCAGGCTCGACGCCAGCGGCTGCAGGATCAGGTCATGCACTTCCAGCCCGCAGCGGCGCACGCACTTGACGATGTTCTGCGCCGCGCTGACCGCGCCGGTCACGATATGCACCTTTACTTCCAGGCGGATGCCGCTCATCCCGATAGGCTCGCGCACATCTTCCTGGCCGTCGATGATGAACTCCTGCGTCAGGATGTGCAGGATCTGCTGGTCGGTCGGGATATTGACCGCCTTGGCCGTCTCGATCACGCGGGCCACGTCCGTCTGCGTGACCTCCTTGTCCTTGATCGCCACCATGCCGCTGGAGTTGAAGCTGCGGATATGGCTGCCGGCGATACCGGTGAACACCTCGGCAATCTTGCAGTCGGCCATCAGCTCGGCCTCCTCCAGCGCGCGCTGGATCGACTGCACGGTGGCTTCGATGTTGACCACGACCCCCTTCTTCAGACCCTTGGACTCGGACTGACCCATCCCGATGACCTCGTAGCTGCCGTCGGGGCGCAGTTCCGCCACCACGGCCGCCACCTTCGAGGTGCCGATGTCGAGACCGACCAGTAGGTCCTTGTATTCCTTGCTCATCGACTTTTCTCCGCGTTCTTGCTCTTGAGTCGCGTCGGATTGTTATTGGTATTACCGGCCGAAGCCGCCTGGGGCGCCGCCGCCGTGCCTGTGGCCGCCGCCTTCGCCGCTGCCTTGGCTGCCGCGGCGGCCTGGGCATCGGTCAGGAAGCGCACGCTGGCCGCGCGGATCGCAAAACCATTGGGGTAGCGCAGGTCGGCATACTCGATCTGCTTGCCCCACTGCTCCGTCAACTGCGGCCACGAGGCCACGAAGCGCTTCACCCGCGCCTCCATGGCAGCGCGGTCTTCATCGTTCTGCTCGCGGCCGAGTTCGACCACCATGCCGTTGGACAGCTTCGCGCGCCACGCGTAGCGGCCCGACAGCGCCACCGCCAGCGGCTCGGCCTTCATCGGCCGGAACCACTCGCGCATGATTTCCAGCTTTTCCACTACGTCTTCCTCGCTGTCCTGCGGGCCATCCAGCGCCAGCAGTTGCGCATCCTCTTCGGCCTCGGCCGTGTTGGCCACGAACACCTCGCCGTAGGTGTTGATCAGCCGGCCGCTGTCCGGGCTGCCCCACGTGCCCAGCGCCTCGTGCTCTTCCACCTGCACCGCCAACCCGTTCGGCCATTCGCGCCGTACGCTGGCGTGGCGCACCCAGGGCACCGACTCGAACGCCTGGCGGGCCGCGTTCAGGTCCAGCGTGAAGAAATTGCCCGTCAGCTTGCCCAGCGCGTTGGCGCGCACGCTCGGCGCGTTCACGTGTCGCAGCTGACCACCTTCCATCGAGGTCAGCTCCACATGCGTGATGCCGAACACGGGCCGCTGCGCCAACCACAGCAACCCCGCGCCAAGCGCCATGAGCGCCACCAGCGCGTAGAGCGCTGAGGCGATCAGGTTGAGCAGGCGCGCGTTATGCCACATGGTTGGTCGGGTCTTCGGGTCGTCGTTTCAGGGTTACTCGGGCTTCCAATGCTCGTTCGGATGCAGATCCAGCGTGGCCATCGCCAGCACCTGCATCACGAAATCCTCGTAGCTGATGCCCTGCGCGCGCGCCGCCATCGGCACGAGCGAATGGCCGGTCATGCCAGGCGAGGTATTCATTTCGAGCAGGTACGGCTTGCCGTCGCGCGTCAACATCACGTCCGCGCGGGCCCAGCCTCGGCAACCCAGTACGCGGAATGCTTCGACGGCCAGCGCGCGGACTTCGTTCTCCAGCGCTTCAGGCAAAGTCGAGGGGCACAGGTATTGGGTATCGTCAGTAAAGTACTTATTTTGATAGTCGTAGTTCGACTCAGGCGCAACAATCTTGATAACTGGCAGCGCCGCGGCGCTCGCGCCCTCGCCCACGACCGGGCAAGTCAGCTCCGCGCCGTCGATGAAGGACTCGGCGATGACGTCGTTATCCAAGTCGGCGGCCTTCTGGAACGCGGCCTGCATCTGGTCGGCGGCGGTCACCTTGGTCAGGCCGATCGACGAACCTTCGCGTGCCGGCTTGACGATCAGCGGCAGGCCCAGGTCACGCACCACGGCGTCGAAATCTGTGTTCGCGTCCAGCATCGCAAAGCGCGGCGTCGCCAGGCCGTGGGTCATCCACAGCCGCTTGGTCGCCTGCTTGTCCATCGCCAGCGCCGAGGCCAGCACGCCGCTACCGGTGTAGGGCACGCCCAGTTGTTCGAGCAGGCCCTGCATCGTGCCGTCCTCGCCGTAGCGGCCATGCAGGGCGATGAAGACGCGGTCGAACTTGGCTGCAGCGAGCTCCGCCACGGACTGCAAGGCGGGATCGAACGCGTGCGCGTCCACGCCACGGGACTTCAGCGCGGCCAGCACGCCGTTGCCGGACATCAGCGAGATCTCGCGCTCGGCGGACTTGCCGCCCAGCAGCACGCCAACCTTGCCCAGCGATTTCGGATCGATGTTGGGATGGGCCACGAAGCTCATTGCTGGCCTCCCGTCTGGTGCGACACCAGTTGTCCCGGTACGGCGCCGATCGAGCCGGCACCCATTGTCACGACCACATCGCCAGGTCGCACGGCATTCAGGATCGACTGGGACATATCCTCGATCTGTTCCACAAAAACGGGTTCCACCTTGTTTGCCACGCGCAACGCGCGGGTCATGGCGCGGCCATCGGCGGCCACGATTGGTGCCTCGCCAGCGGCATAGACTTCCGCCAGCAGCAGCGCATCCACGGTGCCGAGCACCTTCACGAAGTCCTCGAAGCAGTCGCGCGTCCGGGTAAAGCGGTGCGGCTGGAAGGCCAGCACCAGCCGGCGGCCCGGGAACGCGCCGCGTGCGGCGGCCAGCGTGGCGGCCATTTCCACCGGGTGGTGGCCGTAGTCGTCCACCAGCGTGAACGTGCCGACGCCGTCGGGCGTCGCCACTTCACCATATCGCTGGAAGCGGCGACCCACGCCATGGAACTCGCGCAGCGCCTTGACGATGGCGGCGTCGGGCACCTCCAGTTCGGTGGCGATGGCGATGGCGGCCAGTGCGTTCTGCACGTTGTGGTCGCCCGGTAGGTTCAGCACGATATCCAGCGGCGGCTCGGCGTGGCCGTTCAACTGGCGCAGCACCGTGAAATGCATCTGGCCATCCACGGCGCGCGCGTTGATGGCACGGATCTGGGCGTCCTCGGCAAAGCCGTAGCGGACCACGGGCTTGGACACGAACGGCAGGATCTCGCGCACGTTCGGATCATCGACGCATACCACGGCGATGCCGTAGAACGGCAGTCGCTGCGTGAACTCCACGAACGCCTGCTTGAGCCGGGCAAAGTCATGCCCGTAGGTGTCCATGTGGTCGGCGTCGATGTTGGTGATGACTTCCATCACCGGGAACAGGTTCAGGAACGACGCGTCCGACTCATCGGCCTCGGCCACGATGAAATCACCGGTGCCCAGCCGCGCGTTGGCGCCAGCCGAATTCAGCCGGCCGCCAATCACGAACGTCGGGTCCAGCCCGCCTTCGGCCAGCACCGAGGCCACGAGGCTGGTCGTGGTCGTCTTGCCGTGCGTGCCGGCGATGGCTACGCCCTGCTTCAGGCGCATCAGTTCGGCCAGCATCACCGCGCGCGGCACCACCGGGATGCGCTTGGCGCGGGCGGCCAGGACTTCGGGATTTTCATTGGCCACCGCGGTGGATACCACCACGGCGTTGGCGCCTTCCACGTTCGCGGCATCATGGCCGTGGCAAACGCGTGCGCCGAGCGAGGCCAGGCGCCGCGTGGCAGCATTGCTGCCCACATCGGAGCCCGAGACCTTGTAGCCCAGGTTCAGCAGGACCTCCGCGATGCCGCTCATGCCGACGCCACCGATGCCTACGAAGTGGATGTTCTTGACGATATGCTTCATGGAATTCGTTTCACTTTTCGCCCGCCGCCTGCCGGCAGATCTCGGCTACGCGCCGGGTTGCCTCAGGTTTGGCCAGGCTGCGCGCCGCGCGCGCCATGTCCTTCAGTTGCTCGCGCGTCAGGCTGGCAATGGTTTTCGCCAGTCCTTCCGCGCCCAGTTCGTTCTGTTGCACCAGCAACGCCGCGCCCTGCTTCGACAGGAACATCGCGTTGGTGGTCTGATGGTCGTCCACCGCGTGCGGGAAGGGCACGAACAGCGCGGCCACCCCAGCGGCCGCCACTTCCGAAACCGTCATCGCGCCCGCGCGGCAGATAACCAGGTCGGCATCGGCATACGCCGCCGCCATGTCGTCGATGAATGGCACGGTCTCGCCGGCCACGCCCGCTGCCGCGTAGTTCGCGCGGAGCTGGTCAATCTGTTTCGCGCCGGCCTGATGCTTGACCGTGGGCCGGGTGGCCTCGGGCAACAGCGCCAGCGCCTTCGGCACGACGTCGTTGAGCGCGGCCGCGCCAAGGCTGCCGCCCACCACGAGGATGCGCAGCGGCCCGGTGCGGTGGTCATAGCGCGACTCGGGCGCCGGGATGGTCGCCAGTTCCGCGCGCACGGGGTTGCCGGTCCACTCGCTGTCCGGCAGTGCATCCGGGAACGCGCACAGCACGCGGTCGGCCACCTTCGCCAGTACCTTGTTGGTCAGCCCTGCAATCGAGTTCTGCTCATGCAGCACCAGCGGCCGGCCCAGCAGCGACGCCATCATCCCCGCCGGGAACGTGATGTAGCCACCCATGCCGAGCACCACATCCGGCTTCACCCGGCGCAGCGCGCCGATGCTCTGCCAGAACGCGCGCAGCAGGTTCAGCGGCAACATGAACTTGGTCACCAGGCCCTTGCCGCGCAGTCCGCCGAACTGGATAAACTCCATCGGGATGTCGTGCTTCGGCACCAGCGTGGCTTCCATGCCCGTGCGATTACCCAGCCAGACCACGCGCCAGCCCTCGTCACGCAATGCATGCGCGACCGCCAGCCCGGGGAACACGTGTCCTCCGGTGCCGCCAGCCATGACGAGAAGGGTGCGCGCTGTCATACCTTCCCTCCGCGCATCAACACTCGATTTTCATAATCGATCCGCAGTACGATCGCCAACGCCACGCAGTTCATCAAAATGCCCGAGCCGCCGTAGCTCACCAGCGGCAACGTCAGCCCCTTGGTCGGCAGCAGGCCCAGGTTCACGCCCATGTTGATGAACGTCTGCCAGCCGATCCACACGCCCATGCCCTTGGCTACCAACCCAGCGAAGGTGCGGTCGAGTTGCAGTGCGGTGCGGCCGATGTTGAAGCAGCGGCGCACCAGCCAGTAGAACAGCACAATCATCACCAGCACGCCGATGAAGCCGAACTCCTCACCGATCACAGCCAGGATGAAGTCGGTATGCGCTTCGGGCAGGTAGTGCAGCTTCTCGATGCTGCCACCCAGGCCCACGCCCGTCCATTCGCCGCGCCCGAAGGCGATCAGGGAGTGCGTGAGCTGGTATGCCTTGCCCAGTGCATTGCTCTCTTCCCACGGATTCAGGTACGCAAAAATCCGTTCGCGCCGCCATGGCGATGCCGTGATCAGCAGGCCGAACGCGCCCACCGCCACGCCCACCAGCCCGGCGAACAGCTTGCCGTTGATACCACCCAGGAACAGAATGCCCATGGCCACGGCCGCGATCACAAGGAACGCGCCCATGTCTGGCTCCAGCAGCAGCAGCATGCCCACCACCACCACGGCCACGCCCATCGGCAGGAAGCCCTTGGCGACGGTTTGCATCCACTCCTGCTTGCGCACCGTGTAGTTGGCGGCGTACAGCACCACGGCCAGCTTCATCAATTCGGAGGGCTGGAAGTTCATCACGCCGAGCGGAATCCAGCGCCGCGCACCGTTCACGCCCTTGCCGACGAATGGCACCAGCACGATCACCAGCAGTGCCAGCGCGATCAGGAACAGCTTCGGGGCGTACTTGTCCCAGACCTTCACTGGAATCTGGAATGCCACGAGCCCCATCGACAGGCCGACAAACAACGCAAACGCGTGGCGCGTCAGGAAATGCACCTCGCGGTAGTTGGCGTAGCGCGGCGAATCGGGCAGCGCAATCGACGCCGAATAGACCATCACGAGGCCGAACGTCAGCAGCACGATCGCCACCCACAGCAAGGGCTGGTCGTACTCCATCATGCGCGAACGGGTCGGCTTGACGCCCGAGACCGCGTCACGCAGCCCACCCCAGGCATTGCCGATGGTGGCGCCGATGAATCCGCTGCGCTTGACCTGCGACTCGCTCATGGCATGATCCCCCGGGACAAGGCCAGTTCTTCCACGGCGCCGCGGAACACCTGCGCGCGGTGGACGTAATTGCGGAACATGTCGAGGCTGGCGCATGCCGGTGACAGCAGCACGACATCGCCTGACTCCGCCAGCGCTGCCGACTTCTCCACGGCGTCTTCCAGCGAAGCAGCGTCGACGATCTCCGCTCCGGTGCCCAGTGCCTCGCGGATCGCCCCGGCATCCTTGCCGATCAGCACCACCGCCCGCGCGTACTGCGCCACCGGCGCGGCCAGCGGCGAAAAATCCTGCCCCTTGCCTTCACCGCCGGCGATCAGCACCACGCGCTTGTCCAGCCCGTTCAGCGCGGCCACCGTGGCACCCACGTTCGTTCCCTTGCTGTCGTCGAAATATTCGACTTCGTCGATCGTCGCCACCCATTCCACGCGATGCGGCTCGCCGCGATACTCGCGCAGTCCATGCAGCAGCGCATTCAACGGCAGGTCGATTGCGCGGCACAGGGCCAGCGCGGCCATAGCATTGGTGGCGTTGTGCATGCCGCGGATGTGCAGCGCGTCCGCCGGCATCAGGCGCTTGTGACGCACCGGCACGGCGGCTTCTGCCACCTCGTCCTTCTTGCGGCGGCGCGGCTTCTGCTCGCTCTCCGCTTCGGGATCGGGCTCGGCCACGGCCACGGCCAGCCACGGCATGCCGCCATCGCGCAGCACGCCATAGCTGCCAGCCACTTCGGGCAGGTCGGTGCCGAACGTCACCAGTGACGCCCCGGCACGGGCCATGTCCATCGTCAGCCTGTCCTGGCGATTCAGCACCTGCACGCAACCCTTGTCGGCCGGGCCGAAGATGCGCGCCTTGGATGCGACATAGGCTTCCATCGAGCCGTGCCAGTCCAGGTGATCCTGTGTGAGGTTCAGCACAGTCGCCGCATGGGGCGCCAGGGAATATGTGGTCTCAAGCTGGAAGCTCGACAGTTCCAGCACCCAGACATCAGGCAGCGTAGCGCTGGCAATGCATGCCGAGAGCTTGTCCAGCGCCGACGGGCTGATGTTGCCGGCCACGCCGACGGTCTTGCCCGCCCGTTCGGCCAGCCGGCCAGTCAATGCAGTCGTCGTGGTCTTGCCGTTGGTGCCGGTGATCGCCAGCACCTTCGGAGCGTAACCCGACGTGGCTTCGAGATAACCGAGCGCCTGCGCGAACAGTTCGATCTCTCCCCAGACCGGAATGCCACGCGCCTGCGCGGCCTCGATCAGCGCGCGGGTGTCCGCCTCCAGCGGCGACAGCCCCGGGCTGATTGCCACGAGGCCGATGTTGTCGAGCAGCGCTTCGGCGAACTGCCCGCCGACGAACTGCGCCGACGGCAGTTCCGATTGCAGCGGGGACAGGTTGGCGGGCGCCTCGCGCGTGTCGGCCACGCGCACGCGGCAGCCGTTCAGGCCGCACCAGCGTGCCATGGCCAGCCCCGATTCACCGAGGCCCAGTACCAGCACTTGAGGTTTTTGCAACGCGCCAAACACTTCGATTTCCTGCCTTTATCTATATAGAGAGACGAATGCGCTCAGCGCAGCTTCAGCGACGACAGCCCGATCAGCACCAGCAGCATCGTGATGATCCAGAACCGCACGGTCACCTGCGTTTCCTTCCAGCCGCCCAGTTCGAAATGGTGGTGCAGCGGCGCCATGCGGAACAGGCGCCGGCCTTCGCCATAGCGCTTCTTCGTGAACTTGAACCACGTGACCTGCAGCATCACCGACAGCGTTTCCACCACGAAGATCCCGCCCATCACGAACAACACGATTTCCTGGCGCACGATCACGGCGATGGTGCCCAGCGCGCCGCCCAGCGCCAGCGCGCCAACGTCACCCATGAACACCCGTGCCGGGTGCGCGTTGAACCAGAGGAACGCCAGCCCCGCGCCGGCCATGGCCGAGCAGAAGATCAGCAGTTCGCCAGCCCCCGGGATGTGCGGGAACAGCAGGTACTTGCTGTAGACCGAGCTACCCATCACATAGGCGAACACGCCCAGGCCACCGCCCACCAGCACCACCGGCATGATGACCAGGCCGTCCAGGCCATCGGTCAGGTTCACGGCATTGCTCGATCCCACGATGACCAGGTAGGTCAGGATGATGAAACCCGTGACGCCCAGCGGGTAGCTGATTTCCTTGAAGAACGGAACGATCAGGTTGGTCTTGTACGGCACGTCGGCAAACATGCCGCCTTCGATCCAGCCCAGGAACAGGCTCCAGACGCGCACGTTGCTGGCCTCGGACACCGAGAACGCCAGATAGACGGCCGCGACGAGTCCGATCAGCGTCTGCCAGAAAAACTTCTCGCGGCTCGACATGCCACGCGGATCGCGATAGACCACCTTGCGATAGTCATCTACCCAACCCACGGCGCCATAACCGATCGTCACCAGCAGCACCACCCAGATGAAGCGGTTGCCCCAGTCGCACCAGAGCAGCGTGGAGATGGCGATCGAGATCAGCACCAGCACGCCGCCCATCGTGGGCGTGCCCGCCTTCACGAGGTGCGTCTGCGGGCCAATCGTGCGCACGGCCTGGCCGATCTTCAGTTCGGTGAGGCGACGAATCACCCACGGCCCGAAACCGAGGCCGATCACAAGCGCGGTGAGGTTGGCCATCACCGCGCGGAAAGTCAGATAGTTGACGACCCGCAGGAAGCTGTAATCGTTTTGCAGCCACTGGGCCAGAGCCAATAACATCGTATGTCTTCTATTAGTGAGCGGAAGGTGTTGCGACCAGCGCATCGACCATCCGTTCCATGCGCATGAAGCGCGATCCCTTCACGAGCACGGCGGCCGCACCGGCCACCACACCCTCCCTGTCCTGCTGCAGCGCGTCCAGCAGCGCCTCTGCCTTGTCGAAATGGCGCGCACCGGCGCCGTACGACTGCACCGCGTGCGGCGCCAGTTCGCCCAACGTCCAAAGCGTTTCGATGCCACGCTCGCGCGCATAAGCGCCGATCTCCGCATGGAACGCCGGACCCTGGTCACCCACTTCGCCCATGTCGCCGAGCACCAGCACGCGGGGCGCGGCAAACCCGGCCAGCACGTCGATGGCGGCGCGCACCGAATCCGGGTTCGCGTTGTAGGTGTCGTCGATCACAACCACGCCGGCAGGCGTGTGCTTGACCTGCAGGCGCCCCTTCACGGCGGCAAATCCTGCAATGCCTCGCTGGATGGCTGCCACGTCCACGCCCGCCGCCAGTGCGCAGGCCGTGGCGGCCAGCGCGTTGCGCACGTTGTGTGCACCCAGCAGTGGCAGGCGCAAGTCGAACGTTTTATCCTCCGCGTCCACATGCAATACCTGCACACCATCCTCGAGCGAAACCGTGGCCCGCACATCGGCGGACGCATCGGTGCCGAACGCCAGCACGCGACGCGTGCCGGCCGCCTGGCGCCAGATGGCCACGTGCGCGCCGCCGCTTTCGGCATCCACCGGGAAGACGGCCACGCCGTCAGCCGGCAGCGCCGCAATCGCGCTGGCATGCTCGTGCGCCACTGCCTCCACGCTGACCATGAACTCCTGGTGCTCGCGCTGGGCGTTGGTGATCACGGCCACGGTCGACTGGGCGATGCCCGCCAGGTAGACCGTCTCGCCCGGATGATTCATGCCCAGTTCGAGCACGGCCAGCCGGTGGTGCGCGCGCAGGCGCAGCACCGTCAGCGGCAGGCCGATATCGTTGTTCAGGTTGCCGCCCGTGGCCAGCCGGTCGGCCTCGCCCACGGCCGCCGCGAAGATCGCGGCGATCATTTCCTTGACCGTCGTCTTGCCGTTGCTACCCGTCACGGCCACCGTGGGTGGCGTGAACTGGCGGCGCCAGCCGGCAGCCAGTTCACCCAGGCCGATGCGCGTGTCAGCCACGATCAGCGCCGGAACATCGAGTCCGGCCAAGGCCGCGTCATCGCTGACGAGCACCGCGGCGGCGCCGCGCGCCACCACATCGGCCAGGAAATCGTGTGCGTCGAACCGCTCGCCCTTGAGCGCCACGAACAGGTCGCCAGCGGCGACGGTACGGCTGTCGGTATGCACGCGCGTGAACGTACGCGCGGCATCGCCTGAAATACGCGCACCGGCCATCCAGCCGGCGGCTTGCTGCAAATTCGTCATCGGGGTTCCATTCATGCCGACACCCCCCGTGCGCCCAGGGTCAGGCGCACATGTTCGCGGTCCGAGAACGGCCGCTTGCGTCCCTGGATCTCCTGCGTGGCTTCATGGCCCTTGCCGGCCACGAGCACCACGTCTGCCGGGGCGGCGTGCTTGATTGCATGGAGAATGGCAGCGGCACGGTCCTCGATCAGCCTCGCGCGGCTACGGTCCTGCATGCCATCGGCAATCTGTTCGAGGATGTCGCGCGGATCTTCGCTGCGCGGGTTGTCGCTGGTCAGTACCACGTCGTCGGCCAGCCGCTCGGCCACCCCGCCCATCAACGGGCGCTTGGTGGCATCGCGATCGCCGCCGCAGCCGAACACGCACCAGAGCCGGCCCTGACGGGCGTCGGCCACGGGACGCAGCGCGGTCAGCGTCTGCACCAGCGCGTCGGGCGTATGGGCGTAATCGACCACTGCCAGCGGTGCATCATGGCCGCCGAACAGTTCCATGCGGCCTTCCACCGGCGTCAGCGTGCGCAACGCGGCCAACGCGGCATCCCACGCGACTCCCTGCGCCAGCGCAGCACCAAGTACGGCCAGCAGGTTGCTGACGTTGAAGGCGCCGATCATCGGCGTGGTCATCTCGGCCGTGCCGAAGCTGCCGTCGACGCGGAATGCGGTGCCGGTGCCCGTGGCGCGCACGTCGGTGGCGCGCAGCCACTGGGCCCGCCCCGCCGTGGCGCCGGCCTTGCCGTCGATGCCATACTCGATCACCTGCGGCGCGCTGACGGCGGCAGCGTTGCCAGCCAGCAGGCGGCCACCCATTGCATCGTCACGATTGAGCACGGCCACCCGCAAGCCATCCCACTGGAACAGCATCGCCTTGGCCGCCTCGTACTCGGCCATCGTGCCGTGGTAGTCGAGGTGGTCCTGCGTCAGGTTGGTCAGCAAGGCCACGGCAAACCCGGTGCCGGCCACGCGGCCTTGCTCCAGGCCGTGCGAAGAAACTTCCATCGCGATGGCGCGTGCGCCCTCGTCATGCAGACCAGCCAGGCTGGCCTGCAATTGCACGGCGTCGGGCGTGGTGAACCCCGTGTGCCGCAGGGCGTCAGGGAAACCCGTGCCCAGCGTGCCAATGGTCGCGCATGGCGTGCCGATAGTCTGCAGCAGGCGAGCCAGCCACTGTGCGCACGAGGTCTTGCCGTTGGTGCCGGTGATGCCGGTCACGGCCAGCCCGCGTGCCGCAATGCCGTACCAGCCGGCCGCGATCGGTCCTGCCAGTTCGTGCAGGCGCGACACGCCAAGGTGCGGCACGGCGTCGCCCTGGAACCAGTCGAAATCGTCGGATTCGTAGATCACGGCCGACGCGCCGGCAGCGATGGCCTTGTCGATATGCGGACGCCCATCGGTCGCCAGGCGCTCGTTGCCAAGCACGTAGGCAAAGAACACATCACCGGGTTGCAGGCGGCGCGTGTCGCCGGTCAGCCTCGCGCCAGCGGGGGCGTGCGTACGCAGCCAGGCCAGCGCATTGCTGGCCTGGGCGGAAACTTCGAGCGGGAGCATCGACATGGTCGTCATGGCATCGCACCCAGGGGTTCGCTCTCGGCCACCTTGTCGGTGACCATCAACTGGCGAATCGGCGAATCGGGCTGCACGTTCAGCGCCCGCAATGCGCCGCCGGTGATCGCCGAGAACGCCGGACCGGCCACTGCGCCACCGTAGTGGCTGCCGGCCGTGGGTTCATCGACGCTCACTGCCACGATCACGCGCGGATTCGACATCGGACCCAGGCCGATGAACGACGCGCGGTACTTGCTGCGGTCGTAGCCGCGGCCAACGTGCTTGTACGCCGTACCGGTCTTGCCGCCGATGCGGTAACCCATCACCTGCGCCTCGGGGGCGGTGCCGCCCGGGGCCGTCACGGTTTCGAGCATCGCGCGCACGTCACGCGCAACCTTGGGCGTGAGGATGCGCTCGCCCGAAGCCGGACCATTGGTCTTGAACATCGACACCGGGATCAGTTCGCCGTCATGCGCGAAGATCGTATAGGCATGCGCCACCTGGAACAGCGACACCGACAGGCCGTAGCCATACGACATCGTTGCCTGCTCGATCGGGCGCCAGCTCTTCCACGGACGCACGCGGCCAGCCACGGCGCCCGGGAAGCCGATCTTCGGCGCCTGACCCAGACCCACGCTCGTGAACATGTCCCACATTTCCTGGGACTTCATCATCATCGCGATCTTGGTCGTGCCAATATTGCTCGACTTCTGGATCACGCCGCCCACCGTCAGCGAGCCATAGTTGTGGGTGTCCGAGATCGTGGCACCCTCGAAGTTGTACTTTCCCGTCGTGGCAATCACCGTGGACGGCGTCACGCGGCCCAGCTGCAGCGCCAGGCCAATCGTGATCGGCTTCATCATCGAGCCCGGCTCGAAGGTATCGGTCAGCACGCGGTTGCGCAACTGCTCGCCCGACAGCCGGCTACGATCGTTCGGGTTGTAAGTGGGCCAGTTCGCCAGCGCCAGCACCTCGCCGGTCTGGGCATCGATGACCACCGCACTGGCCGCCTTGGCCTTGTGGCGCTCTACCACGGCCTTGACCTCGTTGTAGGCCAGGTACTGGATCTTGGCGTCGATCGACAGTTGCAGGTCCTCGCCGTCGCGCGGCGTCTTCAGGATGCCGACGTCCTCGACCACGCGGCCCAGCCGGTCCTTGATCACCTGCCGCGCGCCCGGGCGGCCGGCCAGCGCGGTCTCGCGCGCCAGTTCCATCCCTTCCTGGCCCTTGTCCTCGACATTCGTGAAGCCGACGATGTGCGCCATCGCCTCGCCTTCCGGATAGAAGCGCTTGTATTCGCGGGTCTGGTGGATACCGTCGATCTTGAGCGCGGCGATCTTGTCAGCCGCGTCGGGCAGCACCTGACGCTTCAGGTAGACGAAGCTCTTGTCCTCGTTGAACTTGGCGCGCAAGTCCTTCTCGGACATCTCCAGCAGTTTCGCCAGTTGGCGCATCTGCTGGGCGTCGATATTGTTCGGCACATCCTCGGGCACCGCCCAGATGGCCTTGACCGGCAGACTCGTAGCCAGCACCAGTCCGTTGCGGTCCAGGATCTTGCCGCGCGTGGCCGGTAACTCCAGCGTGCGTTGGAATCGCTTCTTGCCTTCGGCCTCATAGAACTGGTTGCCCGGCCCTTGGATCCACATCGCGCGGATGGCCAGCGCCCCGAACGCGGCAAACATCAGGAACACCACGAACTTGGACCGCCACATCGGCAGGCGCAGGCCCAGCACCGGACTGGCCGAGAACTGGCCGGTGCGCGGACGTGCGGCCTCGCCGCGCGGCTTGTTGCCGTTGCGGGGGCGGTTCAGGTTCGGGCGGGCGGTCATTTGTCAGCGCCTCCGCCCGGCTTTTCGGCATCGGGAGGTG
Source organism: Cupriavidus sp. DL-D2 (assembly GCF_039710735.1). Lineage (NCBI taxonomy): Bacteria > Pseudomonadati > Pseudomonadota > Betaproteobacteria > Burkholderiales > Burkholderiaceae > Cupriavidus > Cupriavidus sp. DL-D2. The sequence continues at coordinate 22,560 of NZ_JBDKXK010000018.1, read as the reverse complement.
TGGGGGGCAGTATCACCCCCTGGAGGTAGTGCGTGCGACCGGCCAGCGCCGGCGACATCTTGAGCTGGTCCCGGGCCGAATCGGCGATGCGGGCACTCTTGCTGAGCGAACTCTGTTGGTACTGCAGGCGCGACCAGTCGATATCGAGTTGCTTGGCCTCGGACTGCCCGCGTTCAAGTGCCACGAACAGCGTGCGCGCCTGATGCTGCGCACTGACCAGGGACAGGGCGCAGAGCATCAGAGCAGCGAGCAGAAAGAAGGTCAGGCGGTTCATGCCGGCTGCGCTCCAAGCTTCTCGGCCACGCGCATCACGGCGGAGCGCGCGCGCGGGTTCTCGGCCACTTCCTCGGTACCCGGCTTGAAGCGGCCCAGCAGCTTCATGGTCGGCTGGGGCAGGTCCACCGCGCGCAGCGGCGCACGGCGCAGCGCGGGATCGACATCCTGCTCTGGACGCGCGTGCGCCTGCATGAACCGCTTGACGATGCGGTCCTCGAGCGAGTGGAAGCTGATCACCACCAGACGGCCCCCGACCTGCAGCAGATCGTATGCAGCCTTCAGACCGGTTTCGAGGTCCGCAAGCTCTTGATTGACGTGAATCCGTAGAGCTTGAAAGGTGCGGGTCGCAGGGTCCTGACCCTTCTCACGGGTCTTGACGGTTTTCGCCACGAGCGCGGCAAGGTCTGAAGTAGTGGCGAGTGGTCCGCCATCGCCGGGTTCGCGCCGGCGAGCAACAATCGCCTTTGCAATCTGTACAGCAAACCGTTCTTCCCCATAGTCTCGTATCACCCTGGCAATGTCCTGCTCGTCCGCCTGCGCCAGCCACTCGGCGGCGGTGACGCCGCGCGTGGTGTCCATGCGCATGTCCAGCGGGCCCTCGAAACGAAAGGAAAATCCCCTCGCCGCCTCGTCGATCTGGGGCGAGCTGATACCCAGGTCGAGCAGCACGCCGGCCACAGGCGCGCGGCCTGCCAGCCGGGCGCCCATTTCCGCAAAGCTCTCGTGCTCAATGGAGAAGCGGGCATCCTTGATGGTGCCCGCTTCTGCGATTGCTGCCGGATCCTTGTCGAACGCGACCAGGCTGCCGGCCGGCCCCAGCCGCGCCAGCACCGCGCGGCTGTGCCCACCCCTTCCGAAGGTGCCGTCCACATAGGCGCCGTCGGGCCGCCAGACGAGCGCGTCTACGGCCTCGTCCAGCAGCACGGTGCGATGGCGCAGGGCGGTGGTCCCCGGCGTTGCGTTAGGGGTCATGACCTCTTCAGAAAGAGAAATTCTTCAATGCGTCCGGCATGCCTTGCGCCATCGCCGCCTGTTCCTTGGCGGCGTAGGTGGCGGCATCCCAGACTTCGAAATGGCTGCCCATGCCGAGCAGCATCACTTCCTTGTCGAGCATGGCGGCACTGCGCAGTTCCGGTGCAATCAGCACGCGGCCTGCGCCGTCCATCTCCACGTCGGCGGCGTTGCCGAGGAAAATTCGCTTCCACCAATGGGCATCCATAGGCAGCGCCGCGATGCGGCCGCGAAAAATCTCCCACTCCGGGCGAGGAAAGAGCAGCAGGCAGCCGTCCGGGTGCTTGGTCAGCGTCACCCGGCCCTCGGCCTGCGTTTGCAGCGCTTCGCGATGCCTGGCCGGAATGGACATCCGGCCCTTGGCATCCAGCGACAGCGCCGATGCTCCCTGAAACAAGCTAAGCCCCCCGGTTGCCGTCGGCGTGACTGGCGAAACTCGCAGTATTCACGCCGCCGACTGGTCGATTCATCCTCGCCCGCGACCGTCCCAACTGATAAGAATCATCGCAGAGACAGCCCTGTTTATCACACAAAAATACACTTCCTCACACTATTTCCCACTTTAGAGGAAGCATTTTGGCCGGTCAAGGCTCGCCATGGGGCGGCAAACAGGATTTTTTTAATCAGAACAAAGACTTAGCGCGCAAACTTCACGCACCGATAATGGGAATCCTTAATGAAATGAAGCACTTGGGGAGCAAAGCAGAGAAACCACCTGAGAACTACGGGAGGGGGACTGCCAGACAGCGCGCGATGCATTCAGTTCCGCGCCGTGGGGAAGGATACAACGTTTTACCGCCAGCCCTGCCCAAGCAAGGGCTGGTGGCGGTTTTCCACAGGGGCCGTATTCAGACTCAGAGTCGACTTAGTTAAGACTCAGATCCGATACGCCGCCGTAGTCATGACCTTCGATGCGGCACGCATCAACGCGCGCACCGGCCCCGGCAGCGGCACGCCACCCGCATCGCGCGCAGCATCGCCGTGACGGATCTCGTCATCGCGCATCTGTTCGAGGATCGCGCGCGAGCGGCCATCGGCTGCTGGCAGGCGTTCCAGATGTCCGGTCAGATGGTGTTCCACCTGACGCTCGGTCTCGGCCACGAAGCCCAGGCTGATGCGATCTCCCGCGCGGCCGGCCAGGCAGCCAATGGCAAATGCGCCCGCATACCAGACGGGGTTGAGCAGGCTGGGCCGTGAACCCAGTTCGCGCAGGCGTTCCGCGCACCAGGCCAGGTGGTCTTCCTCCTCGGCGGCGGCGGCGTCCATCTGCGCGCGGACTTCCGGTGTGCGAGCGGTCAGCTTCTGCGCCTGGTAAAGGGCCTGCGCGCAGACCTCGCCCACGTGGTTGATGCGCATGAGGCCGGCCACATGGCGGCGGTCCGCAGCGCTCATCGGCGCCGTGTCGGGCGTCAGGCGATCGGCGGGATTGGCGCGGCCGGCGCGGGTGGCACCGGCAATTGCGCGCAGTGCGACATCGAATTCTCGGATGAACGTGTCCATGCGTGTCAATGGATAGGTCTGCCGACGCTTATGGAACATGCCCCACTGATGGGTAGAGGCTTGCCTCGAATGCGTCTCGGGAATTCCCGCATTGTACCTGCGGCATTTTGTGCAGGTCAGCCATGCCGACCATGCATGCGCGAGCACCCTGCGCCTGCGTACCCAATAACCCTTAGTTGTGAAAAGAAGACAAGACGTTTACCACAGGGTCGAAAAAAGAAGTGTTTTGCTAGAGTTGTCCGCAGCTTCTCAGGAAGTCAAGCGCGGAAGGATGTAGAGGGCTCACAGGAGGTCCTTCCGAAGCTTCAACTAATAATTCTTAAGTGGAGATCACCCAGCATGAAAAAATCGCTACTCGCGCTTGCCGCGATGAGCGCGTTTGCCTCTGCTGCAAACGCGCAAACCAGCGTGACGCTCTACGGCGTCGTCGACGTGCCGATCGAATACAACAACAACCTGGCACCGGGCTTCAATACCAATCCGGCAAGCTGGGGCCCGAACGGCCGGCCGCCTTCGCTGGCAGGCGGCGGTAGCCGTGTCGGCCTGCAGACCGGCGGTGGCCTGTCCGGCTCGCGCTGGGGCCTGCGTGGTACGGAAGATCTCGGCGGCGGCCTCTCGGCGCTGTTCGTGCTGGAAAGCGGTTTCGGTCTCGACGATGGCAGATCGCAGCAAGGCGGCCGCCTGTTCGGTCGTCAGGCATTTGTCGGCCTGTTGAGCAACACGTACGGTCGCGTGACCTTCGGTCGCCAGTACACGACGATGTTCGACATGTTCGCGAACTTCTCGCCGACCGGCTACGCGACGCTCTACGAGCCGGTGGTGGCACAGCTGGGCACCAACTTCCGTTCGGACAACACCGTGAAGTACACGGCCAAGGTGGGTCCGGTCACGGCCGAGGCGCACTGGAGCTTCGGTACGGGCGTGGCTGCCATCGGTCCGGTGCCGCTGGCTGGCGCGGGCGCTGGCGAATCGCCTGGCAACTTCAACAACAACGCCGGCGGTGGTGCGGGCGTGCTGTACATGAGCGGCCCCCTGGGCCTGACGGTGGCCTATGACGAATGGCGCCCGACTATCACGATCGGCCAGCCGGGCCGCTCGCGCAAGGTGGGTGCCGCGGCCAGCTACGCGTTCGGTCCGGCCAAGGTGATGGCGGGATACCGCTACGGCCGCACCACCGATGCCAACGACCAGGAACTGCTGCGCGACAACTATTACTGGTTTGGCGTGAACTACCAGGTCACCGCACCGCTGGGCCTGACGCTGGCGTACTTCTACGACGACGTGAAGACGATGCGTGCATCGTCGGCATTCGTGCGCGACAACCCCAAGAACCCGTGGCAGATCAGCTTCGTGGCCGACTACAACTTCTCGAAGCGCACGGACGTCTACCTGACGGCCGGGTACGTGAAGAACTCGGGCCTGAACTTCGACACCTCGGCAGTCAGCTTCGCCAACGGCTATCCGCTCGAACAGGGCAAGACCAGCCAGGTTGGTGTGGCCGTGGGTGTCCGCCACAAGTTCTGATCCGCAGTATCGCGTATCGACATTGTTCCTTTGCAGGGCGCCTTCGGGCGCCTTTTTTCATGGCGTGGCCCGGACGCCCGCACCCAAATGTCTCAACGGGTTTCACCTCATCCGCGCCGTAACCGCCGCCCTCTAGAATGGCCTCCAGACCGGAACACCGGCCGCCTTCCATGGAGACCCTGTCATGCAACAACCTCGCCGCCGCACCCTTGCGCTACTGATGTCCGTCGCGCTGGGCCCGCTGGCCATCGCCACCGCCCATGCCAGCGACGCGTATCCGAACAAGCCGATCCGGCTGGTCGTGCCGTTCCCGGCCGGCGGCACCACCGACATCATGGCGCGCGCAGTATCCGCCGAGCTGTCGAAGCTGCCGGGCTGGAACGTGGTGGTCGACAACAAACCCGGCGCAGGCGGAAACATCGGCTCGGACATCGTCGCCAAGGCGGCCCCGGACGGCTACACGCTGCTGATGGGGACCGTGGGCACCCATGGCATCAACCAGTCGCTCTACGGCAAACTGTCGTTTGATCCGATCAAGGACTTCGTACCGATCACGCTGGTGGCCGCCGTGCCGAACGTTCTGGTGGTCAACCCGGCCTTTGCCACCCAGAACAAGATCAATAGCGTCAACGACCTGATTGCCTATGCGCGAGCCAATCCCGGCAAGCTGAACATGGCGTCGAGCGGCAATGGCACGTCGATCCACCTGGCCGGCGAACTGTTCAAGACGCAGACGCGCACGTTCATGGTCCACTTCCCGTACCGCGGCAGTGGCCCGGCGCTGACCGACATGGCCGGCGGCACGATGCAGGTGATGTTCGACAACCTGCCCTCATCGATGCAGTTGATCAAGACCGGCAAGCTCAAGGCGCTGGCGGTAACCAGTGCCAAGCCGTCGCCCGCCCTGCCGGGTGTCCCGACCATCGCCCAGGCCGCCAACCTGCCCGGCTTCGAGGCGAGTTCGTGGTTCGGTCTGCTGGCGCCGGCCGGCTCGCCGACCGAGATCGTCCATCGCATCCAGCAGGAAGTGGCCAAGAGCCTCAACTCGCCTGCCGTGCGCGAGCGGTTGCAGGCCCAGGGCGCCGAGCCCTCGGGCAATACCTCCGAGCAGTTCGCCGCATTGATCCGCAGCGAAACCACGAAGTGGGCGAAGGTGGTTAAGGATTCGGGCGCGAAGGTGGACTGACGCTATCGGATGGCGCGGGCATCGCGCATATACTTCAGGCATCAAATGTTCAGGTTGCCCCAATCCCGATGCCCAATCCTTCCGCCGGCAGCAGTCCGGCCGACGCTGCGCCAGTAGACCTGGAAACCAGCGCCGGCGAATCGGAGCACGAGGCGCTGCGGCTCTGGCTGCGCCTGCTCACCTGCACCACGCTGATCGAGAGCGATATCCGCTCGCGGCTACGGCAGGACTTTGCGGTCACGCTGCCGCGCTTCGACCTCATGTCGCAACTCGATCGCCATCCCGAGGGCCTCAAGATGGGCGAGCTGTCGCGTCGCATGATGGTCACGGGCGGCAATGTCACCGGCATCACCGACCAGCTCCAGCAGGAGGGCCTGGTCACGCGTGAAGCCCTGCCCACGGATCGCCGCGCCTTTCTGATCCGCCTGACACCCGCCGGACGCGACGCGTTCTCGCAGATGGCGCGTGCGCACGAAGCCTGGGTGGAACAATTGTTCTCCGGACTTGCCGAAACGGACAGACGCGCGCTGTTCCGATTGCTGGGACGTTTGAAGACAAGCCTGACCACGCCATGACCCGACCTCACATCCGCCTGATGCCGATACTGGCCGTAGCCGCCGTATCGATGACCCTGGCCACGCTATCCGCCTGCAGCAGCACCCCGGCAGCCCCGCAGATCACCCCTGTCAACGCGACGATCAAGCTCGGCCGCGTGACCGAGAAGACGTTCCTGTCCCGCGTGGACGTGGCAAACCCCGGTACGCCCTATGGGGCCACTGGGGTAGGCGTGGGAGGCTTCGCAGGCGGAGGGGGTGGCGGTGGCGGCGTGGGGGTGTCGGTGGACCTGACGCGACTCTTCAGCCGTCCGGCGCCGCCGCAGCAAATCGATCTGTACCGCTACAAGGTGAAGGCCAACGATGGGACGCTGGCCCAGGTGGACGCGCCTGCGGCGCAGGGGCTAGAGCCGGGTGTATGTGTGCGGCTGATCTATCCGGATGGGCAGACGCAGCCGCAGATGGCGCCGTCGAATGAGTGTTGAGGGGTCTTGCTACTGATAGTGGCCTCCCCTCTCCGGAGTGCGGGAGAGGGGAACAACCACCCGGGAGAGAGAAAGCTTAAGCCGCCTTCCGACTATCCCGCAGCTCCCTCCGCAAAATCTTCCCGACATTGGTCTTCGGCAGTTCCGTGCGGAATTCCACGTACTTGGGTCGCTTGTAGCCAGTGAGCCGTTCCTTGCAGAAGGCGATCACGTCGGCTTCTGACAGGGCCGAATCTTTCTTGACCACGAACAGCTTGACCACCTCGCCCGAGTGCTGGTCCGGCACACCGACGGCTGCCACTTCCAACACGCCCGGGCATTCCGCCACCACGCCTTCCACCTCGTTCGGGTACACGTTGAAGCCCGAGACCAGGATCATGTCCTTCTTGCGGTCGACGATCTTCGTATAGCCGCGTTCGTCCATCACGCCGATGTCGCCGGTCTTGAAAAACCCGTCCGGAGTCATGACCTTGGCGGTCTCGTCCGGGCGGTTCCAGTAACCAGCCATCACCTGCGGGCCGCGCAGGCAGATCTCGCCGGGCTGGCCGAGCGGCAGTTCGTTGCCGTCGTCGTCGCGAATCGACACTTCGGTGGACGGCAGCGGCAAGCCGATGGTGCCCGAGAAGGCGTCGGTATCGGTGGGGTTGCAGGTGGCCGACGGCGAGGTCTCGGACAGGCCGTAGCCCTCGATGATCGGGCAGCCCGTCTTGGCCAGCCAGTTCTTGGCCACGGCTTCCTGCACGGCCATGCCGCCGCCGTTGGCCACGCGCAGCCCGGAGCAGTCCACCTTGCTGAAATCGGGATGGTTCAGCAGCGCGTTGTAGAGCGTGTTCACGGCCGGGAACATGTTGAACTTGTACTTCTGCAGTTCCTTGATGAAGCCTGGGATATCACGCGGATTCGGAATCAGGATGCTCAGGCCGCCGCTACGCATGCCCAGCAGGCAGCAGACCGTCAGCGCGAAGATGTGATACAGCGGCAGCGCCGTGATCGTGATGACCTGGTCGATGTGCGCGCCCTTGGCCAGCGCCGGTTGCATCCATGCTTCCGACTGCAGCACGTTCGACACGATGTTCCGGTGTAGCAGCACTGCGCCCTTCGACACCCCCGTGGTGCCACCCGTGTACTGCAGGAAGGCGATGTCGTCCGGGCCGGTGCTGACCGGCTTCAGTTCCATGCTGCGGCCCTCGGCCAGCACATCGTTGAAGCGCACGCAGGTGGGCAGCTCCCACGCGGGCACCATCTTCTTGACGTTGCGCACCACGAAATTGACGATGGCACCCTTCAGGCCGCCCAACATGTCGCCCATGCTGGCCACCACGATGTGCTTGACCGGCGTGGCTGGGAGCACGGCCTGCAGCGTGGAAGCGAAGTTCTCCAGGATGACGATGGCTTCGGCGCCGCTGTCCTTCAACTGGTGTTCCAGTTCGCGCGGCGTGTAGAGCGGATTGACGTTGACCACCACGTAGCCCGCGCGCAGTACGGCGGCCAGCACCACCGGGTATTGCAGCACGTTCGGCATCATGATGGCAACGCGGGCGCCGGGACGCAGGCCACGTGCCTGGAGCCACGCCGCGAAGTGCCGCGAGAGCGCGTCCAGCTCACCATAGGTGATGGCTTTGTCCATGCAGATGAACGCACGGCGATCAGCGTAGGTACGGAACGATTCCTCGAGCAACTGGGCCAGCGAACGGAACTGGCTGGCGTCGATCTCTGCCGGTACGCCTGCCGGATAATGTTTCAGCCACAGCTTTTCCATACCGTCTCCTGAATTTTCTGAATGGTCGTTCGATTTTTTGGGAATGCTAAACGCCTGCCCCATGTAAAGACAACCCGTTAGACGAAGTCCTCCACGAATTCGATCGCGGAAATCGTGGATTATGCGTCACGCAGCCATCCATTCGAGGGAATACCCTGACGATCTTTGCAACGATTGGCCGCGATCAATCAGGCCGGCAACACCAGCTTCATCATGTTCTGCGCCAGCTCGATCGCCAGCGTTTCAGGGTCCATGCGATCCGGTTCGTGCCAGGTGTACATGAAGCCGATCACGCCGCCCATGGAATGGGCTGTCACGCGCGCATCGCCGAAGGCGAACACGCCAGCCGCGCGCCCTTCCTCAAGCAGGCCATACAGGTCGCGGTAGAAATCGCGGGCCATGCTGTTGAGCCAGTCCACTGTCTCTGGCTGCAGGTACTGGTTGTCGCGGAAGCTCAACGCCGCTGCCACGTGGCATTTGACGCAGCGCCTCGCCATCTCCAGCAGGCAGGCATGCAGGCGCTCGCGCACCGGCAGGGACGGATCGGCCGTCTCGCGAATCACAGGCAGGCAGGTTTGCGCCGATTCGCGGCACAGGATGTCGAATATCTCGTACTTGTCCGAGAAGTAGTAATAGACCGCGGGCTTGGTGACACCCAGCGCCCGACACAGGTCGTTCATCGTCATGCCCGGGTAGCCTTTCGTGTAGAAAAGCTGCGCGGCGGTATCAAGGATCTGGCGTCGGCGCGCTTCCTGGCGTTCGGCAACGTGCGAGCGCGCCGGACCGTCCTCGCTCAGGGTGGCGGCAATGGTGGCGCGCGGCGTGTGGCCGGGTTTTCTCGGGGCATGAGACATAGGCGACATTCTCGCACGCACTGCGCTCGCCACCATCGGGAAACTCCCGCGATTCAGGGGATGGGCAGAGCGTTGTTCAGGGCCGCGCGGCAGGAGTGCCGGACTGTCCCGCTGTCAACGGCGTGACCTCCGTGGCCGGAGGTGCCAGCTTGCGCAGTGCGGCATCGCGCTCGGCAGGCGGAAGGTCGCCGATCTGGCGTGCTGCGGCGTAGAAACGATCCCAGTCGCCGCCGGATTGCGCGAGCAGCGCCGTGAACGCGGGCACCCATTGCTGGTAAGTGGCCACGGCGGCCAGGTGGGCGTTGGTCAGCGGCTGGTCGAACCAGCGGTCGTAGCCGGTGTAGCCGGCCCACTCCACTTTCAGCGTTCCATACTCGTCACGCAGTTCTTCGAAGATGCGCGCCTTGCCCTGGCGCTTGGCGGCATCGTCCAGCGGGGATTTGTACAGCTTCACGAGCTTGTCGCGCGTATCGAGCAGCATCGCCCGGAACTGGCGGCGCCGGCCATCGTAGATCCGGTAGCTCGCACGTGCATCGGCCGAACCTTCCTGCGCCAGCCAGCGCTCTACGCCAGCGGCCTCCACCGCCGTGGCAAACGACTCGTTGAACGCGGTGTCGTTGCGCACGTAGACCACCTGATGCGCCAGTTCGTGGAAGATCAGCCGCGCCAGTTCGCCCTCGGGCTGGTAGACAAAAGTGTTCAGCAGCGGATCGTCGAAATAGCCGAGCGTCGAGTAGGCCGGGATGCCTGCCACGTAGGCCTCGAAGCCTTCACCGCGCAAACCCTTCGCGTAATGCTCGGCATCGTTCTGGTCGTAGTAACCGCGATAGGTGATGCACCCGACCACCGGGAAGCACCACTTGCGCAGGTCCATCGACAGTTCGGGCGTGGCGAAGACGCTCCAGACCACATAGGGCCGGTGCAGATTGGCGTAGCGGCGATAGCTGCCGTTGTCGGGGAGCTTCAGTTCGCGTGAGGCGTAGTCGCGGATGCGGCGCGCCAGTTCGAGCCGTTGGGCGAGCCGGGCGTCGTTGGCGCCATTGGCCGTGGCGATGGCGTCGTCGATGGGCTTGGCCGAAGCCATCACGCCCAGGTGACCACCGATCGACTGATAGTAGTAGCCGATCGTGTCGCAGCCGGCCGCCAGTGCGCCCAGGGCGAGTATCGCGACGATACCCGCCAGGCGCCGGCGGGCCGGCCAACGGATCATGATGCCAATGCCTCCGAGGGGACCGCCTCCACTTCGACGAGGCAGTCGTAGAAGACCGGCGCGCGGCCCATGTCGGTGAGGCGCTGGCTGGTCAGTTCGTTGGCGTTCTTGCCATCCGGCGCCAGCTTCTTCCACCAGATCGACAGGCCCACGACCAGCCCGCGCTTGGCGCGATCCGTCACGCGGGCGCGCGCCTGCATGCTGCCGCGGTCGTTATACGCCCGCACCATCGCGCCGTGGACGATGCCGCGTGCGGCGGCGTCGTCCGGGTGGATGTCAAGATGCGGCTCGCCCTCGGTGGCACGCAGGCTATCCACATTGACGAACGAGCTGTTGAGGAAGTTGCGCGCCGGCGGCGAGATCATCGCCAGCGGATAGCGCGCGGCGAGTTCCGGGGCGGACGACGGCGCTTCGTACGGCGGCACATAGGCCGGCACGGGGTCCAGGCCGTCACGCGCCATCGCCTCCGAATAGAACTCGCACTTGCCGGATGGCGTCGGGAAATTACCGTCAGCGAACGGCGCGGCGCCGACACTCAGCTTCTGCCAGCCCTGCTCCTTGAGAGACTCCCAGCTGATGCCCGCCGCACGCTTGTCTTCGCGCAGGATGGCCTGGCTGGCGATGGTCTCGTCGCTATCGGCAAAACACGGCTCGGTGAAGCCCATGCGCGCCGCCAGCCGTCGGAAAATCTCCGTGTTCGGCAGCGCCTGGCCCAGCGGCTCCACCGCCTGGTTGTTGGCCAGGAAGTACGTGTGGCCGTAGGCCTTGTGCACATCGACGTGTTCGAGCTGCGTCGTGGCCGGCAGCACGAAATCGGCGTGGTCCGCCGTATCGGTGCGGAAGTGTTCCAGCACCACCGTGAACAGGTCTTCCCGTGCGAAGCCTTCGGCCACCTTCACCGACTCCGGTGCCACGGCCACGGGGTTGCTGTTGTAGACCACCACGGCCTCGATCTTCGGACCCTGGCCGGTGGTGCCATCGTCGAGCAGGGCGTCGCCGATCGTGCTCATGTTCACGGTGCGCGGCTGGCTGGGCCAGTTCGGCAGCAGGTCCGGACGCTGCAGCGTCTCGTGATCGATCGGGAAGAAGCCGGACGTCGACAACTGCATGCCGCCAGCTGCCTGGCGCCATGCGCCCACCAGGGACGGCAAGCTCGCGACCGCGCGCACCGCCTGGCCACCGCCGCGCACGCGCTGCATGCCGTAGTTCATACGGATCGCCACGGGCTGGCGCTCGCGCACGGCCAGATTGCCGTAGAGGCCGGCCAGCCACTCGATATCTTCCACCGGCACACCGCAGATCTCGGCGGCGCGGGCGGGCGGAAATTCCATCGCGCGCTCGCGCAGCGCGTCGAAGCCCACCGTATGCTGCGCGATGTAGTCGTGATCGAGCAGGTCGTCGCGAATCAGGATGTGGATCATCGCCAGCGCCAACGCGCCATCCGTGCCCGGCATCGGCGCAATGTGGCGATGGCACTTCTCGGCGGTCAGCGAGCGATACGGATCGATGGCTACCAGCGTGGCGCCGCGACGCTTGGCTTCCTGCACACGCGTCCACAGGTGCAGGTTCGATGCGATCGGATTGCCGCCCCAGATGATCACCAGCTTGGCGTCGACCACATGCTCCATGTCCATCCCGACGCTCGCGCCATAGGTGTACTTGAGCGCCGTGGCCCCTGCGCTGGCGCAGATCGTGCGATCCAGCAGCGACGCACCGAGCTTGTGGAAGAAGCGCGCCGCCATACTCTCGCCCTGCACCAGTCCCATCGTACCGGCGTAGCTGTACGGCACGATGGCTTCCGGATTGCGCGCCGCGATGGCTGACAGCCGCGCGGCGATTTCGTCGAGTGCCTCGTCCCACGACACCGATTCGAACTTGCCCTCGCCCTTGCGGCCCACGCGGCGCAGCGGCGTCAACACACGATTTGGATGATAGGTGCGTTCGGTATAGCGCGACACCTTCGTGCAAAGCACCCCTTGCGTGCCGGGATGGTCTGGATCACCGGCCACCTTGATCGCGCGCCCGTCCTCCACGGTGACGAGCAATGCACAGGTATCGGGGCAATCATGGGGACAGGCGGCACGAACGATGCGGGGGGCCATGGCGATCAGAGGTAATTCAGGCTGGGGCACCCGGTACGGGCAGAAAAGACAGCAGGCCGGGCGCGTGTCAACGGCGTGACTGTGGCGCCACTGCGTCGGCGAAAACCTGCCGGACCGGGGAATTTGTTTGGCTCCGATTGTATTCGATTATGATGTGCCGGCGCAGTCCGGCCCTCGGTCGGAAGCCCGTATCGGCACAAGACCGGACAAGGGATGCGGGTCCGCCAGCAGCACAGAACATCAGAATCAATCAGAACGTTGTACGGATTTTTTGACGGGGATTTACATGGGTTTCAAGACAGGGGTCAAGCGCCGGCAGCTGATGGTCGGCGTGATGGTGGCGTCCGCCATCGCGGCATGCGGCGTATCGGGTGCCGCGCTGGGCGTCAACACTGCCGCCGGGGAAACCGGGGTGACGGCCGACACCATCGTACTGGGCCAGTCGGCCGCGCTGACGGGCTCCACCGCAGTGCTCGGCAAGCAGATGAACGCGGGCGCGCGCCTGTACTTCGACCACATCAACAGCCAGGGCGGCGTGTTCGGACGCAAGATCGAGCTTAAGGCGCTCGACGACATGTACGAGCCCGACGAGGCCATCAAGAACACCAGGAAGCTGATCGAGGAAGAGCGCGTCTTCGCGCTGTTCGGCTACGTGGGCACGCCGACGAGCCAGGCCGTGCTGCCGCTGGTCAATCACATGCGCATCCCGTTCTTCGCGCCCTTCACGGGCGCGCAATCGCTGCGCGAGCCGCACAGCCGCTATGTGTTCCACGTGCGCGCCGGCTACGACGAGGAAACTGCTGCCATCGTGCGCCAGATCCGCACCACCGGGCTCAAGCGCATCGCCGTGGTCTACAACGACGACGCCTATGGCCGCGCTGGCATCTCGGGCATCGAGCACGCCATCAAGACGCTGCCGGCCGACAGCGGTGTGAAGCTGGTGGCGCAGGAAAGCGTGATCCGCAACACCGTCGAGATCGGCGACGCCATGCAGGGCGCGATGAAGGCCAAGCCCGATGCCGTAGTGCTGATCAGCGCCTACCGCACCGTGGGCGCTTTCGTGAAGGAAGCGCTGCGCCGGGGCTACAGTGGCCAGTTCTACAACGTGTCGTTCGTCGGCACGCAGGCACTGGCCCGCGAAGTGGGCCCGCAAGGCAGCGGTGTGATCATCTCGCAGGTGATGCCGCATCCGGGCAACGCCACGCTGCCGGTGGTGCGCGAATACCTGCGCCTGCTGCAGGCCGCCGGCAAATCGAACGAGTTCGACTACGCCAGTATCGAAGGCTTCATCGCCGCCAAGGCATTCGTGGAAGGATTGCGCCGCGCGGGCAAGGACTTGACCCGCGAACGCTTTGTCACCGCCATGGAAAGCATGCGCAATGTAGACCTCGGCGGCTACATCGTCCAGTTCGGACCAGACAACCACGTCGGGTCGAAGTTCGTGGAGATGACGATCATTAATTCGAAGGGTGCGGTGATTCGGTAGTGCTCTACCGCTTCGTCTGGCTTGCTCCCCTCTCCCACTACGCGGGAGAGGGGAGAACACCGACAGGGAGACTAGGCGGCATCATTCAAATGACAAGCCGACCACCGCATCGGCGCGATCTCCTTCAGCATCGGTTGCTCCTCCCTGCAACGCGGCATGGCGTGCGGGCAGCGTGGATGGAAGTGACAACCCATCGGCGGATTCAGAGGCGACGGGATTTCTCCGCGAATCGCCCCATACGTCTTCTTGCCAACCTCCAGCTTCGGTGCCTCGGCCAGCAGTGCCTGCGTGTACGGATGGTTGGGTGACGAAAACACCTGCTCAGTGGGCGCTGACTCCACCACACGCCCCAGGTACATGATCATCACGCGGTCGCTGATGTGCTTGACCACGCCGAGATCGTGGCTGATGAAGAGATAGGTCAGGTTCAGTTCTTCACGCAGGCGCATGAACAGGTTCAGCACCTGGGCCTGGATCGATACGTCGAGCGCTGCCACCGATTCATCGCACACCAGAAATTCCGGCTTCACAGCCAGTGCGCGTGCAATGCCAATACGTGCCCGCTGACCACCCGAGAACTGGTGCGGAAAACGCCGCAGCACAGTGGGGTCCATCCCCACGCGCACGAGCATGTCTTCCACGTACGCCTGCTGCGCATTCTTGTCGACCATGCCATGCACGACCGGCGCCTCGCCGACGATATCGAGCACGCGCAGGCGCGGATTCAACGACGCGTAAGGGTCCTGGAAAATCATCTGGATCGCCAGTTGCCGCTCGCGTTTCTTCTCCGGTGGCAACCGATCGAGATCGGTGCCGCGCCAGAAGCGCTCGCCTTCGGTCAACGAATGCAGGCCCACGGCCATGCGTCCGAGCGTGGACTTGCCGCAGCCCGACTCGCCCACCAGCCCGACGACTTCGCCGGTACGGATCGCCAGGTCCACCTTGTCCACGGCGTGCACCACTTCCATCTTCTGCTTTGCGCCGAAGACGTTGGCGATCTTCGCGGCCACATCGAGCGACTTCACGAAACGCTTCGACACGCTGCGCAGTTCCAGCAGCGGCGCCGGCGGCATGCTGCTCTCCGCGTTCGGTACAGCCACTGCGGCATTGGGGGTATCGATCACCGGCGTGCTCATGCAGCCTCCTGCTGGGCATGGACCGGATGGAAGCAGCGTAGCTGAGGACCATCGGGCGAGGTATCGAGCGGCGGATCGGTCTTGCAGATTTCCGTGGCGTAGGGACAACGATTGCGGAACGAGCAGCCGCCCGGCAGGTTCAGAAGCGACGGCGTCATGCCCGGGATCTGCCGCAGTGGCGTACCGCGTGGATTGCGCGATGGCGCCGAGCCGATCAGCCCATGCGTGTATGGATGCCCAGGACGCTCCAGCACCTGTCGCACATCGCCCGATTCCACGATCTTGCCGGCGTACATCACACACACCTTGTCCGCGAGACCGGCCACCACGGACAGGTCATGCGTGATCCAGATCAGCGCGGTGCCCGACTCGCGACACAGCGTCTGCATCTCGTAAAGGATCTGGCCCTGGATCGTCACGTCGAGTGCCGTGGTGGGTTCGTCGGCGATGATCAGGTCCGGCTTGTTCAGCAGCGCGATGGCGATGGCCACGCGTTGCCGCATGCCGCCAGAGAACTGATGCGGATAGGCCAGCAACCGCTCGTCGGGCGACGGAATGCCTACGCGTGCCAGCGCATTGCGAGCGCGCTCGCGGGCCGCGGCCTTGCTGACGTTGTCATGCGCACGCACGGCCTCGATCATCTGCGTGTCGATACGCAGGACCGGGTTCAGCGTCATCATCGGATCTTGAAAGATCATGGCGATGCGATTGCCGCGCACATCGCGTTGCTGCGCGGCAGTGAGCGTGCGCAGGTCGCGCGTGACACCGTCGCGGCTGGTCAGCGCGATGCGACCATCGACGACCTTGCCCGGTGGATCGATCAATCCCATGATCGAGTACCCGGTCATGGATTTGCCAGAACCCGATTCCCCGACCAGTCCCATGATTTCGCCGCGTCCCACCGTGAACGACACATCGTCCACGGCCTTGGCCACGCCGGCGCGTGTGAAGAACTGCGTCTTCAGGTTTTCAACGACGAGAGTCGGCTGCGTCATGTTGGCTCCCGTTCGATCATTGCGTTTGCAGGCGCGGGTTCAGCACATCGCGCAACTGGTCGGCCACGAGGTTCATCGCCACGATGGTGATCACCAGTGCGATGCCCGGGAAGAAACTTATCCAGTACTTGCCCGACAGCATGTACTGCTGGCCGTTGGCGATCAGCATGCCCAGCGACGGTTCCGTCACCGGCACGCCCAGCCCCAAGAACGACAGCGTGGCTTCGAGGGTGATGGCGGATGCCACCTGCAGCGCAGCAATCACGATCAGCGGCGGCAGGCAGTTCGGCAGCAAATGCCGGAACATGATGCGACGCGGGGGCAGCCCCAGGCACGTGGCCGCCTCGATATACTCCTTCCGCCGCTCCACCAGCGCCGCGCTGCGCGTAGTCCGCGCGTAGTAAGCCCACTGCACGGCCACCAGCGCGATCACGATATTGCCAATGCCGGGCCGCAGGAATGCCAGAAGGATCAGCGCCAGCAGGATTGGCGGAAACGAAAGCTGCAGGTCGGCCACGCGCATGATGAACACTTCCGTGCGGCCGCCGAGAAAACCGGCCAGCAGACCCAGTGTCGCGCCGATCAGCAGGGCGATCACCGTGCTCACCACACCCACGCCCACACTGATACGCAGGCCGTACATCACGGCCGACAACATATCGCGGCCCTGTTCGTCGGAACCCATCAGGAAGGTCATGCCCATGCCGGACTGTTCGCCCGGCGCCATGCGCGCATCGAGCACATCGAGCGTGGCGAGGTCGTACGGATTCTGCGGCGCCAGCCATGGCGCGAAGATCGCAATCAGCAGCAGCACGATCAGCGTGACAAGGCCCAGCACCGCCAGCTTGCTCTCCAGGAACTGCCGCGCGAAGCGGCGGAACGGTGTCTGCTCCTTCACGGCGGCCACTGGCGTGGCGGCGGCATCGGGTATGGTCGGAGTGCTCATGGCTCAGCCCTTGTTGTCAGCGATGCGCACGCGCGGATCGAGCATGCTGTAGACGATGTCCACCAGCAGGTTGATCAGGATGAACAGGGTCACAATGACCATCAGGTACGCGACGATCACTGGGCGGTCCAGCAACTGGATCGAATCGATGATCAGCTTGCCCATGCCGGGCCATGCAAAGATCGATTCGGTAACGATGGCGAACGCGATGATCGAACCGAACTGCAGCGCGATCACCGTGACAATGGGAATCAGGATGTTCTTGAGCACGTGTACGCCAACGATGCGCGTGTTCGACAGCCCCTTGGCGCGCGCGAACTTCACGTAGTCCTGCAGCATCGCCTCCTGCGTGCCAGCCCGCGTGAGCCGGATCACCATCGCGATATTGAGCAGCGACAGCGTGATGGCGGGCAGGATCAGGTGCCGGATGCCATCCAGCGTCAGGAAACTCAGCGACATGCCGAGCACCCGTACCGTCTCGCCGCGTCCGTTCGACGGCAGCCAGCCGAGTTGCACAGCAAACACCATGATCAGCATCAGGCCCACCCAGAACGTGGGCAGCGAGAAGCCGAGAATTGACACGGTCATGATGGTCTTGCCCGCCACGCCATTCGGCCGCAGTCCGGCCCACAGTCCCAGCGGAATACCGAGCACGATAGCGAGAAGGATCGCGCAGATGGCCAGCTCCATCGTGGCCGGCATGCGTTCGAAAATCAGCTTGAGCGCTGGGGTGCCATGGGCGAATGATGTTCCCAGATTTCCGTGCAGCGCGTTCTGCAGGAAGATCCAGTACTGCTCCCATAGTGGCTTGTCGAGACCGAGCGCGGCAATGGTGCGCTTGATGTCTTCCTGGTCGGCCTGCGGGCTGATCAGGATGTCGACCGGATTGCCGATCGCAAACACGCCGAGAAAGACGAGCAACGACATGACCAGCAGCACGATCACGCTCTGCATCAGTCGCCGGATGATGAAAACCAGCATGTTTCAGACGCTATCCTTTCGCCGGTGTGCCATGGCACGGCCAGCGGGTTCGCGACCCACGGGGGATGTCGTGGGCAGTACGCCCGGCCATTCTGGCGGGCCGGGGCCGCGATGATACCGGAGCCGGCCGGCTGCTGCGCCGGCTCCGATTTTGCGACTATCTACTTAGCGCTGCCATTTTCTGCGGCCACTTACTGCTGCGGCTTGAAGAGGTGCGCGTAGGTGCGCTCGTCGGTACGCGGCACGTACGTGATGCCCTTCTGCGTCGCCCATGTCGTCACCTGATGGTGGATGGGAATGATGCCGCCGTCCAGCACTGCAATGGCCGTGGCTTCCTGGAGCAACTTCGAACGCTCCGCGTCATCCACGGTGGCCAGCGCCTTTTCCAGCACGGGGTCCATCTTCGGATTGCAGTACTCGCCCCAGTTGGTGGTGCCGAAGCCCTTCTTCGAGTCCTCGCAGGCCAGCAGCGCGCGCAGCGGCGAGCTGACTTCGCCGGTCTGTGCACCCCAGCCAAGCAGTCCGAACGACCACTCGTGCTTGATACCCTTCGACGAGTACGTGGCCATCGGCATGCCTTCCACCTTCGTATTGATGCCGATGCGCGTCAGATTCTGCGCGATGGTCTGTGCAATCTTCTCGTCGTTCACATAGCGGTTGTTCGGCGTGTGCAGCGTGATGCCGAAGCCGTTCGGATAGCCAGCGTCAGCCAGCATCTTCTTGGCGGCTTCCGGGTCGTACTTCAGCGTCTTCAAAGCCGGGTTGTAGCCGAACAGCGTGGGCGGCACCAGGTTGTTCGTCGGCTCGGACAAGCCTTCCATCAGCCGGTCCTTGATGCCCTGCCGGTTGATAGCCGTGCTGATGGCAATACGCACCCGCGCATCCTTCAGCGGGTTCTTGTCCATCGGCTGGCCTTCCTTCGTCGTGACAAACGGCGACTTGTCACGCTTGGCATCGAAGTACAGGTAGATCACGCGATGCGAGATCTTCGAGAAGAACTGCAGCTTGGGATCGTTGCGAACCTTCGGCAGGTCCGGGGTCGGCACGTTCTCGATGGCCTGCACATCGCCGGAAAGCAGCGCGGCCAGGCGCGTGGCCGGGTTCGGGATGAAGCGCAACGTGACCTTGTCCCAGGCCGGCTTCGCACCCCAGTAGTCGGGGTTGCGAACCAGTTCCACCCGATCGTCGCGGGCATAGCTCACGAACTTGAACGGACCCGTACCGATCATCCCCTTGCCCTGCGCAAAGTCATCAGAGGTCAGACCCTGCGTGGCCTTCTTCTGCACCATGAAGATCGACGTCAGGTCATTCAGCATCAACGGATACGGCTGATTGGTAGTCAGCTGGATCGTGTACTTGTCGATGATCTTCTTGTTGATGATCGCCTTGGTGTAGACGTCGAACTTGCCTGGGCTGTTGAGAATGGTGGCCGGACGATCGAGCGACCACACCACATCCTCGGTGGTGAGTTCCGTGCCATCGTGCCACTTCACACCCTTGCGGATCTTGAACTCCCATGTCAGGTTGTTCACCAGCTTCCACGACTCCGCCAGCCCCGGCACGATCTTGCTGTCGGGATCGAGCTTGATCAGCGAATCGAACACGTGCTCGGACACATTGATGTTCGAGAACAGGTTGTAGAAATGCGGGTCCATCGAGGTCGGCGGCGAACTCAAGGCAATCTTGATATCGGCGGCGAGCGCAGGGGCTGACAGGCCGAGGGCAAGAGCGCCAGCTAATATGACCGTGCCGGCCTTCTTGCCAAGCGCCTTCTTGACGTTGCTGAGGGACATCGTGCGATTCTCCCTGGAGGGATGTCTTGAAATGACAATATGGATCAGCCACGCACCCACTGTGATCACGATGAAAAGGCCGCGTTTTGGTGCGGCGTTCCACCGTGCAGCGCGGGGCGCAACCGGCCGGGCACTTCAAGCATGAACTGTTCCAGCACGCGACGGTGGACGCCATGCGGGGAAACCCACCCGCACTCAGCTTCCCGCCGATGCGGCGCTGCACCAGTTTCTACGATCAACGTGACGCTCTGGCCTTGTTTTGGCGCTTCTACGATAGGCGTCGTATGATCGGGGTATCGCAAATGTCCGATCAGCCTCGACGGCATCATGAAGCTCATTCCCGAAATCCTTCAGGCGCAAGCCGAAATCCGCGCCATCCGACGCGATATACACGCTCACCCGGAACTCTGCTTCGAGGAGCAGCGCACCGCCGATGTCGTAGCAAAGAATCTTGAATCCTGGGGCATCGACGTCCATCGCGGCCTGGGTACCACCGGCCTGGTGGGCGTGCTGCGCAACGGCACCGGCACCCGCTCGATCGGCCTACGCGCTGACATGGATGCCCTGCCGCTACAGGAAGCCAACACGTTCGGCCATCGTTCGCAGCACGAAGGCAAGATGCACGCATGTGGTCACGATGGTCACACGGCGATGCTGCTTGGCGCCGCGCACTACCTGGCCGAGCATCGCAACTTCGACGGCACGGTACATCTGATTTTCCAGCCTGCTGAAGAAGGCGGTGGCGGCGCGCGCGAGATGATCAAGGACGGCCTGTTCGAACGCTTCCCGTGCGATGCCGTGTTCGGCATGCACAACTGGCCCGGCATGCCGGTGGGTTCGTTCGGCACGACGGCCGGTCCGCTCATGGCATCGAGCAATGAATTCAAGATCGTGGTGCGGGGCAAGGGCGCCCATGCCGCAATGCCTCACAACGGTTGCGATCCGGTGTTCACCGGCGCGCAAATCGTCTCGGCACTGCAGGGCATCATCACGCGCAACAAGCGTCCGATCGATACGGCCGTGATCTCGGTGACGCAGTTCCATGGTGGGGACGCCACGAACATCGTGCCGAACGAAGTCTGGCTCGGTGGCACGGTGCGGACGTTCACTGTGGAAGTTCTCGATCTGATCGAGCGGCGCATGGAGGAAGTGTCGCGCGCCGTGGCGCAGGCGTTCGATTGCACAATCGACTTCGAATTCCGCCGCAACTATCCGCCGACCATCAACAGCGCGGCAGAAGCCGAGTTCGCCGTGGGCATCGCGAGCGAACTGGTGGGCGCATCGAACGTCGATGGCAACGTAGAGCCGACGATGGGCGCCGAAGACTTCTCGTTCATGCTTCAGGAGAAGCCGGGCTGTTACCTGTTCATTGGCAATGGCGAAGGCTCACACCGAGAGGCTGGCCACGGCATCGGCCCGTGCATGCTGCACAACCCGAGCTACGACTTTAACGACGAATTGCTGCCGGTTGGCTCGACGTTCTTCGTGAAGCTTGTGGAGAAGTGGCTACCTGCGGCCTGATCCGAGGAAGGACGCCGGCCTATACTGGCCGTCGTCCGCCTCGCAGGCACTAGTCGATTGCGATATCACCGTACCAGGATTCGGCACGACTCTTTGTATTATCGGTATCGGTCATCAAGCCGACAGCCAGGATCTTGCCGGGATCCGAACCGAACGCCTTCCGATAGTCGGCACGTAAATCCCGCTCATGGCATCGCCATTCATTCGTGTGGCGCGTGCCCGAATCGACGACGATCATACGCACTCGATCGGTGTGTGGATTGTTCAGGATGCTGCCTTCGGGCCGACGGCCACCCCAGATGTACATCAGCGTGGCATAGGGCATCTCACGGCCCGTGGTGATGCGCGCCATTTCGTACATCAGCTGGTCACGTAGCGGCAAACTGCTGCGATCTCCGTCGAACGCCACGAAAATTCGCAGCGGCGCATCCTCGCGATGACTCACCGCGTTATCGGCAACACGGATCACATCACGCGTCTTCCAGCGCCAACGCAACGTTCGGGCTTCGCGTTCGGTCAGCGGGACGTAGAGACCGGACGCCGACGCATCGGCCTGTGCGTGCAAGACCGTATGCTGGTCCAGTTCGGTCAGGCTATAACGCGTGGGCGTCTTGTTCCGATTGACCCTCCAGGGCTGCCAGCCGGTCGACTGCATCTGGCCTGAGGACGCCAGCAGGGAAAATGGCGGTAGTTGCGCCAGGGGCTGCGCCAATTCGGCGTCAGCTTCGGCTTCGCCATCCGCGCCAGCTTCCGCATCGACGTCAGAAGGCGCACTCCGGTTGGCGAGCGCCAACGGACCGGGAGTCGCCGCGGCCGAAGCCGTGATCGGCACGGCTTTTACCGCGAACGTCTTGCAACTCCCATCTGAAATATCCGCCATCTTCGACGGATCCACTGGCGGCAATGCCGATGATGCACAGCCGGCGAGCAATACGATACCCGCAACACATGCCAGTGCTGGCCTAAACTCCTTGGCCATAAGACCCCCTAAACCCTGTTTCCCCACCCGCTAGCCAAATCTCAACAACATGCGTCAGGCCATGCGGCACCGCGACTTCCTGTTGCAGACTGCATCGCGCTGATTTCGGTACAGCGCTTGAGAGTGGACCTTATCAGAAGCGTATTGAGGCCGGAATGCTCCGGGACCCTGAAAACAGGAATACAACAACCCCGGTATCAACGTTAAACCCGAAGACCCAAAGACAAAACCCCTCGCAGCGTTGGCTGTCGAGGGGTTTTGG